>RFXS01000001.1 GCA_009921465.1 Betaproteobacteria bacterium
TGTGCGCCTTGCCAAATGCCAACGCTCAAGGCGGCCAACATGACGGCGGAGTAAAGCAAGCCACACGGCAACAAGGCCCACACCAACCCCAGCACCAAGGGAGCGGCGATGCTGGCACGGGTTGCTTGGCGCTCGCCCAATGGTTTGATGCGGCGCCAAATGCCCTGGGTCCAAGCGCCCAGCCAAGTCGGTGGCTCGGCGCGCCACAGCAACCACAGTCCCAACAGCATCAACAGCACATGGAAAAAACTCCAAACCGGCCTGAACGCTGCGCTTTGGAGCGTGAGCCATCCCAGCCCTTGCATCGATGCCGCAGCCAAAGCACCCAAACTGCTGTAACCCAGCAAGCGACCCATTTGGAAACCCCACATCGCGCCTGGCCCCGACCCAGGAGCGGCGCTGGTGATCCCCGCACAGGCTGCACCACACATGGCCAAGCAATGGGGCCCCCCGGCCAGCCCCATCAGTGCCGCACTGACCACCAAGGTTGAAAACATCAAATGATTTTAGAGAACCGGGCGCGGTCTTGATCAGCGCGCAGATAGCGGTCAAACACCATGGCCACGGCACGCACAAAGTACCAGCCTTGCTCCGTGACGTTGATGGCGTCGCCCTCGAGCGTGACCAAGCCACTGTCTTGCATTTGTTTTAACTCGAGCAGTTCACCCGCAAAGGTTTTGCGAAAGTCAATCAAATGCGACGTCTCGATGGACTCTATGGAAACATGGCCCTGGCACATCAAAGCCATGATGATGGTGCGCCGCACCAAATCGTCCCGGCTGAGCAACAAACCGCGTTCAACCGGCAGCTGCCCCAGGGCCAGCAAGTCTTCATAGGCCTCCAATGTCTTGGCGTTTTGGCTGTATGTCGCCCCCACGCGGCCAATCGCCGACACCCCCAAGGCGATCAAATCGCTGTCTGGTTGGGTGGAATAGCCCTGAAAGTTGCGGTGCAAACGCCCTTGCCGCTTGGCCACGGCCAAGTCGTCATCCGGCAGGGCAAAGTGATCCATACCGATGTAGACGTAGCCCGCTTCGACCAAGCGCACCAAGGCGCGCTGCATCATGCCCACCTTGCTCGCTGGCGCAGGCAAATCAACCGCATGGATGCGCCGTTGGGGCTTGAAACGCTCGGGCAAATGGGCATAAGCGTACAAAGCAATCCGCTCGGGATGCAGCTCGATGACCTGGTCCAAGGTGCGCTCAAAGCTGGCAGCGGTTTGCATGGGCAAGCCGTAGATCAAGTCGAGGTTGACCGACTCAAAGCCCAACGCCCGCGCAGCGACCATCAGGTTTTGCACGTCTTGCGTCGACTGAATGCGGTGCACCGCTTTTTGCACCGCAGGCTCAAAGTCTTGCACCCCCAAACTGAGGCGGTTAAAGCCCAGTTCACGGATCACGGCCAAGCGCGATGCATCCACTGTGCGGGGGTCGACCTCGATGGAGTACTCTCCCCCTGGCACCCATTGAAAGGCATCGGTCAACCGCTCCTTCAGTGCGCGCATGTCTTCGTTGCGCAAAAAAGTGGGGGACCCACCGCCCCAGTGCAGCTGTGACACGGGCTGGCCACGACCGAGTTGGGCCACGGTCAAATCGATTTCCCGACCCAGGCTTTTAAGGTAGCGTTCGGCTTGGCTGTATTGTTTGGTAATGATTTTGTTGCATGCACAGTAATAGCAAAGTGATGCACAAAAGGGGATGTGCACATAAACAGACAAAGGGATGCCGCGCAAACCCAATCCCTGCTGTCGCTGTCGCAAGGCTTGCACGTACTGGGTGTGTCCAAACGCACCGACAAAGCGGTCTGCTGTTGGATACGATGTGTAACGAGGTCCAGGCACGTCGTACTGGCCAAGTAATTTTGGGTTCAGCAAGCTCATAAACAATCCATTCCGAAGTGGATAATGTGCCCGTTAAATGCATTTTTGACTTTGCGCTGAATCAAGCTTTGTTGTTCATCAAAACAGGTTGTACCCCATGAACCCTTCTGCCATCAAGGTTGCTTGCACCAACTGCAATTTGCGTGAACTGTGCATGCCGGTTGGTTTGTCTGACCAAGACCTCCTGCGCATTGAAGAAGTGGTCGAGACCAAACGCAAAATCAAGCGCGGGGCACACCTGTTCAAAGACGGGGAGTCTTTCAACGCCTTGTACGCCATCCGAACCGGTTTTTTCAAAACCTGCGTGGCCACCGAAGACGGTCGCGAGCAAGTCACCGGCTTTCAAATGGCCGGGGAGATCATGGGTTTGGATGGCATCGTCAGCGACCACCACACCTGCAATGCAGTGGCACTGGAAGACGCCGAGGTCTGCGTCATGCCATTTGATCAAATTGAGCACTTGTCTCGCGAGGTCAAGGCCTTGCAGCACCATGTGCACAAGATCATGAGCCGAGAAATCGTGCGCGAACACGGCGTGATGTTGCTCTTGGGCAGCATGCGGGCCGAGGAGAGACTGGCTGCGTTTTTGTTGAATTTGGTGCAAAGATTGCACGCCAGGGGTTTTTCTCGCACTGAACTGGTTCTGCGCATGACCCGTGAAGAAATCGGCAGTTACCTGGGCCTGAAACTGGAAACCGTCAGCCGGACCTTCTCTAAGTTTGCAGAGGAAGGCAGCATCGAGGTCAAGCAGCGCCATGTGCAAATCATCGACCCCCAGGCCTTGCAGCAAATCGTCAACGCAGGGGCATGCGCCTAAAGGCCCTCACAGCGGACCTGGCTCACCGCTTTCTTTCTCGTCCATGGCCAAACGGCCATCTCGATTGACCGAGTCCCCCGACTGGCTGAGCAGCAAGCTCAATGCGCTGGCCACCGCAGTGACGGTCCACAACAGAAAAAAGCCCAAGCTGTAAATGGCTTGGCGCGGCAACGTGATACCTTGACCCATCCAGCGCATGTCTTCTGGGTCAATCATGGCAAAAACCAGCATCTCCAAGACACCCGCCGCCAAAAAGGCAGGCCACAAGACCCACATCAAATGCCATCTCCACATGCTGACCTCCTGGGGCGGTGGCTTACTTGGCCGGCACGGCGCTGTCCACGCCAGGCGCCGACGGGGTGGCCGCATGGTTGCGGGCCTGGTGCGCTGGAACCAACGCACGTTGTGCGGCCGGGCTGATGACCTGGCTGGGGTGGTCCATGACCTCGTCCGCCCCTTTCAATGCCAATGCACCGGTGTACAAGGAAGCCACCACCACGACCGCAGGTCCAAGCAATACCAACCAAACATGGCCATAGCGCCACCAGGCCAAAGATGGAGCGTCGTCAAGGGTTTTCATTGTTTGTCTCCTGTTGTCATCGGGGAATCAGAAATACAGACGCCTCAACCACTTTTTGACCGCTGTGGGGGTCGTCAATGTCAAACCAAATTTTGTGCGATCCCGGCTCGCCAGAGCCATACGGCACGTCCACATGCACCACCACCCAGCGTGCCTGGGCCGCTTCCACATGGATGGGGTCCATGTCACGCAGCTCAATCCCATGCAAGCCCCTGACCGAAACTTGGTAGTCACTGCTGTGCTCGGTGGCGTTCATGATTTGCAAGCGATACACATTTTGCAGCGTGCCGTACTCAGTGATGCGCGACAAGGTCGTGCGGTCGCGCACGATGTCGACCCGAAAAGGCGTGCGCAAGGCCAAGCTCGTGGACAAAGCCAACACCAAAGCAAGCAATACACCGGTATAGATCCACACCCGGACACGCATTACCTGGCCCCAAATTTGAGCCGAATTCCAACCCTTTTTAATGGCGTTTTGCGTCGCATAGCGGACCAAACCACGTGGCATGCCCACTTTGTCCATCACGGTGTCACACACGTCGGCACAAGCGCCACAGCCGATGCACTCGTACTGCAAGCCATCTCGGATATCAATGCCTGTGGGACACACCTGCACACACAAGCTGCAATCGATGCAGTCACCTGTCGTGCGTTTCACATCAGCGGTGGTCTGGTGTTTGCCCCTGGGCTCGCCCCGCTGGGCGTCGTAGGTCACGATCAGGGTGTCGGCATCGAACATGGCACTTTGAAAGCGCGCATACGGGCACATGTATTTGCACACCTGCTCGCGCATGAAGCCGGCATTGCCGTAGGTGGCGAAGCCATAGAAAAAGACCCAAAAAACCTCCCACGAGGACATGCGGGTTTGCAAAAACTCCATGCCCAACGACTTGATGGGGGTGAAATAGCCCACAAACGTGAAGCCCGTCCACATGGCAACACCCAACCAGATGATGTGCTTATACCATTTCTTAACCAACATCTCGAGACTGAATTGGCCCGCATCCAAGCGCATGCGGGCGCTTCGGTCACCTTCGATCTTGCGCTCGATCCACATGAAAATTTCGCTGTAAACCGTTTGCGGGCAAGCGTATCCACACCACAGTCGACCTGCCACCGCCGTGAACAAAAACAAAGACAAGGCAGAGATGACCAACAAACCCGTCAAGTAAATAAAGTCTTGCGGGTACAGCACCAAGCCAAAAATATAAAACCGCCGGGCACCCAAATCAAACAAAACGGCTTGCCGCTGCCCCCACTCCAACCAAGGCAAACCATAAAAGACCAATTGGGTGAGCCACACCAGGGCCCATCGCCACATCGCGAAGCGGCCTTGCACCGATCGAGGGTAAATTTTCGGTGACGGCGCATACAAAGATGCACCCGACCCATCCACGGGTTGAATATCAATGACCTTGCGCACGGGTTTCAACATGGCGCGCCCACGCGCTCCTCAAGCAAGATCATGGTTTCTGGGTCGAGGTGTTGGACAAGCCCCAAACATAAGCACTCAGCACATGGATTTGCGATGGTGTCAGTCGCCCCTCTTGGGCGGGCATTTGATTGAGCTTGCCTTTGGTGACCATGGACACAATCGCCTCCTCACCCCAACCATGCAACCAGACCTTGTCGGTCAAGTTGGGGGCACCCAAGGCCTGATTGCCTTTGGCATCGGCGCCGTGGCAGGCCGCGCAAGCGCCAAATTTGGGCTTGCCCAAGGCGGCACGCAAAGAGTCGTTCGGAGAACCCGACAAGCTCAGCACATGGTGGGCCAGGTTTTTCACGTCCTCTGCACCACCTACCGCCGCCGCCATGGGGGGCATATTGCCCTGACGGCCAAGGGTGATGCTTTCTTTGATCTTGTCTGGACTGCCACCATACAACCAATCGCCATCGGTCAAATTGGGGAAGCCTTTGGTGCCCCTGGCGTCAGATCCATGGCATTGGGCGCAGTTGTTCAAAAACAAATGCTCTCCAATGTGCCGCGCCTGAGGGTCCAGTGCCACTTGCTCCGCGCTCATGGCATCAAAGCGGGCATATATAGGTGCCAAATCCGCATTGGCCTGGGTCACTTCCTGCTCGTACTGCTGGACAGAGGTCCAAGCAAAACGCCCTTCGTGGTTGCCCAAACCAGGGTAAAAGGCCAAATAAAACAAGGAAAAAACGATGGTCAGGACAAACAAACCCACCCACCACAAGGGCAAGGGGTTGTTCGACTCGCGCAGGTCTTCATCCCACACGTGACCGGTGGTGTTGTCAACGGAGTCAGGTAACTTCTTGCGTGACGTCACCCACAAAAGCAAAACACAGCCCAATATGCCACCCAGGGTGATCCAAGTGACGTAATGAGACCAAAAAGAATGTACAAAATCACTCATGTGTGAACTCCTCAATCACCCAAAAAAGGCAGTTGGGCGGCTTCTTCAAACGCTTGGGTTTTGCGCCTGTCCATCACCCAGGCCACGATGGCCAGAAAACACACAAAGCCCAACACGGTGGTGGCAATTCTCAAAACGGTGATGTCCATGGTTTTAAATCCTTACTTCAAAGCGCGGCCCATGGCCTGCAAATAGGCGATCAAGGCATCCATGTCGGTTTTGCCTTGCACATCCTGGCTGGCAGAGGCTATTTCTGCATCGGTGTAGGGCACGCCCACCCGGCGCAGGGCTGTCATGTGCGCGGGCATTGCTGCGGCGTCAACCGGAGACTTTTCCAACCAGGGGTAGGCCGGCATATTGGATTCAGGAACCACGTCTCGTGCGTTCACCAAGTGGATGCGGTGCCACTCATCGCTGTATTTGCCTCCCACCCGGTGCAGATCTGGGCCCGTGCGTTTGCTGCCCCACTGGAAGGGGTGGTCGTAGACGAATTCACCGGCCACTGAATAGTGGCCATAGCGCAGGGTCTCGGCACGCAAGGGGCGGATCATTTGCGAGTGGCAGTTGTAGCAACCTTCGCGCACATAGACATCGCGCCCAGCCAACTGCAACGCCGTGTAGGGTTTGACACCCTCTATGGGCTGGGTGGTGGACTTTTGGAAAAACAGTGGAATGATTTCCACCATACCGCCCACAGCGATGACCAACAAAATCAACACCACCATCAACAGGTTGTTGGTCTCGATTTTTTCGTGGGTGAAACCGGATTCTGGTTTATTGCTCATGGTCACTCCTCAAGCGTGGGCTGGTGCAACAGGGATGGCCACCAATTGGGCCTTGCCATGCCATGCGGTCATGACCACATTCCATAGCATGACCAACATGCCACCGAGATACAGCACCCCACCGATCACCCGCACCACGTAGTAGGGATAGGTTGCTTTGACGCTTTCGACAAAGGTGTAAGTCAAGGTGCCGTCGTCGTTGATGGCGCGCCACATCAGGCCTTGCATCACCCCGGCGATCCACATGGCTGCGATGTACAGCACGATGCCGATGGTGGCCATCCAAAAATGCAGTTCAATGGCAGGGATGCTGTGCATTTTTTTCTGTCCAAACAAGCGTGGGATCAAGAAGTAAAGCGCCCCCATGGACACCAGGCCCACCCACCCCAAGGCGCCTGAGTGAACGTGGCCCACCGTCCAGTCGGTGTAATGCGACAAGGCATTGACCGTCTTGATGGACATCATGGGGCCTTCAAAGGTGCTCATGCCGTAAAAAGACAAGGAAACAATCATGAAGCGCAAGATCGGGTCATCGCGCAGTTTGTGCCAAGCGCCAGACAAGGTCATCACACCGTTGATCATGCCGCCCCAACTGGGCGCAAGCAATATCAGCGAGAACGCCATGCCCAAAGACTGTGTCCAATCTGGCAAAGCGGTGTAGTGCAAATGGTGCGGGCCGGCCCACATGTAGGTGAAGATCAGCGCCCAAAAGTGCACGATCGACAAGCGGTAGGAATAAACCGGCCGCTCCACTTGCTTGGGGATGAAGTAGTACATCATGCCCAGAAAACCTGCCGTCAAGAAAAATCCCACGGCGTTGTGGCCGTACCACCACTGAATCATGGCGTCTTGCACACCTGCGTAGGCCGAGTAGGACTTCATCCAACCCGCAGGCACGGCCGCACTGTTGACCAGGTGCAAGATGGCCACGGCCAATATGAATGCGCCATAAAACCAATTGGCGACATAAATGTGTTTGACTTTGCGCTGCCCCACGGTGCCAAAAAACACCACGGCATAAGACACCCACACCAAGGTGATCAAAATATCAATCGGCCACTCGAGCTCGGCATACTCTTTGCCGCTGGTGTAGCCCAGGGGCAGGCTGATGGCCGCAGCCAAGATGACCGCTTGCCAACCCCAAAAGGTGAAGGCTGCCAACTTGGGGGCAAATAAACGGGTTTGCCCCGTGCGCTGCACCACGTAATAGCTGGTGGCGAACAAGGCACAACCGCCAAACGCAAAAATCACAGCATTGGTGTGCAATGGCCGGAGTCGGCCGTAACTCAGCCAAGGAATACCAAAGTTCAATTCAGGCCAGGCCAACTGGGCAGCGATGATCACGCCCACCAGCATGCCGACCACTCCCCAGATCACGGCCATGATGGAGAACTGGCGCACCGCCGTGTCACTGTAAGCCGTTGTAATGTGCTGTTGATTCATTTCTTAACCTCTTGAAAACCGCGTAGACAGTATCTGATTGAATGGACTTGGGCAGCTTGATGCAGATCAATCGTTGCGCAAAATCCGCTCGCCTTCTTGTTCAATCGATTCAAATTGTCCGGAGTCAATGGCCCACCACAGCCCCACCAAGATCAGCAAGACCAGGGCAACAGACAAGGGGATGAGCAAAAACAAAATATCCATGGAATAAACTTTCAGTCAACTGACAACAAGGTTTGATCACGTGACAGCTGCAATGAGTGCAAGACGACAAACAGTGAACTCAAAGCCATGCCCGCACCCGCCACCCAAGCGGGCATCCATCCCATGACGGCCAACGGAATGCAAACGGCGTTGTAAACCGCCGCCCACAGCAAGTTGTATCGCACCACCGCCATGGTGCGGCGCGCCAACACCAGCGTTTGCACCACAGGCCACAAATGATTCCCGCGCACCACGGCGTCGCTGTGTGAGCGGGCCAAAGGAATGGCCTGACCCACCGCGATCGAAGCGTTGGCAGCGGCCAACACCGGCATGTCATTGAAGCCATCGCCCACCACAGCGATGCGCCACCCCTGCTGCTGCCAAGATTGAACTTGATCGAGCTTGTCTTGTGGGCTCAGTGCCCCCTGAACTTGATCCGAGCGCAAACCCAAACGCTGGGCCACATCCAACACGGCTTGCGTTCGATCGCCTGACAAAATGCGCACTTGCAGGCCCTGCGACTGCAAGGTTTGCAACACCTTGGCGGCATCAGGCCGCAAGGTTTCACTCACCTCAAAGCTGGCCAGCCACCCTGCTTCACCCCACAGGTGCACGCTGGCGCACGGTGCTAGCAAGTCTCGCGTCATGCCATTCGATTCGGACTGCCCAAAAGACCACGATCCCAGCCACATGTGGCTCCATCGACCAGCATGCCAAACCTCACCATGCAGGCCCTGGCCTGGGTGCTCGCTGACGTCGCGTGTGGGCACATGGGGTGCGTCCAACGTGTCCAAGGCGCGTGACAAAGGGTGCAATGAATGATGGGCCAAAGCAGCCGCACTGGACCAAAGGGCCAATACCTCAGGGCCCCACATGCCTTGGGCATCGGGGACAAACACACCTTGTGGCGCATGCACGCGCAAAACGCTTTGGGTGTCGGAGGTCAAGGTACCGGTTTTGTCCCACACCACCAAGTCAACTGCGGCCATGGCCTCCAGGCTTTGCAGGTCGCGCATCAACACCCCATGGCGGGCCAAGTTGCCCGCTGCGGCGATCATCGCCGCAGGCGTGGCCAAGGACAAGGCACACGGGCATGTGACGATCAGCACCGAAACCGCCACCATCAAGGCTTGGGCGGGGTTGACTGGCCACACCCAAGCTGCTGCGCCACAAGCGGCGATCAACACCGCCCACAAAAAAGGTTTGGCGATGCGATCGGCCATGCGCGCCAAGCGTGGTTTGCTCAAAGCCGCCGAAGCCATCAATGCCACCGTGTGGGCATAAACCGTGGCCTCACCCAACTCGGTCAACACCACGTCCACGCTTTGGCGCAGGTTGTGACTGCCCGCCAGCACGCGGTCGCCCACTTGACGCGACAGGGGTCTGGATTCGCCGGTCAGCAAGGCCTCTTCCACCCAAGTGCTGCCCTGTGCGACCCGGCCATCGGCTGGGAATGCCTGACCAGGGCCGACGCGCACGGTGTCGCCCAATTGCAGCGCTGAAAGGGCAACCTTTTCAAATTCCCCCTGTGCATTCATTCGCTCAACCTGCTCGGGCAAGCGGTTCATCAGCGCGTCCAAGGCACCTGCGGTTCTTTCGCGCATGCGGCCCTCGAGCCAACGACCGGTGAGCAAAAAAAACACAAACATGGTGAGAGAGTCGAAGTAGACCTCCGAACCCAATGGACCCGTTGGGTCCCAAGTGGCTGCGGTGCTGATCACAAAGGTGATGCCAATGCCCAAAGCCACGGGCAAGTCCATGCCAATGCGACCTTGCTGCAAATCGCGCCAAGCTTGGCGCCAAAAAGGGCCCGACGAAAAAACCATCACCGGCAAACACAATACCCAGCCCGCCCAGTGCAGCAAACCCAGCATGTCCGCACTGATGTCGCCCGGTTCAGCGACATACACCGGCACTGAATACATCATCACTTGCATCATGCAAAAACCAGCCACCAACCATTGCCACAGGGCTTGGCGAGATTGCTTTTCACGGGCGGCGCGGCGACCCATGTCATGGGCTGGTTTCACGCCATAGCCGGCATGGTCGATGGCCCCCATCCATTGCGAGGGCATGGCTTGGTCGCTGCGCCAAACCACCTCGGCGCGCTGGCCGTGACCGTCCACCCGCACCGACATCACCCCCTTGACGGCGGCAACAGCCGCCTCAATGTTCAAGGCGCACGCTGCGCAGTGCATGCCCTCAATGACCACCTGGGAGGTCCATACAAGACTGCCTGTCCCATCAGATGCCGCAGGGTCGACCTGAGGGCGCCCAAACAATGGCCACTGCTGGGGATCGTCGAGCAAACGCAGCGAAGTCAGCGCGTCCTGGCCTTTAAGAGCGCAAACCTGAGCCCCACTGGCAGAAACCAGCAATGAAGACGTATCCCACAACATGGATGAACTTTAGATGTTTTGATGGTGCGCCCATTGACATGGATCAATACAGCCTCGGCCCAGACCCATAAACTTCAAGTGACCCGCCCCAATCGGAGCGCAGCACTTAAAAAAGGAAGTCTTATGTATAAAAAAATCATGGTCGCCACCGATGGCACCGCCTTGTCCAAAAAAGCCGTCGCCGCCGCCATTGGCATGGCGCAACTGTGCGAAGCCGATTTGACAGCCGTGAAAGTGGTGCCCCGGTATATTCAAAGCTATTTTGAAGGATCCATTCCCCTGGGGGCCAATGAGGTCAAGCGCATCGAAGCGCAATGGGGCCAAGATGCTCAAAAAATCCTCGACGCCGTGAGCAAAATGGCCACAGCCAAGGGCGTCAAGGTCAAAACCATGGTGATCAAGTCAGACCAAGTGGCAGATGCCTTGGTCGCGGCCGCCACCAAAGCGAAAATCGACTTGATTGTGATGGCCTCGCACGGGCGCAGCGGCATCAAACGTTTGTTGCTGGGCAGCGAAACCCAGCATGTGCTGACCCACGCCAAAATCCCTGTTCTGGTTTTGCGCTAAAGCACACCCAGCCCCGCTGCTTGCGGCCCAAGGGTGTCACGCCAGCGGTATTTGGTCCAGGGCCCATTGCACATGCTCGCGCACCAATGGGTCAGGGTGTGGCAAACGCGACTGCAATGCCGCCGCCGCTTGGGCACACCACCCCGCATCCTGGCTGTCACGCAGGGCGTTGCCCATTGCAATCGCCACGTTGCGCAACCAGCGCACATGGCCAATGCGGCGAATCGCCGAGCCTTCGCTCAACCGCAAAAAATCCGCCTCTGACCACGACATCCACACCAGCAAGTTGGCATCGGTCCAGGTCGCGCGGGCTGCAAAGTCGGGCAAGGTGCTGACTTGGGCGTATTTATTCCACGGGCAAGCCAGTTGGCAGTCGTCACAGCCATATACCCGGTTGCCCATGAGGGTGCGCAAGTCCGGGTCAATGGAGCCGGGGTGTTCAATCGTTAAATATGAAATACACCGCCTGGCGTCCAATCGATATGGCGCCACGATGGCCTGGGTGGGGCACACATCGATGCAGGCCGTGCAACTGCCACAGTGATCGGACTGCGCCGGTGTGGGCGTCAGCGCCAGGTCCACGAACACTTCGCCCAAAAAAAACATCGATCCGCCCTCTCGGTGGAGCAGCAGCGTGTGCTTGCCGCGCCAACCCAAACCACTGCGCTGGGCCAACTCCACCTCCAGCACCGGGGCGGAATCGGTGAAAACGCGGTGACCAGTGGGTCCAATGTGGGCTTGCAAGCGGTCGGCCAGTAGCTGCAAGCGCTGGCGCATCACCTTGTGGTAATCGCGCCCTCGGGCATACATGGAGACCACGCCTTGGGCAGGTTGGGCCAGGCGTTGCCACTCCAAACTTTGCCAATCGGTGCCCTTGTGCGTGGGGTGCTCGCCACCCCAGGCCAAAGGTTCTGATCGGCGGTAATCCATGCGCGCGGTGATCACACTGAGCGTGCCGGGGATCAGTTCGCCGGGCCTGGCACGCTTCAAACCGTGGCTGGCCATATAGGCCATCTCGCCATGGAAGCCCTGGGCCAACCAGGCCAACAGGCCTGGCTCGGCATCGGTCAAGTCCACGCCGGACACGCCAATTTGAGAGAATCCAAGTTCTTGGGCCCACGCTTGCAAGCGACCCCACAAGTCCACACGATCGATCAACACCCCTGCCCCTTGAATAACCCCTGGATGGTTCACACCGAACAATGGCCCGATGAGGCCGCCACCGTCGCCAGCGCCCAGCGCATGGCCGCCCGATTGCTGCGCTTGCCGGTGGCGGGCGACGCCATTGTGCACTTGCATGGTGAATTGGGCAGCGGTAAAACCACCTGGGTGCGCCACTTGTTGTCGGCATTGGGAGTGACCGGGCGCATCAAAAGCCCCACCTATGCCGTGGTCGAACCCCACAGTGCGCCACGCCAAAGCGGTGAATTGGCCATTTGGCACTTTGACTTTTACCGTTTCACCGATCCCCAGGAGTGGGAGGACGCTGGTTTTCGCGATGTATTTGCATCTGTTGGCTTGAAGCTTTGCGAGTGGCCGGGCAACGCAGGGCCGGCCTTGCCCGCCCCCGACGTGTCCTTGCACCTGCAATGGGTGGATGAAAACGCCCGCTCCGTTCTCTGGCAAGCACACCATGCCCATGGAAAGGCTTTGCTGCCATGAAACGGCGTGCAATTTTGCAAGCTGGTGGCTTGGCCCTGAGCCTGGGCCTGCACGAGATCGCACATGGGGCTGGCATTTTGGCCGTGCGTGTCTGGCCCGCCAAAGACTACACCCGGGTAAGCATCGAATCAGACAACGCCTTGTCGACCCAAACCCAATTTATCGCCAACCCACCCCGGCTGGCGGTCGACATAGAAGGCATCGAACTCAACCCGGCCTTGCGGGAATTGGTAGGCAAGGTGCGCTCTGACGACCCCTACATCACGGGTGTGCGGGTGGGGCAATTCACCCCTGGCACAGTGCGTTTGGTGTTGGATTTGCGCACCATGGTCCAGCCCCAGGTATTTCAGTTGGCACCGGTCAAGTCAGGCCAGTCCCAATACCAGCATCGCCTGGTGCTGGACCTGTACCCGACCCAAGCCGCAGACCCGCTCGAAGCCTTGATCGCCGAGCGCATGCCCAAGGCCGCCAACACGGCAACCGACAGACCCAAGCCCAGCCCGCAAGCCACGGATGGTGATCCCTTGGGTGAATGGATGGCCCAGCAAGGCACCCAAACCAGTGGCCGCACCCTGCCTGACACCGCTGCGGTCAAGCCAGCGCTGCGACCGAGCGAGCCGCCATCGGCGCGCGCCACAGGGCCGCAAATGGGTGCGACCAGCCCGCCCATCGCCCCACAGGTTGGCTCGGCAACGGGCATTCAAAACACCGACCCAACCCCACAACTGCGCTGGGTGGTGGTGGCATTGGACCCAGGCCACGGGGGAGAAGACCCAGGCGCCTTGGGCCAACGCGGCACGCGCGAAAAAGACGTGGTGCTGCAAATTGCTTTGCGCCTGCGCGAGCGCATCAATCGCGCCAGCGTGCGCACCCGCCACGGCACCTTGCCCATGCGCGCCATGCTCACCCGCGATGCCGACTTCTTCATCCCATTGCAGCAGCGGGTCCAAAAAGCCCGCCGGGTGCAAGCCGATTTGTTCATCAGCATCCATGCCGATGCGTTTTTCACCCCGCAGGCGCGTGGTGCCAGTGTGTTCGCCCTGAGCCAAGGCGCGGCTTCCAGCGCCGCTGCCAAATGGATGGCCGGGCAGGAAAACCGCGCCGACGACATTGGCGGCCTGAACATCAAAACCCAAGACGCGCATGTACAACATGCTTTGTTTGACATGAGCACCACGGCGCAAATCAACGACAGCTTGAAACTGGGCCAAGAGATGTTGGGCCAAATGCGCCAATTGATCAAATTGCACAAACCCACGGTAGAACAAGCCGGTTTTGCGGTGCTCAAAGCCCCCGACATCCCCAGCGTGCTGGTCGAGACCGGGTTCATCAGCAACCCCGACGAAGAGCTGCGCTTGGCCAGCGATGCCTATCAAGAGCAACTGGCAGAGGCCTTGATGCGCAGCATTGAGCGCTACTTCCAGCGCAACCCACCGTTGGCACGCAACCGATCGGCTTGAACCATGGACAGGACTTGTCCCCCACAATGGCCCCCTTTATCTCCACCCTGAAACCGAAGGATTCCCCATGAAAGCAGCCTGGTACACCCACAACGGCGAAGCCAAAGACGTGTTGGTCGTTGGTGACATGCCCACCCCCGAAGCCGGTCCCGGTGAAGTGCGGGTCCAATTGAAAACCTCCGGTGTGAACCCCTCGGATGTGAAAAACCGCAAAGGCCGACCGCTGGTGGGCGAGCGCTACATCCCCCACAGCGATGGGGCTGGCGTGATCGATCAAGTCGGCGCGGGCGTGGATGCGGCCCGCATGGGCCAGCGGGTTTGGACGTGGAACGCCCAATACAAGCGCCCCTATGGCACGGCGGCCCAGTACATCGTGCTGCCCCAGGAACAAGCACATCCCTTGCCCGAGGTCACCGACTTTGCAGCCGGTGCTTGCATGGGTATTCCAGGCCTGACCGCCTTGCAAGCCGTGCATTTGGCGGGGGACTTGAAAGGAAAAACCGTGTTGGTCACTGGTGCCCCCTCAGCCGTGGGCCACTATGCGTCCCAAATGGCCTTGCTGGCAGGCGCTCGGGTGATTGGCACGGCTGGGTCACAGGCCAAGGCCGATCATGCCATCAGCGTGGGGGTGAAAGACTGGATCAATTACAAAACCGAATCGGTGCCCGAGCGTGTCAAAAGCTTGACCAACGGCAAAGGGGTGGACGCCATCATCGACCTGGATTTTTCTACCACCGCCACCTGGCTGCCACAGGGTGTATTGGCACCAAACGGACAGTTGATTTGCTACGGATCAAACAGCGCCGAGACCACGCTGAGCTTTCGACCCTTGCTGATCAATGCCTATCAGCTGAAGTTTTTCATCGTCTACGAGTTGAACGCGGCAGACCGCGCACGCTGCTTGGCGGACCTCAATCACTTATTGGCCCAGAAAAAACTGGTCCACGGCATTGGCCCGCGGTTTTCACTCGCTCAAATTGTCCAAGCGCACGAATGCGTGGAGGCTGGGCGCGACATTGGCAACGTGGTGATTGATATTTGATCCGGATCTGGTTGGCCGCTGAAGCCCCCGCCGTGGTCGAGGGGGGGCTTTCAATGGGGCGCGCGTGAGACCCGGTAGGAGCCAATGATGGCCACCAAACCGGGCACCACAATCAGACCCCAGATGATGATTTGCAGGTTTTTGCGCACCACTTCCAAGTTGCCAAACAAATAACCAGCGCCGCACAAACCCAATACCCAAATCAACGCGCCCACCACATTGAACAAAGTGAAACGGGCGCGGTCCATGTCGGCCACGCCCGCCACAAATGGCGCAAAGGTTCGCACAAAGGGCATGAAGCGCGCCAGCACCAGCGTGATGGGGCCGTGGCGCAGATAAAAAGCATGTGCTTGGTCAAAGGCGCGGCGATTGAACCAGCGGGCGTTTTCCCACGCAAACACCCGAACGCCCACGCGCCGCCCGATCGAAAAATTGCACTGGTCACCCAATATGGCCGCCGCCAACAAGACACCCATGGCCAGGGGCAAACTCATCAAATCCGCACCACACAAAGCCCCAGTGATGAAAAGCAAAGAGTCGCCGGGCAAAAAAGGCATCACCACCACGCCAGTTTCAACAAAAACTATCGCAAACAACAGGGCATAAACCCAGACCCCGTGGGTTTGCACAAACACGCCAATGTGGCGGTCCACGTGCAACACAAAATCCATCAAATAAGTGATCAGTTCCATGGATGTCCTTTGCGCAATTATCGTTGTTGCCACAGCCCTAAAATGCCCCAGTGACAAATCCTCCCCCATCGCCGCACCCCATCCGCGAGCTCCCCGATGAACTGATCAGCCAAATCGCTGCCGGCGAGGTGGTCGAGCGCCCCGCATCGGTGCTGCGCGAGTTGCTCGACAACGCGCTAGACGCCGGAGCAATGCAAATTTCGGTGCGCTTGCTCGCTGGCGGGGTGCGCCTGATCAGCGTCGAAGACAACGGCTGGGGCATTGCCCCCGAACAATTGGCGGTCGCGCTCAAACGCCATGCCACCAGCAAAATCAGCAACTTGCAAGACCTGGAGTCGGTCTCGACCATGGGCTTTCGCGGCGAAGCACTGGCGGCCATTGCCTCGGTGTCTGACCTGAGCTTGACCTCTCGCACCCATGCCCAGCCCCACGCCATGGTGTTGCAAGCACGCACCGGTGAAATTCACCCAGCAGCCCGTGAAGTGGGCACCACGGTGGAGGTACAAGACTTGTTCTTCAATACACCGGCCCGGCGCAAATTCCTGAAAACAGACGCCACCGAACTGGCCCATTGCCTGGACACGGTGCGCCGCCATGCCTTGGCCCGTCCAGATGTGGGTTTTTCGATCTGGCATGAGGGGAAAAGCCTGTCTCAGTGGCGTGCACACAGCGGTCCAGATGCGGTTTCCTTGCGCATGAGCGATGTGTTGGGCGAGCCTTTTTTGACCGAATCGGTGCGCGTCAACTTCAGCGCAGGGCCCATGCGGGTGCATGGCTTTGCGGGCACACCCGCTGCCTCACGCGCGCGGGCCGACCAGCAATTTGCTTATGTCAATGGCCGCTTTGTGCGCGACAAAGTCATCGCCCATGGTGTGCGCAGTGCCTATGACGACGTGCTGCACGGCCAGCGTCAAGCAGTCTATGTGTTGTTTGTGGAAATCGACCCGGCCGGCGTTGACGTCAACGTGCACCCGACCAAAATTGAAGTGCGCTTTCGCGACAGCCGCGAAGTGCACCAAGCGGTGCGCACCGCCGTGGACAACGCCTTGGCCTTGCCTCGCTTGGGTCAAACCGCAAACCCAAATGAGTCCCCTTTGCCCCCCTCAGCACCTCGAACAGGCAGTTGGCCCCAAACGCGCCTGGACTGGTCGGCGGGGCACCGGGTGGCAGAACTCGATGCCCTGTGGGGCGCTGCCCAACCTGCCATCGCCCCGGGCGGTTCAGCTCAATGGCTGCAAGACCAGCCCTTGCCACCCCCCAGCCGGGTTGCCCCAGCAAACCCGTTTCAGCCCAGTCACGCAGAACCCGCCTCGGCCTTGGCCAACAGCGCCCCCACCGATTGGCCGCTGGGCAGGGCACTGGCTCAATTGCAAGGCATTTACATCTTGGCCGAAAACGAGCTTGGCCTGATCGTGGTGGACATGCATGCCGCCCATGAGCGGGTCGTGTACGAGCGGCTCAAAACCCAATGGGATGGCCAAGGCATTGAATGCCAACCGCTGTTGATCCCGGCCAGCTTTCAAGCCTCAGCCCAAGAAGTCGCATGTGTGGAATCCAACCCCGAAGCATTGCACCGTTTGGGCCTGGAAATATCGGTCCTGTCCCCTGCCTCACTGGCCGTGCGCAGTGTGCCCAACAGCCTGGCCCAAGGCGATGCGGTGGCACTGGCGCGCAGCGTTCTGGAAGATTTGCAAGCGCACGGAGCCAGCCAAGTGCTCGAGCGTGCGCGCAACGAAACCCTCTCCACCATGGCCTGCCACAGCGCGGTGCGCGCCAATCGCCGGCTCACCATCGACGAGATGAATGCCTTGCTGCGCCAAATGGAGGCCACAGAACGTGCCGACCAATGCAACCATGGTCGACCAACATGGCGTCAAATCAGCGTGGCTGAACTGGATGCGCTTTTCATGCGTGGGCGCTGACATGAAGCGCATGAGCGAGCCCATGCTCATCACCTTGCTGTCATTGCTGGTGGGCACCATGCCCATCTGCACCGATCTGTACCTGCCCGCCTTGCCCACCTTGAAGGTGGACTTGGGGGCCACCATGGCGCAAGCCCAGTTGACCTTGACGGGCATGCTGTTGGCGTTTGGCGTGTCTCAGTTGTTTTGGGGCCCTTTGTCGGACCGCTGGGGGCGTCGCCCGGTGCTGCTGACGGGCTTGTCGGCGTTCACTTTGGCGGGCGCTTTTTGTGTCATGGCGCCGTCCATTGAGCAGTTGATCTTGTGGCGCACCATCCAAGGCGCGGCCATGGGTTCGGTGGTGATGTGTGCCCGGGCCATCGTGCGCGATGGCTTCAGCCCAGCCGAGGGTGCGCGGCTGATGTCCAAAGCTTTCACCGGTTTGGGCGTGATTTTGTGCCTGAGCGCACCCCTGGGCGGGTGGCTGGCCGCTTACACCGGCTGGCGATCGGCCTTGAGCGTGTTGGTGATCTATGGTGCGGCCACGGGTTTGCTGGTGTGGGGCCAATTTCGCGAAAGCTTGCACACGCCCGACCCCCGTGCTTTGCAATGGCGGGTGCTCAGTGGCAATTGGCTGCGCTTTTTGGCCAACCCCAGTTTTCGCGCCTACACCTTGCTCTCGATGTGCACCTATGGCTACTTGTTCACCTACCTGGCCTCGTCCTCCTTTGTGTTTATCCATGTGATGGGTTTGACCAATTTGCAATATGGTTTGATCTTGCTGTGCTCCACCTCGTCTTACATCGTGGGGACATGGATGTGTCGGCGCTGGCTGGCGCGTTGGGGCTTGCGCAAATCGATAATCTTGGCCGGGGGCATGACCCTCAGTGGTGGCATTGCTTTGGCCATTTGTGCCCACATCCCTGGCACCGGCGTGCCTGGGTTGATCTTGCCCTTCATGCTGATCATGCTCGCACACGGCGTGCACCAACCGATTGGCCAAACCGGTGCGGTGGGCCCATTCCCGGATGCCGCCGGTGCGGCCTCTGCCATGGGTGGATTTTTGATGATGCTGGTGGCCTTTGGCTGCGGCACTTGGTTGGGCCACAGCATGGATGGCACCGTGTTTCCCATGGCGCATGGCATTTTGTTTTGGTGTGTGGCAGTGGCCTGGGTGGCCTGGGTGCTGATTCAAAAGGACAAAACCCTGGATGGCCACTGACGCGCCCATAGCTGCGGCCCAAGGCCATTGGCCCTGGCCTTGGGATTGGGTGGGTTTGGCCGGACCCACGGCCAGCGGCAAGTCGGCCATTGCCATGTCCATCGCGCACGAGATGCCCATAGAGATCATCAGCGTGGACTCGGCCTTGGTGTACCGCGGCATGGACGTGGGCAGCGCCAAACCCAGCACCCAAGAACGAGCCCGGGTCCCACACCACCTGATCGACGTGTGTGACCCGCTGCAGTCGCACAGCGCCGCCGACTTTGTGCGCGCGGCCAACGCCCTGATCCCTGCCATTCAACAGCGTGGACGCTTGCCCGTGTTGGTGGGCGGGACCATGCTTTACTTCAAAGCCTTGATCGAAGGGCTGGACCCCATGCCCGCCTCGGACGCAGTGGTTCGATCTGGCATTGAGTCTCAAGCCCTGCGCGAAGGCTGGCCGGCCATGCATGCCTTGCTGGCAGAGATCGACCCGGATGCGGCCCAACGCCTTTCCCCCCACGATGCCCAGCGCATCAGCCGCGCGCTGGAGGTGTGGCGCATCAGCGGCCGCCCTTTGTCAGCGCATTTCAGTCCCAAACTGGCGGTGCAAACACCTGGCGCATTGCGCGATGCCACTGGCCGGCGCGCCTTGCTGTTGTCACTGGAACCTGAACAACGGTCCTGGCTGCACCAGCGCATCGAGACCCGGTTTGACCACATGTTGGCCCAAGGCCTGTTGGCCGAAGTTTTGCGGTTGCGCGCCCTGCCAGGCTGGCAGGAACAAGCCCCAGCGATGAGGTGCGTGGGTTACCGGCAAGCTTGGCCTGTGCTGGCCCATTGGCACGCCCAGGGGTGGACAGACGATCAACTGTTGACTGCACTGCGCCCAATTGGCGTGGATGGCAGTTCCCAAGCAGTGCCCAAGGGGACAGGGGTGGTTTCCCATGAACCGGCCCTGATGGTCGGCCTGAGCCAATGGCGAAGCACCTCGCTGGCGGCCACTCGGCAGTTGGCCAAGCGTCAATTGACTTGGCTCAGGGGCATGACCGAACGACAGGCGGTGCCCTGCGATGCCCCCGATGCGCTCGAGCGTGTGCTTGGTGTGGTGCGATCGGGCCAACCGACGCTGGGGACTTTCCTGCCGGTCAGTGCACCGGGCCTTTGAGGGCGGCGGGCATGGGCAGGCTGACCACGGCAATGCCCTCATCTATCAGGGACTCCGACTCCGCAGGTGTGACTTGGCCTCGGATATTGCGCTCTGGCTTTTCACCGTAATGGATCTTGCGCGCTTCCTCAGCAAAACCTGCACCCACGTCCTCGGTGTTTTGCAAGACGTGCTGCACCACCTTCATCCAAGCTTGGTTTAACTGTGCCATGGTGGCCACGCCTGCATCCTGAGGTGGAGGGGGTGTCTCGGCGCTGGCGCTGTCAGAAACGGTGGGCAATGGTTCGCGCATTGAAGTGCTCAGGTTCAGGCGCGGTGCACTCAGCAATTTGGTGACCTCGCGGTCCCCACACAGCGGGCACTGCACCAAACCGCGCGCGAGTTGCGCTTGAAAGTCGCCCTCAGAACCAAACCATCCCTCAAAGGCATGGCCGTGTTGACACTGGAGATCGAGAACCTTCATGGGACGCAATTATCCAGCATGAGGCGCCCCGTCATGGAGCGGTATGTTGATCCGCTTGCCATTGCAAGGGCCATTGTCCGTTGAGGTGGTTTTGCAGCCACAACGCACCAGCCAGGGTTTTGCTGTCGGTGATCAGTCCTTGTTGACAAGCCGCGAAGAAGTCTTGCGTGTCCATGGCCAGGACATCCAAGTGCTCACCCACGTCAAGCGCGCGCGGCCCTGCGGTTAAACCACGGGCAAACCAAATGTCAATGAACTCGGTGGAGTAACTGATCACCGGGTGCATCACACCCGCATGGGCCCAGTGCGTGGCCGTGTACCCCGTCTCCTCACGCAGTTCGCGGCGGGCGCAATCCAACACCAACTCTGCGGCATCGAGTTTGCCTGCTGGGAACTCCAGCATGACCTGCTGCATGGGATAACGGTATTGGCGCTCCATCAACAACCGACCGTCGTCGAGCAGGGGAATGATCATCACCGCGCCTGGATGGGTCACAAATTCACGTGTGGCGGTGCCGCCAGAGGGCAAACGAACGGTGTCCCTGAAAGCATGCAGAAAGTGCCCTTTGAACAACTCCTGGCTGTCGATGCGGTGTTCGATCAGGTGCTCATCTGACACGGCTTAGCTCCAGCGTGAACAGTCAAAGAAGCCGTCCAGGGGCCGCGCGCAGCGGCTCAACTGCCCAGGGTGCGCACTATGGCTTGCGCGCACAAGGCCATCAACCCACCCGGCATCAAGCCCAGCAGCAGCACCAATGCCCCGTTGATGGACAAAACCACGCGCACATCCAAAGGCGCAGAAACGGTGGAGGCCGTCAATGGCGGGTCAAAGTACATGACCTTGATTACGCGCAAGTAATAAAAAGACCCGATCAGGGACATCAAAACCGCAAACACCGCCAGCCACAAAGCCCAGCTGCTGCCAGTTGAGACCAAGGCTTGCAACACCGACAATTTGGCATAAAAGCCCACCAAGGGTGGTACCCCCGCCAATGAGAACAAACAAATCGCCATCACCGCTGCATACAAGGGGCTGCGTTGATTCAAACCGGCGAGATCGGAGACCTCTTCGCTTTCAAACCCATCGCGCGCCAACAGCAAGATGACCCCGAAGGTTGCCAGCGTGGTCAGCACATAGGTGACCACGTAAAACATGGAGGAGCTGTAAGCATTGGCCGCGCTGCTGGTTCCGCCATTGACCACCCCACTGATCAACCCCAACAACATGAAACCCATTTGAGAAATGGTGGAAAACGCCAGCATGCGCTTGAGGTTTGTTTGGGCAATGGCGGCCAAATTGCCCACCAACAAAGAGGCCATGGCCAACAAGGCCAGCATTTGCTGCCAATCAATGGCCAGCGGCAGCAAACCCTCGACCAGCAAGCGCATGGTGATGGCAAAAGCCGCCAATTTGGGGGCACCAGCGATCATCAAGGTCACCGCGGTGGGCGCGCCTTGGTAGACGTCAGGCACCCACATGTGAAAGGGCACCACCCCAAGTTTGAAAGCCAAGCCGCACACCACAAACACCAATCCAAGCACCATGACTTGGTGCTTGATTTGCCCCGAAGCCACCGCTTTGAACACCGCGCCCACGTCCAAGCTGCCGGTGGCACCATACAACATGGACAAACCATAAAGCAAAAAACCGCTGGCCAATGCGCCCAACACAAAGTACTTCATGGCCGCTTCTGTGGCGTTGGCGTTGTCACGGCGCAATGCCACCAAGGCGTAACTGCACAAGGTGAGCAGCTCCAAGCCCAAGTACAACACCAAAAAGTGATTGCCGGAAATCATGACAAACATGCCCAGCAAAGAAAACAAACCCAGGGTAAAGATCTCACCGCCACCCAGCATGCCCCGGTCGGCCGCATAAGGTCGCCCGTACACCAAGGTGACCGCCACCGATAAGGCGGCAAAACATTTCAACCAGTTGCCCATGCTGTCGCTGACCACCATGTTGCCAAAGGCATACCAGGTTTTGCCATCCATCGCCTGCGCTGCAGCCAAACCCGATACCACCAACAAGGTTCCCAATGACAAGGCATAGGTCAAGTTGCGACGAGGACTGCGCACCGCCAAATCCACCATGGCAATCACACAAGTCATGACGAGCAACACTATTTCAGGCCAAACGCTGGACCATGCCATGTTTTCAATCATTTCGCTGTTTCCGTTGTTTCATCATGGCAACTTGGTTTGTGCCACATGTTGCAAGAGCTGGACCACAGACGCATCCATCACCTCGGTGAAGGGCCTGGGGTACAGGCCCATGGCCAACACCGCCACCGCCAAGGTGGCCAACACCAGGTACTCACGGGCACCGATGTCTTGCAAATCGCGCACCTCGTCATTGGCCACAGGCCCCAGGTAAACGCGCTTGACCATCCACAGGGTATAGGCCGCGCCAAAAATCAAGGCCGTGGCCGCCGCCAAACCCACCCAAAAATTGAATTTGATGGCGGCCAAAATCACCATCCACTCGCCCACAAAGCCTGCCGTCCCAGGCAAGCCGCAGTTGGCCATGGCAAAAAACAGGGCAAAAGCGGCAAAACGCGGCATGGTGCTGACCACACCGCCGTAACTGGCAATCATGCGCGAATGCATGCGGTCATACAAAACACCAATGCACAAGAACATGGCCGCTGACACAAATCCGTGGGCAATCATTTGCACCAAGGCGCCACTCACGCCCATGGGTGTGAAGATGAAAAACCCCAGGCTGACAAAACCCATGTGGGCCACCGATGAATAGGCGACGAGTTTTTTCATGTCCTCTTGAACCAATGCCACCAAGCCGACATAGATGACCGCAATCAATGACAAGGCAATGATCAACCAAGCCCACTCACGCGATGCATCGGGAACGATGGGCAATGAAAACCGCAAAAACCCGTAGGCCCCCAACTTAAGCATGATCGCGGCCAGCACGGCAGACCCCCCTGTGGGGGCCTCCACGTGGACATCGGGCAACCAGGTGTGCACTGGCCACATCGGCACCTTGACAGCAAAGGCGGCAAAAAAAGCAAAGAACAACAGCGTTTGGGCCTGGCTGTCCAGCGGCAACTGGTACCAGGTGGCCAGATCAAAACTGCCACCCGACTGGGTATACAGGTAGATCAATGCCACCAGCATGAGCAAAGAGCCCAGCAAGGTATAGAGAAAAAACTTAAACGCCGCGTAAATTTTGTTGGGGCCACCCCAGATGCCAATGATCAGATACATCGGTATCAAAGTGGCTTCAAAGAACACATAAAAAAGCATCGCGTCTTGCGCGGCAAACACACCCACCATCAAGCCGCTGAGGATCAGAAACGCCCCCATGTATTGATTGACCCGCTCGGTGATCACTTCCCAACCCGCCAACACCACCACCGGGGTAATAAATGCGGTGAGCAGCACAAGCCACAAGGAGATGCCGTCCACCCCCAAGTGGTAGTGCACTTGAAAGCGCTCTATCCACAGCGCCTTTTCTACCCATTGCAGGTCGGCAGTTCCAAGTTGGAAGCCACTGTACAGCGGCAGGGTGATCAAGAAGCTGACCAGTGCGCCCAACAATGCCAGCCAGCGCACAGATTTGGCATGCTCATCACGGCCCAGGGCCAGCAACAAGCACCCAATAAATATTGGCATCCAAATGGACAGGCTCAGCAAACCCATGTGATTTCTCTTTTCTTCATCTTGGGGCACAGGCTCATGGTTGCAACCACACAAACCATGTCATCAACAAGAACACACCCATGATCATGGCCAAGGCATAGTGGTAGAGGTAGCCGGTTTGGCCTTTGCGCACCAGACCAGACAACCGACTCACCCAGCGCCAAGCACCATTGACCAAGGCGCCGTCGATCAAGACCTGATCGCCCCAACGCCACAAACCAGCGCCAATACTGCGGGCACCGCGGGCCAGCACATGCTCATTGAAGGCGTCCAGGTAATACTTGTGGTCAAGCAAGGTGTGCAAGGGTTGCACCATTTTTTGAATGGCCGCAGGCCAACCGGTTTTGACCATGTACAACACATAAGCCAAGACCACACCCGACAAAGCCAGCCAAAACGGGGCCGTGCCAAAAGCATGGCTGGCCATCGCCAAGGGACCATGAAAAGCCTGCGCCAATTCGTGCATGGCATGGTGCTGGTCCGTGTTGACCATGATGGCATCGGTCAAAAATGGGCCAAACAACAGGGGCTCAATGGTGAAGTATCCAATCAGCACCGAGGGAATGGCCAACAAAACCAAGGGCAGCGTGACCACCCAGGGGGACTCATGGGGTGCGTGGTCTGCATGCCCGTGTGCGTGGTCATGGTGCTTATGCGCATCTGGATTTTGCGCGTAGCGCTCGGGGCCATGGAAGACCAAAAAGTACATGCGGAAGGAATAAAACGCAGTGACAAACACACCTGCAAGAACTGCAAAATGCGCAAAGCCAGCGCCTGGCAAATGGCTTTCGGCCACAGCTTCAATGATGCTGTCTTTAGAGTAAAAGCCAGAAAACAAAGGGGTTCCGATCAGGGCCAAGGAACCCAACAAAGAGGTGATCCAGGTGATCGGCATGTATTTGCGCACCCCGCCCATCCAGCGGATGTCTTGGTTGTGATGCAAACCCATGATCACCGAGCCTGCGGCCAAAAACAACAAAGCCTTGAAGAAGGCATGGGTCATCAAATGAAACACCGCAACGGAGTAAGCCGAGGCACCCAGCGCCACCGTCATATACCCCAACTGAGACAAAGTGGAATACGCCACCACACGCTTGATGTCGTTTTGGATGATGCCCAAAAAGCCCATGAACAATGCGGTGATGGCCCCAATGACCAGCACCACACTCAAAGCCGTTTCTGACAGCTCAAAAAAGGGTGACATGCGTGCCACCATGAAGATGCCTGCAGTGACCATGGTCGCCGCATGAATCAAGGCGGAAATGGGTGTCGGGCCTTCCATGGAGTCGGGCAACCAAACATGCAAGGGAAACTGAGCAGATTTGCCCATGGCACCGATGAACAACCCGATGCAAATCACGGTCACCAGCAAACACGAAGTGCCAGGAAAGGTCAGCGCGGCCAATTCAGGGGCCTTGGCAAAAGCCTCGACATAGTTCAGGGTGCCTGTGTAGGCTGCCAACAAGCCAATGCCCATGATGAAGCCAAAGTCACCCACCCGGTTGACCAAAAAAGCTTTCATGTTGGCAAATACAGCCGATGGCTTGTTGAACCAAAAGCCAATCAACAAGTAGGACACCAAGCCCACGGCCTCCCAGCCGAAAAACAATTGCAACATATTGTTGCTCATGACCAGCATCAACATGGAAAAAGTAAAGAGTGAAATGTAGGCAAAAAAGCGGTTATAGCCCTCGTCCTCTTGCATGTAGCCAATGGTGTAGATGTGCACCATCAATGACACGAAGGTCACCACACACATCATCATGGCAGTCAGGCCATCGATCAAGAACCCAACCTCCATCTTGAAGCCGTCGACCACCATCCATGTGTAAATGGTTTCGTTGAAACGAGCACCTTCAACGGCCACGCTGTATAAAGTCATGGCTGAGATGAGCAAAGAGATGAACACGCCCAAGATCGTCACGCTGTGGCTCATGCCGCGGCCCATGCGATGCCCCCCCAGGGCCGTGCCCAAGATACCGGCCAGGGCCGATCCCAGCAGCGGTGCCAGTGGGACCATCAAGAGTTGGGTGGCGTTCAAAGTTGAGTTCATGTTTCTGCGTGGGGTGCTGGTTCAGCCCTTGAGGCTGTCAAGCTCTTCCACATGGATACTGGTTTTATTTCGGAACAGCAACACCAAAATGGCCAAGCCAATGGCTGATTCTGCGGCCGCCACCGTGAGGATGAAAAAGACAAACACTTGGCCTTGCAGGTCACCCAAAAAGTAAGAAAAGGCCACAAAGTTGAGGTTGACCGCCAACAGCATGAGCTCAATGGCCATCAGCAAAACAATGAGGTTTTTTCGGTTCAAAAAGATACCCGTGACCGACAGGGCAAACAAAACCGCACCCACGGTCAACATGTGGCCCAAGGTCAAGTTCATGCTTGCTCCTGCGTTTTGGCTGGGGTGGGGCGAACCGGGTCCATCTTCACCATCTCCAAGCGATCAGCTGCTTTGACGCGCACTTGCTCGCTTGGATTTTGGTACTTGCTGTCTTTGCGTGTGCGCAAGGTCAGGGCAATGGCCGCAATGATGGCCACCAGCAAAATGACCGCGGCCACCTCCAATGGGTACAGGTACTGGGTGTAAATCAAGATGCCCAGCTCTTTGGTGTTGGACGCTTGGGCCAATGGGTCTGCAGCAGAGTTGGCAAACGCCGCGACGGGCTGGGTCGCTCGAAACCCGCCCATCAGCACCGCAGCCAACTCAAGGGCGATCAAGGCACCCATGGTGGCTGCGACGGGAAAGTGACGCCAAAAACCACGGCGCAGACTCTCCACGTTGACATCGAGCATCATGACCACGAATAAAAACAAGACCATCACCGCGCCAACATAAACCAGCACCAATGTGATGGACAAAAACTCGGCTTTGAGCAACATCCACAGACCAGAGGCTTGGAAAAATGCCAGCACCAAGTACAAGGCGGCATGCACCGTGTTGCTCGCGGTGATGACCCGAAATGCCGCAAACAGCATCACGGTCGAAAACAGATAAAAAAGTGCGGAGGTGATGTCCATGGCGATCAACGGTATTTGGCGTCAGCCGCTTTGTTGGCAGCAATTTCGCGCTCGTAACGATCCCCAACAGCGAGCAACATGTCTTTGGTGAAGTACAAGTCACCACGCTTTTCGCCGTGGTATTCAAAAATGTGCGTCTCAACGATCGAGTCCACCGGGCAGCTTTCTTCACAAAAGCCGCAAAAAATGCATTTGGTCAAATCGATGTCGTAGCGCGTGGTGCGGCGCGATCCATCATCGCGCACATCCGACTCGATGGTGATGGCCATGGCCGGGCACACTGCTTCGCACAATTTACAGGCAATGCAACGCTCCTCGCCGTTGTCATATCTGCGCAATGCGTGCAAGCCGCGAAAACGCGGGCTGGCAGGGGTTTTTTCTTCTGGGAATTGAACCGTGATTTTGCGCGCAAACATGTATTTGCCGGTCAGGGCCATGCCTTTGAACAACTCAAGCAACATGAAGCTGCTGAGAAAGTCGCGCCAAGAAAACGGGGTACGGGTTGCCAAGCTGGTCATTGTGGGTTTCTCCGCATCATGGCCACAGGGTCCAAGGGCTTTGCATCCACAAGCCCACCACCACCAACCACACCAAGGGCGACGACAAACACTTTCATGCCCAGCCAAATCCAACCGGGGATGGCATTGAACAATGGGCTGTCAATGGGCGGCAACCAGCCACCCAAAAACATGATCACGGTCAGCATGGACACCAAAATCATGTTGGCATATTCGGCCAAGAAGAACATGGCAAATGACATGCCCGAGTATTCGATCATGTGGCCGGCCACGATTTCGGACTCGCCCTCCACCACGTCAAAGGGGTGTCGATTGGTTTCGGCCAAGCCAGCGATGAAATAAATCACAAAAATGGGCAGCAGCGGGAGCCAGTTCCAGGACAGAAAGTTCAATCCATTTTCAGCAAATTGCCCTTTGGCCTGGCCCATGACGATATCGGTCATATTCAGGCTCGACGAGACCATCAGCACCACCACCAAACAAAAGCCCATGGCAATTTCATAGCTCACCATTTGGGCCGACGCTCGCATGGCGCCCAAAAATGCATATTTGGAGTTAGACCCCCAGCCCGCGATGATCACGCCGTAGACCTCCAGCGAGGTGATGGCCATCAAAAAAAGCAGGCCGGCGTTGACATTGGCCAGCGCCACCTCCGGTCCAAAGGGCACCACCGCCCATGCCGCCAATGCAGGCATGATGGTCATGATGGGACCTAGCAAAAACAAAGGTTTATTGGCAGCCGTGGGCAGGATGATTTCTTTGGTCAACAGTTTCAGGGCGTCGGCAATGGGCTGCAACAAACCCAAGGGGCCCGTGCGATTGGGTCCCAAACGGATCTGGGTAAAGCCAATGGCTTTGCGCTCCCACAAGGTGAGGTAGGCCACACAACCCATCAAGGGCAACACCACCGCCACGATTTTGATCAAGGTCCACAACACGGGCCAAAGCAAAGCGGTCCACATCGAAGATGATGAAAGACCCAGCCCAGCGAGATAAATGGCCTCAACCATGGTTCACCTCGGGTCGCGCATCGGCCGTGCGCTGCAAAGGTGGCGAACGCCGCACCAAACCATCGAGCTGATAAATGGAGGCCGACACGGGGATCTGTGTGCTGGTCGATATGTCCATCGGGGCTTGCGTCTGGTTGGACAAATTCTTTTGGTAATCCGCGGACCAGGCTTGGGCGCGAACTTCTTCCAGGGTTTCAAAATCGAAACCTTTGAGGCCCAACATGTGGCCCAAAACACGCAAAACCTTCCAACCCGGACGGGCTTCGCCCAGCGGCTTGACCACGGCATGAAAGCTTTGCGCCACGCCTTCGGTGTTAAAGAACGTACCCGCCGTTTCAGTGAAGGGGGCCAAGGGCAAGAGCACGTCACTGATGTCCATGTTGGCCTTGAACGGCGAGAAGGTCACCACCATGGGCACTTGGGCCAAATGGGATGCATCGACCAAAGAACTGTCGAAAGCCGGTTCAGTGTTGAACAACAACAACGCTTTGAGCTGGCCTTGCAGCATCTGTAGTGCGTTTTGCCCTTGGCCTTGTTTAGGCAAGGCGTGGACCACCTGTGCGCCCACGGTATTGGCAGCCTCTCCCAAAAAGCCCACGCTGGCTTTTGCATGCTTAGCCAACCAATTGGCCAATGCCAGCAAGGCCGAGGCCTTGGGGTGATGTGCCGCCGCATTGCCCAACAAAATGGCTTTGCGCTCACCACCCAACAGTGATTTTGCAATGGCCACAGCCTGTGCCGATGGCTGGGCCACGGCCACTGGGGCGGGAATATCCAAAAACTGCGCCAACGCTGCAGCCACTTCAGCCAAGGCTTGCGGCCAATTCGCAGAATGGGTGATCAACGATTGGTGGACCGGCATGGCCCAATCGCGAACGGTTTCATTGATTTGAAGGACTTGCCCACCACGGCGGGCCGCCTGACGGATGCGCTGGGCCAACAAGGGTTGATCCTTGCGCACATGGGCGCCCACCACCAGCACGCGCTGCATTTCAGACAAGGACGCCACCGAAGTGCCCAGCCAGCGCACCGCGCCGTCATGCTGGAAGTCCAAAGCCCGCAAACGCGTGTCAATGTTTTCACTGCCCATACCGCGCACCAGTTGCGCGGCCAAATACAGTTCTTCGGCCGTGCTGTGCGGGCTGGCCAACAGGCCCCATTGCTGGGGGCCATGATCAGCCGAGATTTGCCGCAGCCCATTGGCCACATATTCAAGTGCTGTGGCCCAATCGACCACCATCCACTGCCCGTCTTGCTTGATCATGGGCTGGGTCAAACGCTCGGGGCTGTTAAGCGCCTCATAGGAGAAGCGGTCCCGGTCGGCAATCCAGCATTCGTTGATGGATTCGTTTTCAAACGGCACCACGCGCATCACCTGATTGTTTTTCACTTGGACGATCAAGTTGGTACCGGTGGCGTCATGTGGGCTGACCGAGCGACGACGGCTCAACTCCCAGGTGCGGGCGTTGTACCTGAAAGGCTTGCTGGTCAAGGCACCCACGGGGCACACGTCGATCATGTTGCCCGATAACTCAGAGTCCACTGTCGCACCCACAAAGGTTTCGATTTCAGAGTGCTCCCCCCGGTGCGACATGCCCAACTCCATCACGCCAGCGACTTCTTGTCCAAATCGCACGCAACGGGTGCAATGGATGCACCGGCTCATTTCTTCCATGCTGATCAAGGGGCCAATGTTTTTGTGGAAAACGACCCGCTTTTCTTCCTGGTAACGCGAAGCGCTGCCACCATAGCCCACGGCCAAGTCTTGCAACTGGCATTCGCCGCCTTGGTCGCAAATGGGGCAATCCAAGGGGTGGTTGATGAGCAAAAACTCCATCACCGATTTTTGGGCTTTCACCGCTTTGTCCGATTGGGTGCGAACCACCATGCCCTGGGTCACGGGGGTTGCGCAAGCGGGCATGGGTTTAGGGGCTTTTTCGACCTCGACCAAACACATGCGGCAATTGGCTGCAATGCTGAGTTTCTTGTGGTAACAAAAATGGGGGATGAAGGTGCCCGCCTTTTCAGCGGCGTGCATCACCGTGCAGCCTTCAGCCACTTCCACTTTTTTGCCATCGAGTTCGATTTCAACCATGGTGTGTGCTCAAGCCTTAGACATGCGCCGCGACCATGCAGGTCTTGTGCGTGATGTGGTGTTCAAATTCTGCGCGAAAGTGCTTCAGCATGCCACGCACGGGCATGGCAGCCGCGTCCCCCAGGGCACAAATGGTGCGTCCCATGATGCTTTCAGCAACGTTGTCGAGCAAATCCATGTCGCTGGGCCGCCCTTGCCCGTTTTCTATCCGGTCCACCATGCGCCACAACCAACCTGTGCCTTCACGGCATGGCGTGCATTGGCCGCACGATTCGTGCATGTAAAAGTAACTCAAGCGCTGCAGACTTTTGACCATGCAACGGCGCTCGTCCATGACGATCACTGCACCGGAACCCAACATGGAACCGGCCTTGGCGATGGCATCGTAATCCATGGTGATGTCCATCATGATGGACGCCGGCAGCACAGGCGCGGATGAGCCGCCAGGGATCACCGCCTTCAAAGCCCTGCCCCCGCGCATGCCACCGGCCAATTCCAGCAACTTGGCGAACGGCGTTCCCAAGGGAATTTCGTAATTACCAGGCCGCTCTACATCGCCCGAAATGGAGAATATTTTGGTGCCGCCGTTATTGGGTTTGCCGCAAGCCAAATAGGCGGCACCACCGTTTTTGATGATCCACGGCACCGCTGAAAATGTTTCGGTGTTATTGATGGTCGTGGGTTTGCCATACAGGCCGAAACTGGCGGGGAAAGGCGGCTTGAAACGCGGCTGTCCCTTTTTGCCTTCCAAGGACTCCAGCAAAGCCGTTTCTTCGCCACAGATATAGGCGCCAAAACCGTGCGCCGCATGCAACTGAAAAGAAAACGACGAGCCCATGATTTTGTCGCCCAAGTAGCCAGCTGCACGGGCTTGCTCCAAGGCCGCTTCAAACCGCTCATAGGTTTTGAAAATTTCACCGTGGATGTAGTTGTATCCCACACCAATGCCCATGGCGTAGGCTGCAATGGCCATGCCCTCGATCACGATATGTGGGTTGAACTGCAAAATATCGCGGTCTTTGAAGGTGCCCGGCTCGCCCTCGTCAGAATTGCACACCAGGTATTTGCTGCCCGGAAACTGTCGTGGCATGAAGCTCCACTTCAGGCCCGTTGGAAAGCCAGCCCCACCACGCCCGCGCAAGCCAGACTCTTTGACAATGGCAATCACCTGATCTTGGCTCAAGCCTTCTGAGCCATCTTGGCCCAAAATTTTCCGCAAGGCTTGGTAACCACCACGCGCTTCGTAGTCCTTCAACTGCCAGTTGTTTCCATTGAGCCCAGCCAATATTTGTGGCGAGATGTGACGGTCATGGAAACAAGACTCCAAGCCTTGGGCTTGGAATTGAGATAACAACTGCTGCTCGGTCATGTTGCGGCCTTATCAGTGGCAGATTGACGCAGTCCGTCAACCAACTGGTCCAACTTGTCATGCCCCATGAAACTGCACATGCTGCGATCGTTGACCAACACAACGGGGGCATCCCCACAAGCACCCATGCACTCACCGGGTTGCACGGTGAACAAACCATCTGCCGTGGTGCCACCCACCTCGATGCCCAGTCGCTCACACAAATGGGCCAATGCCCCTGCACCATTGCGCAGTTGGCAGGGCAAATTGGTGCACACATTGATCTTGTAACGCCCCACAGGCTTGAGGTTGTACATGTTGTAAAAACTGCTGACCTCGCGCACGGCCATCGCCGGCATGCCCAAGTACTGGGCCACGGCCAACTCCGCCTCCGGGCTGACCCAGCCATTTTCTTGCTGAACAATCGACAGGCATGCCATCACCGCCGACTGGCTTTGATCGGCAGGGTACTTGGCGACCTCTTGGGCAAAACGCTTCTGGGTGACCTCTGACAAGGTCATCGCTGCAACTGCTGTCAGGGTGCTGCTCATCGGTCAATTTCCCCAAACACAATGTCCATGGTGCCGATCACGGCCACCGTGTCCGCGATCATGTGGCCTCGCGACATCTCGTCCATGGCCGCCAAGTGGGCAAAGCCAGGCGCTCTGATCTTCAAACGGTAAGGTTTGTTCGCACCATCACTGACCAAGTAAATACCAAATTCACCCTTGGGGTGTTCAACCGCTGCGTAGGCCTGGCCTTCCGGCACATGAAAACCTTCGGTAAACAGTTTGAAATGGTGGATCAACTCTTCCATGTTGGCCTTCATGGCCTCGCGCGCCGGTGCAGCCACTTTGTGGTTATCGGTGATGACTGGACCAGGGTTTTGTCGCAACCATTGAACGCATTGGGAAATGATTCGATTGGACTGGCGCATTTCGGCAACCCGCACCAAATAGCGGTCATAGCAGTCACCGGTTTTGCCAATTGGAATGTCGAAGTCCATTCGATCGTAGACATCGTAGGGCTGGTGCTTGCGCAAGTCCCAAGCGACGCCAGAGCCACGCAACATGGCACCAGTGAAGCCCAAATTTTTAGCTCGCTCAGGGCTGACCACGCCGATGCCCACGGTGCGCTGCTTCCAAATGCGGTTATCGGTCAACAAGGTTTCATACTCATCGACAAAAGCCGGGAAACGGCGGGTGAAGTCATCAATGAAGTCAAGCAAACTGCCCTGACGATTTTCATTCAATCGGGCAATGGCACGGTCGTTTTTGATCTTGCTGACTTTGTACTGGGGCATGGTGTCGGGCAAGTCGCGGTACACGCCGCCAGGGCGGAAATAAGCGGCATGCATGCGCGCACCAGAGACGGCCTCGTACATGTCGAACAAATCCTCACGCTCTCGGAAACAGTAAATGAGGATGTTCATGGCACCGCAATCAAAGCCATGGCAACCCAACCACAACAGATGATTGAGCAAGCGAGTGATTTCGGCAAACATCACGCGGATGTACTGGGCACGCTCGGGCACTTGCAAGCCCATCATTTTTTCAATCGCCAAACAGTAAGCGTGCTCGTTGCACATCATCGAAACGTAATCGAGCCGGTCCATGTACGGCAGGGACTGGATGTAGGTCTTGCTTTCAGCCAGTTTTTCGGTGGCGCGGTGAAGCAAGCCAATGTGGGGGTCAGCTCGCTGCACGACTTCGCCATCAAGCTCGAGCACCAAGCGCAGCACCCCGTGGGCCGCCGGGTGCTGTGGCCCCAAATTCAGGGTGTAATTTTTGATATCGGCCATGGCTCAGTGCTGTCCGCCGTAATGTTCTTCTCGAATGATGCGCGGGGTGATCTCACGCAGTTCGATCGACACAGGTTGATAAATGACACGCTTTTGCTCAGCGTCGTAGCGCATTTCCACATGGCCTGAGGTGGGGAAATCTTTGCGAAACGGATGCCCAATGAAACCATAGTCCGTGAGCAAGCGGCGTAAATCTTCGTGCCCATCAAAAACAATGCCAAACAAATCAAAGGCTTCGCGCTCGAACCAATTGGCCGAATTCCATACCGGGTTGACCGATGCCACACGTGGCATGTGTTCATCTGCGGCGTACACACGAAGGCGCAAACGCCAGTTGTGCTGCAAAGACAAAAGGTGGCTGACCACCGCAAATCGCGGCCCATCGGTGTGGCGGCTGTGGGCACCGTCTTTGTAGGTGGAGTAATCCATGCCGCACAGGTCCATGAGTTGCTCAAAGGCCAAACGGGGATCGTCGCGCAAACGCTGGGCCACAGACAAGTAGGCTGAGGCCGCCACGGTCAAGGTCAACTCACCAAGGCTCGATTCGATCTCCGCCACATCGGAGGCCAGCACCGAATGCAATGCATTTTGAAGCTCATCCAGACGATCGCTCATGTCAGACCTTCAGCGGGCAATGGTGTTTTCACGGCGAATTTTGCTTTGCAGTTGCAAAATGCCATACAACAGTGCTTCGGCCGTGGGTGGGCAGCCTGGCACATACACGTCCACCGGAACAATTCGGTCACAACCACGCACCACCGAATAGCTGTAGTGGTAATACCCACCGCCATTGGCACAAGATCCCATGGACAAAACCCAACGCGGCTCGCTCATTTGGTCGTACACCTTGCGCAAGGCCGGGGCCATTTTGTTGCACAAAGTGCCCGCCACGATCATGAGGTCCGACTGGCGAGGACTGGGGCGAAACAACATGCCAAAGCGATCGATGTCATAACGGGCAGCACCTGCGTGCATCATCTCGACAGCACAACAAGCCAAGCCAAAGGTCATGGGCCACAAGGACCCCGTTTTGGCCCAATTCACCACCGAGTCATACGAGGTGGTGATGAATCCCTCTTTGAATACGCCTTCAAGTGACATGGTTTACTCCCAATCCAGCGCCCCTTTTTTCCACTCATAGGCGAAACCAACCACCAAAATGGCCAGGAAAATCATCATGGCCCAAAACCCGACGGGGCCAATTTCTTTGAGTGCTACAGCCCAGGGAAATAAAAACGCAATTTCCAGGTCGAACAAAATGAACAAGATGGCCACCAGGTAATAGCGCACATCGAATTTCATGCGGGCATCTTCAAACGCCTCAAATCCGCATTCATAGGGGGAATTTTTGGCTTCGTTGGGGCGCTGTGGACCCAAAAAATAACCAATCGCCTGGGGTGCCACACCAATGGCCAAGCCCACCAAAATAAACAACAAAACGGGCAAGTAGGCTTCAAGATTCATCGTTGTATCGCCAAATGGCTCACAAAGTCATGACCAACTATGTATCCCCGCGCTGACAAGAAGATGACAGCCTGGGCCAGGTGGGTGGAAATTAAGGTGGGGGGGGTGGTCATGTGGTCTGATCAACTGAGGCAAATTGCCTGACGAATTTGAGGCAAATAGCGTCAGCACAGCCGTTGAAACAGGCAGCATCTTATCACGCACTGACCTGGCCCAGCCCCCGTGCGCACCTGTTGTACACCCGCAGCGGGCCCGCAAATTCAGTCACTTGGTCCCACCTATATGCAAAGCGATATGGGCGCTGCTTTTTTGGCTTTGGACGCTGTGGCCGATCACCGCCCATGTGGATCTTCGTTGGTCATTGCGTGTCGCTGTCAACACGATACAAACCACCTGCCCACAAAAAAGCCGACCTTTGAGCAAACAAGGTCGGCTATGTTGTTTGGTGCCGTCGGCGAGACTCGAACTCGCACAGCTTTCGCCACTACCCCCTCAAGATAGCGTGTCTACCAATTTCACCACGACGGCATTGACAGGAATGTGCACACAGGGCGCATTGCCAAGACACGCAGTTTAACTGCAATATGCATGGATGCGAACGATCTGCAACAGCATTGAACTCATTTGGGAATCTGTCCAGCGCCATTGGCGGCACCTGGTGCTGTGGGCGTTGGCACAGAATTGGCTGGGGCGTTGGCAGCGGGGTCCGACTGACCAGGAATTTGAGCGCCCGCACCCGCTGGCATGTTGAGTGGGGTTTTCTCCAGCACACTGGTGCCCTCTTCGGTGGGGCGCAGGTTACCGAAATAAGCCAGCGCCAGCGTGCATGCAAAAAAAACTGCGGCCAAGACAGAGGTGCTGCGCGATAAAAAATTGGCACTGCCACTGGCGCCAAACAAACTGCCCGAACTGCCACTGCCAAAAGCAGCGCCCATGTCCGCACCTTTTCCATGTTGGATCAATATCAATCCAATCATGGCCAAGGCAGTCAATATTTGAACCACCAGCAAAACATTCAAAAGCAAAGTCATGGTCGTCTCAGGGTAATTGGCGCATCACTGCGCCAGGGCTGCGGCCACAATGGCCAAAAAATCCTTGGGTTTGAGCGACGCGCCGCCAATCAAACCGCCATCAATATCGGGTTGTGCCAACAAACTCGCCGCATTACTGGCGTTCATGCTGCCGCCGTAAAGGATACGGATGCGTTCTGCATGCGCACTTGCCGCACGCAATTGGGCGCGCAACAAGGCGTGAACCAACTGGGCCTGCTCTGGACTGGCGGTGCGGCCCGTCCCAATGGCCCAAACCGGCTCGTAGGCCACCACCAACTCACTGACACAGTGGGCCACCTGTTGGATGACCGCTGCCAACTGGCGCTTGACCACTTCATTGGTTTGGCCTGCCTCGCGCTCTTGCAAGGTCTCCCCCACACACACAATGGGCGTGATGCCTTTGGCCAGCGCGCGCTGAGCTTTGGCGGCCACCACCGCGGAGGTTTCCCCGTGGTACTGGCGCCGCTCTGAGTGACCGACCAAGACATACCGGGTTTTGAAGTCGCTGAGCATGTCTGCAGACACCTCGCCCGTGTATGCGCCTGCCTCATGGGCAGACACGTCTTGTGCGCCCCATTGCATGGGTGTGCCCTGGCAAACTTGCTGCACCTGGGCCAAGTACGGGGCCGGCACACAAACAGCCACATCCACCTGACTTGAGGCAGGCAAATGGGGCGTGATGGCAGCCAGCAAGTCGGCGTTGCCCACCGATTGCCCGTTCATCTTCCAGTTGCCTGCAATCAAATAACGCTTCATGAGCTTCAAGCCGCCAATCTAAGGAGAAACCCGATCAGTGTTCGTTTCTGGGCTCGCCGCGGTGGCCACCATCCTGGTGCGCCGGGGCATCATGGCCGTGGCTGGGCGCGTGATCCGCAGGATGCTCTGGCCGCTCCAACAGGGCCTTCATGGACAATTTAACACGGCCTTTTTCGTCGGTTTCCATGACTTTGACGCGCACCACTTGGCCTTCGGCCAATACGTCCGTGACTTTGGCAATGCGCTCATGGCTGATCTGGCTGATGTGCAACAAACCATCCTTGCCTGGCAACAAGTTGACCAAAGCACCAAAGTCCAGGATCTTGGTGATCGGGCCTTCGTAGACCTTGCCAATTTCTACCTCAGCAGTGATTTCCGCAATGCGGCGCTTGGCCTCTTCGGCTTTTGCGCCATCGGTGGCCGCAATGGTGATGGTGCCATCTTCTTCGATGTTGATCTGGGTGCCGGTCTCTTCTGTCAAAGCACGGATCACTGCCCCACCCTTGCCGATCACGTCGCGAATCTTCTCCGGATTGATCTTCATGGTGAATAGCTTGGGTGCAAAATTGCTCACTTCGGTGCGCGCCTCGCCCATGGCCTCTTGCATCTTGGCCAAAATATGGATGCGTGCTTCTTTGGCTTGGGCCAATGCCACTTGCATGATCTCTTGGGTGATGCCTTGGATTTTGATGTCCATTTGCAAAGCGGTGATGCCCTGGGTGCTGCCTGCCACCTTGAAGTCCATGTCACCGAGGTGATCTTCGTCACCCAAAATGTCGGTCAAGACCGCAAAACGATTGCCTTCTTTGATCAAGCCCATGGCGATGCCAGCCACATGGGCTTTCAGCGGTACACCAGCGTCCATCAAAGACAAACAACCACCGCACACCGAGGCCATCGACGAAGAGCCATTGGACTCGGTGATTTCAGACACCACACGCATGGTGTAGGGGAACTCTTCCTTGGTTGGCAACACGGCAGCCAAGGCACGCTTGGCCAAGCGGCCGTGACCGACTTCACGCCGTTTGGTGCTGCCCATGCGGCCCACTTCGCCGGTGGCAAACGGGGGCATGTTGTAGTGCAACATGAAGCGGTCTTCAAATTCACCGGCCAAAGCGTCAATGCGCTGGGCATCGCGCTCGGTGCCCAACGTGGCGATCACCAATGCCTGTGTCTCGCCCCTTGTGAACAAGGCTGAACCATGGGTGCGGGGCAAAACGGAGTTGCGAATTTCAATGGGGCGAACGGTGCGGGTGTCGCGACCATCGATGCGCGGCTCACCCGCCAAAATTTGGCCACGCACAATGCGCGACTCGATTTCGAACAACAGGTTATCGACTTTGACCGGATCAAACTCGACGCCTTGGGCCTTCAAGCCATCTTTGGCTGCTTGATAGGCCTCGCGGCAAGCCTGGGTGCGGGCTTGCTTGTTGCGGATTTGGTAGGCGGCATTGAGTTTTTCTTGCGCCTGGGCAGCCAACTTGGCTTCGAAATCGAGGTCGCGTGCCGGTGCTGTCCAGTCCCAGGCCGGCTTGCCTGCATCGCGCACCAACTCGTGAATGGCATTGATCGCGATCTTGCCTTGCTCATGCCCAAAGACCACGGCACCAAGCATGATTTCCTCAGACAACTGCTGGGCTTCAGATTCAACCATGAGCACCGCAGTTTCGGTCCCAGCCACAACCAAATCCATCACGCTGTCTTTGCGCTGGGTTTGACCAGGGTTGAGCACGTACTCGCCATTGATGTAACCCACTCGGGCAGCGCCAATGGGGCCATTGAAAGGCAAACCAGAAATGGCCAATGCGGCGGAGGTGCCAATCATGGCAGCAATGTCAGCGTCCACCTCTGGGTTAAGAGACACGGTGTGGATGACCACATGCACTTCGTTGTAAAAGCCTTCAGGAAACAAGGGGCGAATGGGTCGATCGATCAGGCGCGAGGTCAGGGTTTCGAGTTCGCTGGGCTTGGCTTCGCGCTTGAAAAAGCTGCCGGGAATCTTGCCCGCGGCATAGGCCTTTTCAATGTAGTCCACGGTGAGCGGGAAAAAATCTTGGCCCGGCTTGGATGATTTGGACCCCACCACAGTGGCCAAAACCACGGTGTCATCGATATTGACCAGCACAGCGCCGGTGGCTTGGCGAGCGATTTCGCCGGTCTCCAGGGTGACCGTGTGCTGGCCCCACTGGAAGGTTTTGGTAACTTTATTAAAAATGGACATGTGTATCTCCTGAGGTTGATGGGAGGTGCAGGCCACCTCCACAAAGCCTGGAAAAAACGTCTCAGAACACGATGCCATCCCATGAAACACCCCTGCCCGGGGTATTTGATGGAATGACACAGCTTCGCTCTGTTCCCGTGATCTCCATGTGGCAAAGCCACCGAGTTATCTAAATAACATCAGTGGCCGTGCTTGCATGCGTTGAACAAAATTACTTGCGCAGACCGAGTTTGGCAATCAGCGCGGTGTACCGGTCGGCGTCCTTGGACTTGAGGTAATCCAACAATTTGCGTCGGCGACTGACCATGCGCAACAGGCCACGACGACCGTGGTGGTCTTTGGCATGGGTCTTGAAATGGGGGGTGAGTTCATTGATGCGTGCGGTCAAAATGGCCACCTGCACTTCGGGACTGCCTGTATCGCTGGCGCTGCGGGCATTGGCTTTAACTACCTCTGCCTTGTTAAGCGTGGTCATGGTGTTTCCTTGGTGTTTGACTTGCGCCAAGCACTGGAACTGCGCCTGGCGTGCGTTCGGAAAACCCGAACCTAATTATTATAACCGCATCCAACTGCGCAGGCGATCAACCCCCAGCAGCAACCGCTGCGGGTCCTTGGAAGCAAAGCACCACCGCAACCAGCCCGTGGCTTCAGGCCCAAAAGCCTCGCCTGGCGCAAGGCCCAAGCCAGCCTCTGCCACCAAGCGTTTGGCGGTGATCAGGCCGTCATCATGGCCCGGCAATCGAAAAAATGCGTACATGCCCCCAAAGGGCTTGCTCAATTCCAGTCCAGGCAGGGTCTGCAAGGCCCCCACCAACGTGTCTCTGCAGGTTTTCAAATGGGCCACAACCCGCGGGGTGATCTCTTGACAGCGCTGCAAGGCGACAAACCCGGCCCGTTGGGTAAACACCGGGCTACAGGAGGTATTGAACTCAATGAGTTTGCCAACTGCCTCGATCATCGCCGGGGGCACCACCATCCAACCCAAGCGCCAACCGGTCATTAAAAAACTTTTTGAAAAACTGTGCACAACCACCAAACGGTCTTGCGGGTCGGCCACATCCAAAAAGCTGGGGGCGCAGTCATTTTCAGCGGGCTCGTAATACAACGCTTCGTACACCTCATCGGCCAAGATCCAGGTGCCGGTTTCACGGCAACGCTGCAAGATGGCCAGCTGTTCATGGCGACTCAAGGTCCACCCGGTGGGGTTGTTGGGCGCATTCAAGATCAACAAACGCGTGGTTGGCCTGATGGCACTGAGCATTGCATCCATGTCCAACTGCCAACGACCACCAACCGCCTGCAACGACAAGGTCCGCAACGGTGCGCCCATGATTCGGGGCTGCGCCACCAAATTGGGCCACACTGGCGTGATGGCCAACACATCGTCGCCCGCATCCACCAAGGCTTGAACGGCCAACATCAAGGCATTGACGCCACCTGCGGTGACCGCAACCCGGTCCATGGACACACCCAACCCGTGTGGTCCCGGGTGCTTGCCTGACATGTGGTCTGCAATGCCTTGGCGCAGCGCCGGCAGGCCCAAGTTATGGGCATAAAAAGTCTCACCTTGCTGCAATGAATCAATGGCAGCTTGGCGCACGAACTCAGGCGTGACCTCATCTCCTTCACCAAACCAAAAAGCCAGCACATCATCTCGGCCCAAACCCGCATTGGCCACCTCGCGAATTTTGGACGCTTCTAAATTTAAAATTGAATTGCGCATGTTTAACTCCGGTTTGAGCGTTGAACGTCTCTCGCAAAGGGGGCTTGTGGCCTGTCCATGCGACAAAGGCTGGGCAACTCAGCTTGACGAGCGGACAAGGTTTTAACCAGCTTGAAGCCGTAGCCAGAACCTTCTGTGTCGTGCTTGACGCCACGCTGTCCCACTTTGGCCATTAACCCCACCACCAAACTTTGTTGCAATTGATGATCGCTTTCACGCATGTGCGCTGCGTGACCAAACATGTTCAATTGGCCGCGCTCCAATTGGTTGGCCACGGCCCACGCCTGTGTGCTGCCCGCAGTTTGAATGGCTTGCACCCACATTTCCAACATGATTTGCATGCGCATGTGCACATAGTCATCTTGTGGATTTGGAAAGCGCCGCTTGAAGTCGGCATAAAAAGCCGCCGCCTCGGGCCCGGACACATTGGGCATCCATTCGGCCACCGCATAAACCTTGCCCACACCGGCGTCCCCCATGGCTTGCGGCGCACCCAATGCATTGCCATAAAAGGTATAGAAATAACCGCTGTAGCCGGCATCTTTGGCGGCCTTGACCAACAAGCTGAGGTCTTGCCCCCAGTTGCCAGTGACCACCGCCTGAGCGCCGCTGGCTTTGATTTTTTGAACATAAGGTGAGAAGTCTTTGACCCGGCCCATGGGGTGCAATGCTTCCCCCACCACCTTGGGCGCGCGGGGCATGTCAGCCAACTGCCGCTTGGCCTGTGCCAACACAGCATGGCCAAAACTGTAGTCCTGTGCAATCAAAAAAACCCGCTGGATGGACGCATCCCCTTGCAAAACCTGCATCAAAGCGTTCATGCGCATGTCCGCATGGGCATCAAAACGGAAATGCCAAAAATTGCATCGCTCCTGGGTCAATGCGGGGTCGACAGCAGAGTAGTTCAAAAACAAAACCTGTCGCTGCGGCTCGCGTTCGTTGTGCTTTTGGATCGCATCGATCAGTGCCGCTGCCACGGCCGAACTGTTGCCTTGCAAAATCGCTCCGGCACCATCGTCAATGGCCAATCGCAAAGCAGCCAAGGCCTCTTCCACCTGGCCTTTGCTGTCATATCGCAGCAAAACCAAAGAATGGCTGGCCCCAGGCAACTTCACACCACCGCGCTGGTTGACCCGCTCTAGCGCCCATGTGAGGTTGCGCCAAACTGCATCGCCTGTATTGGCAAAAGGCCCACTGAAGGATTCGATCATGGCCAGCTTGAGGTTTGCCTCAGGCAAATGCTGGGCATGAACCGCCAGCGGAGCGAGGTGAACAAGGACCGCAAAAAGGGCCGCAAATAGCGACCAGTCGGCCCATTTCAAGACCCGCAGCGAAAAAAGATACATGTCCCTTTGCCCTTGAATGTCGACGCCCTGGTCTCAACTGATGATGACCGCGGAAAGTGCCGCGCAGTGTACCCCCCTCAAGGAGAAAACCATGTTCTTTACCCCGATCCCCCCAGTCACTTATCGCCACAATGCCCGCATGGGCTTGGAGCGTTTTTTAAAGGAAGTGGCCCGCCCGCTTCAGTCACCCGCCACCGAGTTCGAACAAGATGAGCAGCAATACAAACTGAGAATGGATGTGCCAGGCGTATCCCGCGAAAACCTGGCCGTTCAAATCGAAGAGCAGATGGTGCAGATCAACACCACCAGTGAGGCGAGCCGGGTTTACAAGGCCCAGTTCGAACTGCCCATGCCAATCGACGCCGCAGCCAGCAGCGCCAAACTCGAAAACGGTGTGCTGAGCTTGGTGCTGATCAAAAAATTACCGCAAAGCAAAGCCCAGGCCTTGGTGGTTCAGTGAGTTTTTGACAACTGCTGCAAGGGCCAGCGGGGCTGCACATCGAAAGCATCATCGCGTGCCAAGCGCATACCAGGCATGGCCTGGATGCGCATGGCAGCAGCCATGGCAATCATGGCACCGTTATCGGTGCACAAATGCAACTCTGGGTAGCAAACACGCACCCCCAGGGCCAGGCACTGCGCATCTAGCCGCTCTCGCAACGACCGATTGGCGCCCACGCCGCCAGCCACCACCAAGGTCTTCAGCCCCGTTTGCGCCAGTGCGCGCAATGACTTTTTAATCAGCACCTCCACGATCGCGTCTTGGGTGCTGGCGGCCACATCGGCAGCACGCTCGCTCAATGCCGCCCCTAGGCGTTGCGTTTGCGTCAAAACCGCAGTTTTAAGCCCGGCAAAAGAAAAGTCCAAATTTCCACTGTTGAGCAGCGGCCTGGGCAAGGCAAAAGCTTTTGCGTCCCCCGATTGCGCCAAACGGGCCAAGGCTGGTCCACCCGGGTAAGGCAAGCCCAGCAATTTGGCCGACTTGTCAAAGGCCTCGCCTGCAGCGTCGTCAATGGTTTCACCAAGCAAACGATAGTCCCCCACGGCGTTGACCTGCATCAGTTGCGTGTGCCCACCAGACACCAACAAAGCGATGAATGGGAAAGTGGGTGGGTCTTGACTTAAAAAGGGCGAGAGCAAATGCCCCTCCAAGTGGTGCACACCGAGCAAAGGCTTGTTCCAAGCTGCAGCCAGCCCAGCCGCCACACCGGCGCCCACCAACAAAGCACCGGCCAAACCCGGCCCGCGGGTATATGCCACCACATCAATGTCTTGATGCTTGACGCCTGCTTGTGACAAAACCGCCTCGGTCAAGGGGATGACGCGGCGGATATGGTCTCGGCTGGCCAGTTCTGGCACCACGCCGCCATAAGCCTGGTGCATTTCAATTTGTGAATGCAAGGCATGAGCCATCAAAACGGGCAACCCAAGGTCTGAACCACCACCATCGATGGTGGTTTGAACCAGTGCCACACCGGTCTCATCACAGGAAGACTCAATACCCAAAACAATCATGGGCTCAGTGTAGCCCCGGTGTGCGAGACAATCTCGAGATGGGCATCAGTGCATACCTCAAAGAAATTGGCCGTGGCAAAGATGGCGCGCGCCCTTTGACCCGTGAGCAAGCCGCCGACTTGATGGGGCAGCTGCTCGATGGCCATTTGAGCGACTTGGAGGTTGGTGCGTTTTGTTTGGCCATGCGCATCAAAGGTGAAACACCGATGGAAATGGCCGGCTTTTTGGACGCGGCATCGAACCAATTGGACCGACTCGACAGTCCCGCACAAAAGCCGACCTTGGTCATCCCCAGCTACAACGGATCACGCAAACTGCCCGTCCTCACCCCTTTGTTGGCCATGCTCTTGGCTCGCAAAGGCTTTGCCGTTTTGGTGCACGGCAGCACCACCGAAACCACCCGCGTGACCAGTGAGCAGGTGTTTGATGCCATGGGCTTGCCAAAGGCGCAAAAATCCACCCCCTTGTCACCAGGCGAGGTGTGTTTTGTTCGTACCGACATCTTTTCACCTGCATTGCAAAAGCTGCTGGATGTGCGCCGCGTGGTGGGTTTGCGCAACCCAGCGCACAGCATGGTCAAAATGCTCAATCCGGTGCGGGGGCCGGCGCTGCTGGTGTGCAACCACACGCATCCAGAATACGCCATCTCCATGACAGAAACCCTCTCGCTCATCCGAGCCCATGCCATGCTGTTGCGTGGCACCGAGGGCGAACCGGTGGCCGATCCACGGCGCATCCCGGCCATGAGCGGGTTTGTCAATGGCCAGTCCATGCCAATGGCACCGTTGCAAACAGGCAGCTTGACCGATTTACCCACCTTGCCATTGGACAACAGCGCCGTGACCACCGCCAATTACATTGAGGATGTATTGAAAGGGCACTTGCCTGTGCCCCCGCCCATTGCCCACCAAGTGGCCCTGCTGTGCCATTTGGCCAATCTGATTCCCGCCTTTGGTGGTGAGGCTTTTCCACCATGAACACCCCTACCCACATCCCCAAAGTCAGCTTGGTGGGCGCGGGCCCGGGCGACCCAGAACTGCTGACCCTCAAGGCCCTCAAAACCTTGCAGTCGGCCAGCTTGATTTTGGTCGACGACCTGGTCAGCGATGATGTTTTGGCCTTGGCCAACCCTGCCGCCAGGGTGATCAAAGTGGGCAAACGAGGCGGTTGCCGCTCCACCCCACAAGCCTTCATCCACAAGTTGATGGTTCAAGCTGCCTTATCTGGCGAACAGGTGGTGCGGCTCAAGGGCGGGGACCCGTTGATCTTTGGTCGCGGCGGCGAAGAGGTGGAGCACCTGCGCAAGGCGGGCATTGAAGTGGAGATCGTCAACGGCGTGACATCGGCCTTGGCGGGCATGGCTGGCCTGCAAACAGCCCTCACCCACCGCGACCATGCACATGGCGTGGTGTTCATCACCGGGCACCGCCAAGCCGATGGACAAACCACCCCCTGGGCCGAATTGGCCCACATGGCGCACCAAGCGCGCCTGACCTTGGTGATTTACATGGGACTCGCCCAGTTGTCCCAGATCCAATCGCATTTGCGCCAAGGACTGCCCGCACGCACCCCCGTGGCTTTGTTGCAAAACATCAGCCTGCCCAACCAGCGACAGGCCGTCACAAACTTGGCCGATTTGGCGCAATGCGCAACCCAGCACGGTTTTTCCAGCCCCACTGTCATCGTGGTGGGCCAGGTGATTGCCGGACTTCAAGCCCTGGGCTTGAACGCGGCCACATTGCCAGATCCCTTAAAAAACCAGATTTAACAGCGGTCTTCTCGGGTCTTTGCGCATGGCCCAGAAGCGCACAGGCCTGCGCGTGCGAAAATCAGTTCATTAAAACCAATGACGGACATCAGCACATGGAAGCAGAACGCATCAACCTCATAGGCAATCAATTGCAAGACCTCAGCGCTCGCACCGTCGAGTTGCGGAGGTATCTTTGACTACGATGCCAAATTTGAGCGCCTGAGAACCGTCAACGCCTCCCTGGAAGACCCCAGCGTTTGGAACGAACCCAAAAAAGCCCAAGAACTCGGGCGCGAAAAAAAATCCCTTGAAGATGTGGTGCTGGGACTGGGCCGGTTGACCCAAGAACTGTCAGACAACCTGGAGTTGTTTGACATGAGCCGCGAGGAAAATGACGAGGCTGGCCTGATCACCATTGAAACCGAGGCCACAGGCCTGGCTGCCGACATCGAAAAGTTGGAATTTCGGCGCATGTTCAATAACCCCGCCGATCACAACAATGCTTTCTTGGACATCCAAGCAGGTGCCGGTGGCACCGAAGCCTGTGACTGGGCCAGCATGCTCATGCGCCAATACCTCAAATACGCGGAACGCAAGGGCTTCAAAGCCACGCTGGAGGACGAGTCGCCCGGCGACGTGGCCGGCATCAAAGGGGCCACCTTGAAAATCGAGGGCGAATATGCTTTTGGTTTATTGCGCACCGAAACCGGCGTTCACCGCTTGGTGCGAAAGTCGCCTTTTGACTCATCGGGCGGGCGCCACACCAGTTTTGCCAGCATTTTTGTCTACCCAGAGGTCGACGACTCCATCGAGATCGACATCAACCCAGCCGATGTGCGCACCGACACTTTTCGCGCCAGCGGGGCCGGAGGGCAGCACATCAACAAAACCGATTCGGCCGTGCGACTCACCCACATCCCAACCGGTATCGTCGTGCAGTGCCAAGATGGCCGCAGCCAGCACAGCAACCGCGATGTGGCCTGGAAGCGTTTGCGCTCGAGGCTGTACGACCACGAAATGCGCATCCGCATGGAGGCCCAGCAAAAACTCGAAGACACCAAGACCGATGTGGGCTGGGGTCACCAAATTCGCAGCTATGTGCTGGACCAAAGCCGCATCAAAGACCTGCGCACCAACGTCGAAATCAGCAACACACAAAAAGTGCTGGACGGCGACTTGGACGCCTTCATCGAAGCCTCGCTCAAGCAAGGCGTATGACAACTTGCCCCCCAACCCACCCAGGAACCACACATGCTTGAAGGCACTGCCGCTGTGATTCGACGCGAAGACCACACTGCACCTGCATTTTGGATCGACACGGTTGATCTGACCATCGACCTTGATCCGAACAAAACCCGCGTGCTCAACAAAATGCAATTGCGCCGCAACCCCGATGTGCCAGCCCAAGCCCTGCGCTTAGATGGTGAGGAGCTCAATCTCGCCCGCGTCATGGTCAATGGACAAGGCACCAGCTTCAAAATGGACCAAGGCCAATTGGTTTTGGAAAACTTGCCCGAAGGCCACGACACCTTTGAGCTTGAAGTATTCACCACTTGCAACCCCAGCAAGAACACACAACTTTCTGGCCTGTACCTGAGCAAAGAAGCCTTCTTTACACAATGCGAAGCGCAAGGCTTTCGGCGCATCACTTACTTTTTGGATCGTCCCGATGTGATGTCGCTGTACCAAGTGACATTGCGCGCCGATAAAACGGCCCATCCCGTACTGTTGTCCAATGGCAATTTGGTCGAGCAAAGCGACCTGCCTGAAGGCCGGCACATGGCCAAGTGGGTGGACCCGCACAAAAAACCCTGCTACTTGTTTGCCCTGGTGGCCGGTCAACTGGTGTGCCGCGAGCAACGCATCACCGCCCGCTCTGGTCGCGAGCATTTGCTACAGGTTTACGTGCGCTCAGGGGATTTGGACAAGACCGACCATGCCATGCAGTCCCTGATGGCCAGCATCGCCTGGGACGAAGCCCGTTTTGGCCTGAGCCTGGACCTGGACCGCTTCATGATCGTGGCCACCGCAGACTTCAACATGGGCGCGATGGAAAACAAGGGCCTGAATATTTTCAACACCAAATACGTTTTGGCCAGCCCCGCCACCGCCACCGATGCCGACTATGCCAACATCGAAAGTGTGGTCGGGCATGAATACTTCCACAACTGGACGGGCAACCGCATCACCTGCCGCGATTGGTTCCAGTTGTCCCTCAAAGAAGGCTTGACTGTTTTTCGGGATCAAGAGTTCAGCCAAGACCTTGCCGGTTCTGCTTCTGCACGGGCCGTCAAACGCATTGAAGACGTGCGTTTGTTGCGCAACATGCAATTTGCAGAAGACGCAGGCCCCATGGCGCACCCTGTGCGCCCCGACAGCTACCAAGAAATTAACAATTTTTACACGGTCACCGTGTACGAAAAAGGCGCCGAGTTGGTCCGCATGATGCAAACCTTGCTGTCTCAACCACAGGACCCACAAGGGCGCACTGGTTTTGCCCGTGGCATGTCCCTGTACTTTCAACGCCATGATGGACAAGCCGTCACCTGTGACGACTTTGCACAAGCCATTGCAGACGCCAATCCCGCATCATCATTGACGCAACACCTGCAAGCCTTCAAGCGCTGGTATGCGCAAGCTGGCACACCCCAAGTGCATGCCAGCGCACACCACGACGAAGCCACCCAGCGCTATACCCTCACCTTGCGCCAATCTTGTGAACCCACACCTGGACAAAACAGCAAGCAGCCCTTTGTGATTCCCGTGACGGTGGGTTTGATTGATGCCCAGGGCCAGGTTTTGCTCCACGACCAAATGTGTGTGCTGCATGAAGCCCAGCAACAGTGGGTTTTTGAGGGCATGGCCACCGCGCCCGTTCCCTCGTTGTTGCGTGGCTTTAGCGCCCCTGTGGTCCTGCACTTTGACTACACCCAAGCCCAGCTGCTCACCTTGCTGGCCCACGACAGCGACCCGTTCAACCAATGGGAGGCAAGCCAACGCCTGTGCACGATGGCGGCCTTATCGGCCCTTCAAAACGATGCAACGCCTCAACACATCCTGCCTGCCGAAGTGATTCAAGCCATGGGGCAGGTGTTGCGGTCCGACAAGCTCGATCCGGCCTTCAAAGAACTGGTGCTCACTTTGCCCAGCGAAACCTATCTCGCCGAGCAAATGGCGGTGGTTGACCCCTGGCGAATCCACGCTGTCCGCCAAGCCATGCGGGGGCAACTGGCACGCGAGCTTCGCGGCGTTTGGGAGCAGGTTTACCAATCGCATCGCACACGGGGTACCTTCGGCATCAATGCCCTGGCCATGGGTCAGCGCGCATTGGCCAATATGGCTTTGCAACACCTGTGTCTGGCCGCGGCTGACGATCCCACATCTGACTGGCCAGATCAGGCCTTGCAAGCGTTCAACCAAGCCACCAACATGACCGATCGAATGGGTGCCCTGCAAGCCCTGGTTCAAGCCCATCACCCACATGCAGGCCGTGCACTGGCACAATTCCATCACCTTTTTGCCCATGATGAGTTGGTCATTGACAAATGGTTTGCCCTGCAAGCCAGCGCGCCCGACCAAGACGGCTCGGTCCTGACCCAAGTCAAACAACTGATGCGGCACCCTGACTTTCAACTGCGCAACCCCAATCGGGCACGCAGCTTGATCTCGACTTATTGCCATGGCAACCCAGCGGCCTTTCACCGATCGGACGCATCGGGCTATGTCTTTTGGTGCGAGCGGGTGATAGAGATCGATGCCATCAACCCCCAAGTGGCCGCCAGATTGGCCCGTGCCATGGACCGCTGGCGCAAACTGGCACAACCCTACCAAGACGCGGCCCGCGAAGCCATCAAACGCGTCGCAGCCAAGTCCGACTTGAGCAAAGATGTGCGCGAGGTGGTGACCCGCGCTTTGCAAGAAAGCACAAAATGAACATCTCCCTGTCACGCTATTTGGTGGAAGAGCAGCGCGCCAAAGGAAAAATTACCCCCGAACTGCGCTTGCTGCTCGAAGTGGTGGCCCGCGCCTGTAAAAGCATCAGCCACTCGGTCAACAAAGGGGCACTTGGTGGTGTGCTTGGCAGCGCCGGATCTGAAAACGTTCAAGGCGAAGTACAAAAAAAACTCGACATCATCGCCAACGAGGTGTTGATCGAGGCCAATGAATGGGGCGGTCACCTGGCCGCCATGGCGTCGGAAGAAATGGACAGCATCCACTTGGTGCCCAACCGCTATCCACAAGGCGAATACCTGCTGTTGTTTGACCCACTCGATGGGTCCAGCAACATCGACGTCAATGTCAGCATCGGCACCATTTTCAGCGTGCTGCGCAAACCCGAAGGCGGCATCGACGTGAGTGAGGCCGATTTTCTGCAAGCTGGACAACATCAAGTGGCCGCAGGCTACTGCGTGTACGGACCCCAAACCACCTTGGTGTTGACCGTGGGAGATGGGGTGGCCATGTTCACCCTGGATCGCGAACAAGGCTCCTTTGTGCTGACCCAAGAAAAGATAAGCATTCCGGCCGACACCAAAGAATTTGCCATCAACATGAGCAACATGCGCCACTGGGATGAGCCCGTTCAACGCTACATCGGAGAGTGTTTGCAAGGCGTCGAGGGGCCACGCGGCAAAGACTTCAATATGCGTTGGATAGCCAGCATGGTGGCCGATGTGCACCGCATCCTCACCCGTGGTGGGGTATTCATGTACCCCTGGGACAAGCGGGAACCGCACAAGCCCGGTAAGTTGCGCCTGATGTACGAGGCCAACCCCATGTCTTGGCTGGTTGAGCAAGCTGGTGGCGCAGCCACCAATGGAAAACAGCGCATATTGGACATCCAGCCCAGCCAATTGCACGAGCGCGTGAGCGTGATCTTGGGATCAAAAAGCGAAGTCGACCGCGTGACCCATTACCACCAAAGCGCTCAGCGCTGAACCGCCCTTTATAATTTTCAAATAAAGCCGGAATAGCTCAGTTGGTAGAGCAGCTCATTCGTAATGAGAAGGTCGGGGGTTCGATTCCTCTTTCCGGCACCAACAGGTTCTACCCCGCAAGGGTTGTTGTCGGCTTGCCCTGGTAGCAGTGGGGATTCGAGCTCGACGACGACGACAACGATTTATGGCTTGGCATACGACACCGCCAATGCCAAGCTGTACATCGCCAACGCAGGTCGCAGCACCATCCAAAGCTTGGATCCTGCGGCACTGACCAACACACCGGTCACCCTCGCCGGTGGCGACAACGTGACGGGCACCACCAACGGCGACGGGACAGCCGCACGATTTAACAACCCGATGGGCTTGGTGATGACTGGGACAACTTTGGTGGTGGCGGACACTGGTAACAGCTTACTCAGGAAAATCACCTCACTGACTGGTACAAAAACCGTGGCCAATTACGCCACCGGTGGCTCGTTCAGCTACCCCATTGAAATGGTTGTTTCCACCACAGACATATACCTGGCTGACGCCAACAACCACGCTATCAAGAAAATTTCACTGGCCAGTGAGTCCAGCGAAACTTGGGCAGGAACAGCGGGCACCTCAGGAACAACGACGTCCGTAACTCGCCTGAATGCATTGTTTTATCAACCTACTGGGATTGCCATTGACACCGCTGGTACTGGGGTCATCTATATCAGTGATTCATCCAATCACACCATTCGAAAAATCGACATTGCATCAGGTGCCGTGACCACCATTGCAGGTGTTGCTGGCACCAGTGGCTACAAAAATTCAGCCACTGGCACTTCGGCCAATTTTTATGTGCCCACCAGTTTGGTGTTCACCGGAAACGCCCTCTACGTGACGGATACTGGCAACCATGCCATCAGAAAAATTGACACGACCACCAATGCTGTCACCACGTTTGCTGGTAGCGCCGGAACCATAGATACAAGCCTGACTTCAACTTCGGGGAGCACAGACGGCACCAGCACAGCCGCCCGGTTTTATGCCCCCAGAGGGATTGCACTTAACGGCACAACCCTGTACGTGGGGGACCAAGCAGGCACCAAATTGCGGCAAATTGATTTGGGCACGGGCGCAGTGACCACCTTCACCAAAACCTTCTAAGCCCAGGGTCCTAACGAGACCTCAGAGCCCCAGCACCCGCTCGGCATTGCCGTGCATGATTTTTTCCATCACTTCGTCTTTGTAGCCCAGTTCGTTCCACTCTTTGAAGATGC
>RFXS01000002.1 GCA_009921465.1 Betaproteobacteria bacterium
TAGCAGCCGAGGGCCTGACGGCACCTTGTCACTGCCGGGCATGGTCGAGGGCCTTCGCGCATTGATGTGGCAACTCAAGCTCACGCCCAAAGTCATTGTGGGCCACTCGGCTGGGGCCGCCATTGCCGCGCACATGGTGCTAGAGCACGCCCACATGGCAGGCACCACCCTGATCGGCCTGAACCCGGCTTGGCTGCCTTTGCCGGGTGCGGCAGCGTGGTTGTTTGGCCCTGCCGCCAAACTGGCCCAGCTCAACCCACTGTCGGCTTGGGCCACGGCCAAGATGGCCAGCAAGCCAGGGACCATGGCGCGTTGGTTGCAACGCACAGGCTCTCAACTCGATGCACAAGGCGTGGACCTGTATCACCGTGTGCTTGGCCACCCAGGCCATGTGCATGGCGTGTTGTCGATGATGGCGGCTTGGCAACTCAAGCCCCTGGCCTCTCGGTTGCACGAGATCCGAAACCCGGTTTACATGGCCATTGGCAGCCACGACCAGACCGTCCCACCCGTTTTGGCCGAGCAGGCCTGCCTGCGCTTGCCGCAGGCGGTAAAAATACTGCAACATGGGCTGGGACACCTGGCCCATGAGCAAGACCCGTTGGGCACCGCGCAACAAATCTTGCGCTGGTGTACCCAAAGCTCAGCGCCGGAGCATGCGCAGACTTAAAAAACTGGCGATCAGCGCGCTGATGAGCCCCGGATCAAGCGCTTGACCGCGCCCACCGCGTCCCGCGCATCGGTCAATATGGCGTCTGCGCCCAGTGACATTGGGCTGAGTGTTTTGATCGAAAAAATCGGGCCGCCCAACACCACCCGCACTTTCGGGTTGCCCGAACTTTTCCTCAGGTGCGCGATCAACGAGGGCAAGGTCGACAACTGCGCGTCCAGCGCGACCGAAATACCCACCACGTCAAACCACTCGTTGGCCACAGCGCGCAACAACTCCGACTCCGTCGAAGAGATTTCAAGCACCACATCGGCACCGGCCTTTCTAAAAAAGTCCGCAACGATGGTCAGCCCCAAAAAATGCTGCGACCCCGGCGCACAGGCCAACATGACCCGCTCTTTGTCGTCCTGCTCGTGGGTGCTGGCAGGTGACTCGTAGCCCAGGCGATAAATCATCTGGTGCATGATGGCCAAGCCGCAGGTCACCTGTGTAAAGTCACACAAATCTTGTTCCCACAAAACGCCCAAATGCCTGGCCGCCGGGGCGATCAACGCCAAAAAGATGTGCTCCTGAGGTGTCCCACCGGCAATCAAGGCGTCAACGACTTCATTGGCGTGCAGAGAATCGTTTTTCAGGCAATGCTGCGTGAAAGCCTGGAACTCAGGCAACTCAGCGGCGGGGGCAGGCGGGTTTGGGGTTTGATCGCTGGAGAAAAAATGTTGGACATTGAGCAGCCTTGGAATGATCTGCTTTTCAAGCGTTGCCAGCAAGGATTCTTTGCATTCCTCCCCCAGGCTGGGGGGTGGCTTGTAGCCATATGCATGCCCACCCAAGCCATTGAACTCCGACATATTGGTTCCTTGCAGCAAATGCGCATCACTTTTCAGTAAGTGAAAATCAGGGCGTCATTGCGCCAGCGATATAGCTTTCCGATTCGCATCCGCAGGATAATTTATAGTTTTTTTTACATCTTGCATCAAGCATGGCAAACCCTAGGCTGGACAAACCGGGCTTGAGCAGCTGATAAAGCCTTTGAATACCGAGGAAATTCGGGGATAAAACCACTCGTCAAGAGGGGTTAATACACCCCCTTAACGTCCAGTCAGCCCAACAAAAGGGCCATTGAGGACCACGGTTTGCAAGTTCAGCACCGACGCAATGGAGACCCAAAAGAAGTAGGGGAGCAGCAACAAACTGGCCCAGCGCGACAGTCGCCACAGCCCAACCATCAGACAGACAATGGAAAACCACAAAAACACCACCTCCACCAGGGCCCAATCCGGCCGCTGCAACTTGAAATACAAAGCGCTCCAGAAAATATTGAGGGCTGCATTGAGGCCAAACAAAACGACCACACGTCGCCGCTTGGCCGCGCTGTCGCTGGCCTGCCAAGCCAGCCAAGCACTGACGGCACACAGGGTGAAAATCAGCGTCCAAATCACCCCAAATGCCACATCGGGCGGCTTCCACTCAGGCTGGCGCAGAGAAAAGTACCAAGGGCCAAGTTCCGTCAAAGCCCCACCAATGCCAGCCGTCGCGTAGCTCAGTACCACGGACAGGGCCAAACGAAAAAGGGATTGCCGGTTCATGGGGCGTATTCTCGCCAGAAAAAACCGGCTACGGTTCGTTCAGCCAAGCCTGCCCCAGCCAGCGGTCAGGTGCGCGCCAAACCCAGCAAATGCGCCATGTCTTTGAGAAAGATGCGCACATGCGCCATGGGGTCTTTGCGGGCGAGTTCCTTGTTCATATAGGACTCGAAAGTCAAACGCTGAACGTCACGGTCTTCGCAGATCTTGACGAATTTTTCACGCCGGCGATCGTTTTGGTACCAGAAGTACTGCATCACCCCCAGAATCCAAAAAACGCGACCATGCTGCTTCATGAAGCTCTTTCTGCCTTGTTTGAGGCAAGCACTGTCACCCGTTTTCAGGGCCATGTGCGCCCCCAGGGCCACTCGCCTGGCACAGTCCATCGCATAGTAAATACCTTCACCCGACGAGGGAGCAACCACGCCCGCGGCATCGCCCACCACCACCACATCTCGGCCGTTGTCCCATTGGGGCAAGGGTTTGAGCGGAATGGGCGCACCTTCGCGGCGCAAGGTGGGTGCGTGCGTCAAGCCGGCAATTTCGCGCAAGCGTGCCGTGGCCGTGCGCAGCGAGTAGCCTTTATCAGCGCTGCCCATGCCCACGCTCATGGTCTTGCCGTGCGGAAACACCCAGCCGTAAAAGTCGGGCGAGACCACCCCTTGGTAATAAACATCGCAGCGCCCCGCGTCGTACCCAGGCTGACCCACGGGTGACTCGATGATCTCGTGATAGGCAAAAACATATTTGGTTTTGTGCGCATTTGCAATGGCCTGGCGCGCCACTTCAGAGCGAGCGCCATCGGCCCCCACGACCATGCGCGTGCTGACCTTGATAGGGATGGCCTGTTCGCTGGCCGCGTGGTCCTTGCGCGAGACCGGTGTGTAGTGCACCCACAACTGGCCACTGGGGTCGCGCTCTATTTTGTCGAAGATGGCCTGGCAACGCACGGCCCCAGCTTGGGCGGCGCGCACACGCAAAAATTCATCGAACTCGTCGCGGTCGACCATGCCGACAAAGCCGTTGTCGATCGGGATGTCCACTTTGTTGTCTGCAGGGGAAATCATGCGGGCGCAACGCACCTTGGCCACCAGCAAATGATCGGGAATGTCAAAGTCCTTGATCAAGCGCGGCGGGATCGCGCCACCACAGGGTTTGGTGCGGCCCAGGCGGTCCAGCAACAAGACACGCCATCCTTGGCGCACCAAGTCGTGTGCGGCCGTGGCCCCTGATGGGCCGCCGCCCACCACAACAAAATCGTAATTGGTTTGGCTCATGTGCGCGACCCACCTTTCAACATCAAAATCGGACCCAAGGACAAGGGCTTTCGTTTTGCCACACCGTTGGCAAGTGTTGCCGCCGCAGCAAACATGAGCGCTTGCATGCCAAACACGGCCGCATAGGCCGTGCGTTGTTCACCCAGCAGCACTTGTGCCAAGTCACTGGCAGCGGTGCCCAACAGCCCCCCCAGACCAAAGGCGGCAGCTTGCGCCGCGCCCCACAAGCCCATGCGCGTGCCTTCGCGGCCCGGGCCGCCCTGACTGGCCAAGCGCATCATGGTGGCAATGGCGGCAATCGAAAAAGCGCCATTGGCCACTCCGAGCAAGACCACATTGGCTCTCAGTGGCCACGTCTGCGACAAGGCTGAGCCAAACAAGCCCACGGTGGCCAAAGACGATGCCAAGCAGCCCCCCACCATCCATGCCTGAACCGAGCCCAGTCGCCCTGCCGCCCAGCGCGAGCCCGCGCCCGCCACAGCCAGCATGCCAACCAACACCCCCATGTGGTGAAAGCCCGAAAGTTGGGTGGTCTGTCCCGGAGAAAAGCCATGGACCGCACCCGCAAACGGCTCCAAGATCAGGTCTTGGGCGCTGTAGGCGAGCATGGACATGAAAACAAACACAGTGAAAGTGCGCGCGGCAGGCTCGGACAACACTTCCTGCAACGCAGCCCTGAAATCTTGTTTTTGCAAATCTGCTGCCACGGGTGGGCTTGGCGACTGACCATCCACCAACGTCGGATTCTCCAGCCCCCACAAGCAAATGGCCGTGATCAGGCTGGTCAACACACTCAATCCCGCTGATACCTGTAGCAACACCTGTGGGCTATAGGGGTCAATGAGTTTGCCAACCAAACCTGCAGTGACGGCAAAGCCCAAAATCATCATCATCCAAACAGCGGTTGCCGCTGGTGCGCGCCGCTCTTCTGGCACTTGCTTGGCCATCAATGCCAGCAATGAAGTACCGCAAGCGCTGACGCCAAAACCAATCAGCGCAAACGACAGCACCGCCAATAAAGCCCCGTACAAAGGCTGCGTGCCCATCCACACGGTGGCAACGGCGGCCAAGACGCCGCCCACACCCAACACCAACATGCCGCCCATCATCCAGGGCGTGCAGCGCCGCCCTTTGTCGGCCCCAAAGCCCATGCGCGGTCGCACCATTTGAACGGCGTAATGCCAAGCCACCAAGAAGCCGGGCAGCAATGCGGGCAGCGCCAGTTCAACAACCATGATGCGGTTGAGGGTGGACGTGGTCACCACCACCACGGCACCCAAACAAGCCTGGATCAAACCGAGACGGGCTATTTGCAACCAACCAAAAAAGGGCTTGTTCATGTCGCCTCCAACAGCCAATGCGAGGCTTGGATTTGGCGCAGCCCCCAGGCACTGACCATCATGCCGGTGACAAACATGGGAACGCCAAAAGCGCTGACATGCAAGGCTCGCTCAACCGGTTGACGTAAAAATTTGGCCATCAACGGCCACTGCGCCAGCGTCAGCGCCAACACCGCTGCGGCGTGCAAAGGCAACTGCCAGAAAGCCAACAACAACACCACGGCCACCTGTGCCAACACCATCAGCGAACACGCCACACGCGCAGCGCCATGTGCACCCAACTGCACCGGCAATGAGGCGACGCCCAAGCGGTGGTCTCCCTCGATGGCCTTGAAATCGTTGAGCGTCATGATGCCGTGCGCACCCATGCTGTAGAGCAACGCCAACGCCAAGGAATGCGGCCCTGGCCAGGCCCCACCCAACATCACGGCCGTGCCTGTGAGCCATGCCAAGCCCTCGTAGCTCAATGCGCAAGCGGCATTGCCCCACCAACCGTTGTTTTTCAATCGCACAGGGGGGGCGCTGTAGGCCCAAGACAACGCGATTGCCAAGCCACATGCGGCAAATCCCCAAGGCCCCATGAGGGTGGCCCACAGCAGTGACAGCACCGTCCAGCCCACCGCAATGCCCAGGCCCCAACGACCGGGCATGCGCCCAGACGGAATGGGGCGCAGCGGCTCGTTGATGGCGTCTACATGGCGGTCAAACCAATCGTTGACGGCTTGGCTGCTGGCACACACCAGAGGTCCGGTGAGCACCAGACCCAACACAAGCATGCCCCAGTGCGTGCCCAGGTCCTGGCCAGAGGCCACCACGCCACATGCAAAGGCCCACATGGGCGGAAACCAAGTGATGGGTTTGAGCAACTCTGCCACCGTGCCCAAGGCAGGCCGGTTGGGAGGGGCAGACAGAGCAAGGGGCGGGTTGTCCATGCCCCCATTGTGAAGACAAGCCCAGAAATGTCAACAAGGGTTGACACTAACTGTTAACTCAATGTGACACTTTCAGGGGTTTTCGGCTTCAGCTTCGGCCACCATGCCAAAACGGCGCAACTTGACGTACAGACTTTGGCGCGACAAACCCAGCATCTCCGCAGCTGAGGCACGGTTGTTGTGAGTCAGCCCCAGGGCCGCCTCGATGCACATGCGCTCGATGGTGTCGACGGTCTCGCCCACGATGTCCTTGATCGGGCGGCGGCCCACCAGTTGGGACAGCTCGGCAAAAGGGCTGGCCTGGGCGGGCGACAAGGCAGTGCTGCCTTGCAACCTGCGTTCCATGTCGCGCACAAAAAATACATACAAGGTTTCGGGTCGTGCCAGACAAACGGCAGATACCTCCACGGGCAAAGTCACGCCGGAGAGGGTTCTCACTTCGGTCGCGAAATTGCGCACTGGCTGAAGTTGGCGCAAACTGGTGCTGAGCACACCCCAATCGACCGCACCTCGCAACAGCCAGCGCTCCATGTTTTGGCCCACCACCTGCGACGTGGCAGTCAGACCCAGCAAAGCCATGCCTTCTTCATTGATGCTTTTGATCACGCCCGTGGTGTCGGTCAACAACCAGCCATCCGGGAAATACGCCATGGCTTCACTCAAAACCGCAAACGACTGGGGGTCGTGACTGGGCTCGGCAGCGGTCTCGCGGCTCAACAAACGCACCAAGAAATGAGCACCCCCTTCTTGGCGAAACACCGTGGCCGAAACCGTCCACGGCGTGGGCAAACCGGCCACACGGGCAGAGCACATTTCAATCCGACCTGTGGCCAGCGCCATGCGCAGCAAAGCCTGCACTTCGCCTTGGCTGTCAGCGTGAAAACATTCACGCACGTCACGCCCCACCAAGCGCTTGCCTGCATCTTTTAGCAGCGATTGGGCCCCCACATTGGCCTCCAACACCCGTTGGTTATTGGCATCGACCATCAACACCGCTTCCGAAGAAGTGTCAAACAAAACACGGTAACGGGCTTCAATGTGGCGAAGTCGCAAATAGTCTCGCTCCATGGACTGCTGAGTCTCCACCAATCGGCGTTGCAACTCGGCCAAACTTTCCAAGTCTCGGCCCATGGCGAGCAACTGGCCTGCGCCCAGGGGCAACACGACATATTGCAAAGCCACCTCATTGCCCAATGGCGAGACGTGGTTCACATGGCGCCAGCGCATCTGGTCGGGGGCACCTTGCGACTTCAGCATTTCCTGAATTTTGATGCGGCTTTCTGTGGTGACGGTGTCGACCCAGCGCCTACCCATCCAAGTCTGACAGCCCAACGATGCCAATTTGTCTCGCCCAGTCGACACGTCTTGAATCACGCCCTGCGCGTCCATCACCAAGGTGACATCAGACACCACCCCCAACAGTTGGGAAAAGGTGGGCGAATCCAGTGCGGGCAATTTCATGATGTAAACCAAAGTAGATTAAGTATCAGAAAGTTGACGCTTAAATTTATAATATCAGTGTACATCTATTAACACCTGAGAGGGGTCTAAATTCAATGGTTCTGATGAAATTACCCCTGCACATTAAGGGTTTTACCTGATGTCAAAGCGAGCACAGGCATCCGCTGGGCGACCCATTTGACCGTGGCTGGCGCATCATGAGCCACCACCTCTGCAGGCATGCTTTTGAGCCGCGCAGGCTCGAGCACGGCCATGGGCCCCCCGACAAAAAATTGCATGCTCGGGTTGACGGTGCTGTCTTTGAGTTGGCGCAGTGCCGTCGCCAAGGCCTGCAAATGCCGGTCGGTGCTGATGGACACGCCCACAGCATCAAACCAATCAGATTGCGCCAGGCGCTTGAATTCAGCCATGTCTTGGGGCACGCCTGTGGTGACCGTCCAGCCGTCGCGCCTGAAGAATTCACTGAGCATGAACAAACCCATGCTGTGCTGGGCACCTGGCTCGGTCAGCAGCAGCAAACTCCAGCCGTTGCGCTCCTTGGGCGCCTCTTGCAAAAACTCCGCGCTGAATTCATGCAGTAATTGCTGCAAATGGGCAGCCACGATGGTGGTTGAGGCGAAATCGAGCGTATCTTCGCTCCACCATTGCCCAATCAATCTGGCGCAAGGCGCAACGCCCCGCACATAAATATCGGCCAAAACCTGACCCTGGCGTCGCCAGCCCAAAACCACCCGCCTGGCCGCGTCCAAGCCTTGCAAACAAGCCTGCGCCAGGACTTCCACCTGCGCCTCGTCCAATGCGGACTTGCCCGTGAAGGTGGTCCCACCCACCAGGCGAGGGCCCGCTGGCCCACCCCGCCACACGGCTTGCTGCGAAGGGTTCACCGATCCGCTTTCTCGGGCAGCGGACTGGAAACTGTCGACATTGAATTGCGCCATGGCAAGCACCCGTCCTCAGGTTAAAACACGAACGGCAAGCCCCAACAAATCGGTGCGCTCACCGCAAAAGCTGCGTGGAGTAAGGCACACCGTGCCACAACAACACACAGACGGTAGTGTGATTTGAAATGCGCCCAACGCCTTCAGTGTAAACCCTAAATTCCATAATTTATGTCAATTTATGTTGACACACCGTATTGCTCGACTTACATTCATCCCCAACACACCGGCATCACAGAAACCCCATGCAAGCATCCGACACCCAGGTTTTGTACACACCAGCGCAACGCGCTCGGCGTGACGCGACCGCGTGGACCCTGGTGCAAGGCGTGTTGGCCCCGGTGCAGTTTCTGATTTTTCTCGTCAGTCTGTACCTGGTGGTGCAATGCCTGCAAACCGGCGTCAACACCGATTGGGCGCTGGCTTCGGTGGTGCTCAAGACCATGGTGCTTTACGCGATCATGATCACCGGCGCCATCTGGGAAAAAGTGGTTTTTGGCCAATACCTGTTTGCGCCCGCTTTCTTTTGGGAAGACATCGTCAGCATGGGCGTGCTGGCCCTGCACACAGCTTACCTGTGGGTTTGGTGGCAAGGCCTGTGGAGCGCCACCGACCAATTGTTGCTGGCCTTGGCGGCCTACATGAGCTACGGCATCAACGCTGCGCAATACATCCGCAAGTTGCGCATGGCGCGACTGCAAAAAGACACCTCTTTGTCTCCATTACCAAGTGCACAGGCCAGCCTATGAGCAGCGTCATCCCCATCCGCCCCGCGTCCATTGGCTGCACCGACGTCACCCCCTTGGTCGAGCGTGGCCAACGCGAGGTCTTTTGTGGCCTGACAGGCATCATTTGGCTGCATCGCAAAATCCAAGACGCCTTCTTTTTGGTCGTCGGCTCGCGCACCTGCGCCCACCTGATTCAGTCGGCCGCCGGGGTGATGATCTTTGCAGAACCTCGGTTTGGCACCGCCATCATTGATGAGCGCGATCTCGCAGGATTGGCCGATGTACACGATGAACTCGACCGCGTGGTGAGCCAATTGCTGGCACGCCGCCCCGACATCCGCATGTTGTTTTTGGTCGGTTCTTGTCCATCTGAAGTCATCAAAATTGATTTGTCAAAAGCGGCCCAAAGACTCAACCAAATTCACCACCCCGCAGTGCGCGTGCTCAACTACTCGGGCAGCGGCATTGAAACCACCTTCACCCAAGGTGAAGACGCGTGTTTGGCCGCCATGGTGCCCGAACTGCCCAGCCAAACAGATGCCCAGCCCGCGTTGATGGTGGTGGGCACGTTGGCCGATGTGGTGGAAGACCAACTGCGTCAACTGCTCGAGCGCATGAACTTGCAGGTGACATTTTTCCCGCCGCGCAACAGCCAAGCCATGCCGGAGGTGGGCCCGAGCACCCGTTTCTTGCTGGCCCAGCCCTTTTTGGCCGACACCGCCCGGGCCTTGCTGTCGCGCGGGGCGAAGCACTTGTCTGCGCCCTTTCCACTGGGGGTGGAGGGCACCACCGCGTGGCTGCAAGCTGCGGCCACCGAGTTTGGTGTGGCCCCCGACGTGTTTGAAAACGCCATTGCCGCACCGCGCCAACGCGCCGAAAAAGCACTGGCCCTGCAACGCCAATGGCTGCAAGGCAAGCGCATCTTTTTCTTTCCCGACTCCCAGTTGGAGATTCCACTCGCGCGCTTCGTGCACCGAGAGCTGGGCATGGATTTGGTCGAGGTGGGCACGCCCTATTTGCACCGCCAACACATGGCCTGCGAGCTGGCATGGTTGCCCCCGGGCACCCGCATCAGCGAGGGCCAAGACGTGGACTTGCAACTCGACCGTTGCCTGGCCGATGCACCCGATTTGGTGGTGTGCGGCCTGGGGTTGGCCAATCCCTTGGAGGCCCAAGGCATCAGCACCAAATGGGCCATTGAGTTGGTCTTCACACCCATCCAGGGCTATGAACAAGCAGGCGACCTGGCAGGCCTGTTCAGTCGCCCCCTCAAGCGCCGCACCAAGCTGGCCGCCTAAAAGCTCAGGAACACAACATGCAACTGACGCTTTGGACTTATGAAGGCCCTCCCCATGTGGGCGCAATGCGGGTGGCCACGGCCATGCGAGACGTTCACTATGTGCTGCATGCGCCACAGGGTGACACATACGCCGACTTGCTGTTCACCATGATCGAGCGGCGTTCTCAACGTCCACCGGTGACGTACACCACCTTTCAAGCACGCGACCTCGGCGGCGACACCGCGGAACTCTTCAAGGAAGCCGCCCGCCAAGCGATGGAGAGGTTCAAGCCCGCCGCCATGTTGGTGGGGTCGTCTTGCACCGCCGAGCTGATCCAAGACGACCCCGGTGGTCTGGCCCAGGCCCTGCAACTGCCCATCCCTGTGGTGGCGTTGGAGCTGCCTTCATACCAGCGCAAAGAGAACTGGGGCGCCAGCGAAACTTTTTACCAACTCTGTCGCCACCTGGTGCACAAACCCAGTGCGCCGATTAAAAAAAATCGCCCCAGCTGCAACATCCTCGGACCCACCGCGCTGGGCTTTCGCCATCGCGACGATGTGAAAGAGATCACCCAACTGCTCAATCAACTGGGGGTTGACGTGGCCGTGGTGGCCCCATTCAACGCCAGTGTGGCCGACATTCAAAAGCTGGCCCAAGCCGACTTCAACGTGGTGCTTTACCCCGAAATTGGATTGAGTGCAGCCCAATGGTTGCAACGCCAGTTTGAACAACCTTTCACAAAAACAGTGCCGCTGGGCAGCCATGCCACACGCGATTTCATCGCTGAAGTCTGTGCCCTCACAGGCATACCTGTGCCAACACAAGACCCTGTCAACTCACATGCGCCTTGGTACGCCAAGTCGGTCGACTCAACCTACCTCACGGGCAAGCGCGTTTACATCTTTGGCGACGCCACCCATGCGGTGGCCGCTGCCCGCGTGGCCCATCAAGAAATGGGCTTCGAAGTGGTCGGCATTGGCACCTATAGCCGTGAATTTGCGCGCGAAGTGCGTGACTGCGCCAAGGGCTTGGGCATTGAGGCCTTGATCACTGACGACTACCTTGAGGTGGAAGATCAAATTCAGGCGCTGCAACCTGAATTGATTTTGGGCACGCAAATGGAGCGCCACATCGCCAAGCGGCAAGGCATCCCTTGCGCCGTGATTTCTGCGCCGGTTCATGTGCAAGACTACCCGGCGCGCTACGCACCTCAAATGGGCTTTGAAGGCGCCAATGTGTTGTTTGACACGTGGGTGCACCCCCTGATGATGGGTCTGGAAGAACACCTGATCGGCATGTTCCGAGAAGACTTTGAGTTCCATGCCGGTGCCGCGCCATCGCACCTTGGCAGCACCCGACCCGCGGGTGAAGCAATCCTCACACCACCAACGCCCGTGCATGCCACCACAGCGGTTGCGCCCAGCGACCCGACAGCGTCTGCGCCCACGACCACTGCGGCGCGTGCCATGCCCACCCAAGCGGCTTCGAACCAAGCCACGTGGAGCATGGAAGCCGAAAAGGAACTTGGAAAAATTCCGTTTTTTGTGCGTGGCAAAGCGCGCCGCAACACAGAGCGATTTGCCCTGGACCAGGGCGTTGCAACCATCACCGTGGAGACCCTCTACGATGCCAAAGCCCATTACAGCCGGTGATCCCCCCGTGGCCCACAACGCACGCATGAACGTGCTGTTGCTGACCATGGACAGCCACCTGGCCAGTGCCGCCAGCAATGCGGCCCATCGCTTGGCAACACACGTGCCTGGCCTGAACCTGCAAACGCACAGTGCCTCCGCTTGGCGTGACAGCGACAGCAGCTTGGCCGCATGCCTGGCTGCCATTGCGCAGGCCGATATCGTGATCGTCACCATGCTCTTCATGGAAGACCATTTTTTGCCGGTGCTGGAAGCCCTTCAGCAGCGCCGCGACCACTGCGATGCGATGGTTTGCATCATGTCCGCCCCTCCAGTCACGCAACTCACGCGCATGGGCAAGCTGGTCATGGGCCGCGAGTCCGGTGGCTTGATGGCTTTGCTCAAAAAACTCCGCCCAAGCGCAAAAAACAAGGAAGACGGCGAGGACAAAGGCGCTTCAACCAGCGCGGGGGCCAAACAAATGGCCATGCTTCGCCGGTTGCCTAAATTGCTGCGCTTCATCCCCGGCACCGCACAAGATTTGCGGCTGTACTTTTTGACCATGCGCTACTGGCTGGCAGGCTCCGAGCACAACATCGAGCACCTGGTCAAAGCACTGGTTCACCGCTATGCCCAAGGGTCGCGCGCGCATTTGCGCAATTTGTCATTGCCCGAGGACCCCATCGAATACCCCGAGGTGGGCCTGTACCACCCGCAAATGAAAAACCGCATCAGCGAAAACCTGAGCGACTTGCCCGGCCATGGCAACAAAGTAAAACCGACCGTGGGCTTGCTCTTGCTGCGCTCCTACTTGCTGGCGGGCAACACAGCACATTACGATGCGGTGATCGCTTCCTTGCAAGCGCGGGGCCTGCGGGTGATTCCCGCATTTGCCAGTGGGCTGGATGCCCGTCCCGCCATGGATCGCTATTTCAAGTCTGGCCAAACCACCGGGGCTGAAGAAGGCATCGCGGCGTTGGTGTCGCTGACTGGATTTTCCTTGGTTGGCGGCCCCGCATACAACGATGCATCGGCCGCTGAAGTGGCACTGCTGGCGTTGGATGTGCCCTACATCGCCGCACACCCGCTGGAGTTTCAGTCGATAGAACAATGGGGCAACTCCACACGGGGATTGCTTCCGGTAGAAAACACCATCATGGTGGCCATCCCCGAACTCGATGGATCCATCTTGCCCATGGTCTATGGCGGTCGCCCCGGCCCGGCCGGTCAAACCTGTACCGGTTGCGAGAAAAAATGCACTTTCCCCAGCGGCCCCCGCAGCCAAGAGATGTTCACTTGCAGCGAGCGCACCGACATGCTAAGTGCACGTGTGGAAGGCCTGGTGCGATTGCGCAAGAAGCCCCGCGCGCTACGCAAGTTGGCCATCGTGTTGTTTAACTTTCCACCCAACGCGGGCAGTGTGGGCACGGCCGCATACCTGTCGGTGTTCCAGTCCCTGTTCAACACCCTGCAGCGCCTCTCGCAAGAAGGCTACCAAGTCGACTTGCCCAGCAGTGTGGATGATCTGCGCGAACGCTTGTTGCATGGCAACGCTCAGCAATATGGCACACAGGCCAACGTGCTGCACGCCATGGATACCACACACCATGTGCAAAACGAGCGCTGGCTGTCTGAGATCGAAGCGCAATGGGGCAGCGCACCAGGCAAGCACCTGACCAATGGGCAATCGTTGTTCATTTTGGGTGCGGCCTTTGGCCAAGTGGTGGTCACCGTTCAACCCGGCTTTGGCTACGAAGGCGACCCCATGCGTTTGCTGTTTGAAAAAGGCTGCGCCCCCACCCATGCCTTCAGCGCGTTTTACCGCTATTTGCGCGATGACTATGCGGCCGATGCCGTGTTGCACTTTGGCACACATGGCGCTTTGGAATTCATGCCCGGAAAACAAACTGGCTTGTCCGCCCAATGCTGGCCCGATCGCCTCATTGGTGCCATGCCCAATATTTATTTGTACGCGGCGAACAACCCTTCGGAGGGTGCACTGGCCAAGCGCAGGGGGTCTGCCACCTTGGTGAGCTACCTCACCCCAACCTTGACCCATTCTGGCCTTTACAAAGAACTGGTCAGCCTTCAGCAATCAATTGAGCGTTGGCAACAATTGGGCCCCGATCAAGCCGACGATCGGACCAGCCTGACCGAGCTGATCCATGAGCAAGCGCGCTCCATCGATATGTCCGTTCCAGCTGCATTTGACCCCGCATCAGACAGCGCCAACGCCGCTTGGATTGAACTGCTGCAAAACCAATTGCTGGAACTGGAATACGCCCTCATTCCCGAAGGCTTGCACGTGATCGGCCAAGCCCCCACCCGCACACAGCGGTTGCAAACCTTGCAAGTCATGGCCGATGCCATGGGGCTGACGCAACTGAAACATCAAAACGAGATCATGGAATCCTTGGTCGATGGGGCCAGCTCAGCTCAACTCAGTGCACGCTTGAACTCACCGCCCGACGACAAAGCACAAACCGAGTCCTTGCGCCAATTGGTGCGCACCAACGAACTGCTGGGCCAAGACCATGAAATGCAAGGCCTGATGCGCGCGCTCGATGGCCGCTATCTGCAGCCCGCGCCCGGGGGGGATTTGATCCGCAACCCCCAAGTGTTGCCCACCGGGCGCAATCTGCACGGACTGGATCCATTTCGCATGCCCTCGGCCTTTGCCGTGCGCGATGGCCAGCGGCAGGCGGAAAAATTGCTCGCCCGTTATGCACAAGACCACCAAGCCTTGCCAGAGACCGTGGCCATCGTGCTGTGGGGCACCGACAACTTGAAAACCGAAGGTGGCCCGCTGGCCCAGGCCCTGGCCTTGATGGGTGCAACCCCTCGCTTTGACAACTATGGACGCCTGGCCGGTGCCAGCTTGGTTCCCTTGGCCAACTTGGGTCGGCCACGCATTGACGTGGTCATGACCTTGTCGGGCATATTCCGTGACCTCCTGCCCATGCAGATCCGATTGCTGGCCGAGGCCTCCTTCTTGGCTGCCAGCGCAGACGAGCCTGTCGAACAAAACTTCGTTCGCAAGCATGCCTTGGCCTTCTTGGCCGAACACGATGGAAGCACCATGGAATGCGCATCGCTGCGCGTGTTTGGCAATACCGAGGGCGCTTATGGTGCCAACATCAATCACCTGATCGACAGCAGCTGCTGGGAAAACGAGAACGAGCTGGGTGATGCCTTCACCAAGCGCAAGGGTTTTGCGTATGGCCGCGAAGGCCACCCCGTGCGCAACACCGCCGTGCTGCAAAGTGCGCTGGCCAGCGTGTCACTCACTTACCAAAACCTGGACTCGGTGGAGTTGGGTGTCACCAGCATCGACACTTACTTTGACACCTTGGGCGGCATCAGCCGCGCCGTGCTGCAGGCCAAGCACCAGCGCGATGGCAACGCTGCCACAGCACCCCCAGTGTTCATTGGCGACCAAACCCAAGGCGAAGGGGTGGTGCGCAGCTTGACCGAACAGGTGGCATTGGAGACACGCAGCCGCATGCTCAACCCCAAATGGCACGAGAGCATGCTGCAACACGGCTACGAGGGCGTGCGGCAAATTGAAGCCCACCTCACCAACACCATGGGCTGGTCGGCCACCACCGGCCAGGTCCAACCTTGGATCTACCAGCAGTTGGCACAAACCTTTGTGCTCGACCCTGCCATGCGCGAACGCATGGCCCAACTCAATCCCACCGCGTCGGCCAAACTGGCCAACCGGTTGGTCGAAGCCACCCGGCGCCAGTACTGGCAACCTGACGCCGAAACCCTGTCGGCCCTGCTGCGGGCGGGCGAAGAACTTGAAGACCGCCTTGAAGGCATACAAGAAGGACAACCAGCATGATCGAGACCACCAGCATTCCGGTAAAAAGCATTCAGCGCAGCCGTGGGGCCGACGGCGAGGGCAGCGTGCAAGTCCAACTGGACCCGTCCGTCAAGATTGGCAATGCGAAAGTGTTTGCCATTTACGGCAAAGGCGGCATTGGCAAAAGCACCACATCCTCCAACCTGTCGGTGGCATTCAGCAAGCTGGGTAAACGGGTGCTGCAAATCGGCTGCGACCCCAAGCACGACTCCACCTTCACGCTCACCAAAAAACTCATGCCCACGGTGATCGATGCACTCGAAACCGTGGACTTTCATGCAGAAGAGTTGCGCTTAGATGACTTCGTGTTCAAAGGCTACAACGGCGTCATGTGCGTCGAAGCCGGCGGTCCACCAGCAGGTACCGGTTGTGGCGGCTATGTGGTGGGTCAAACCGTCAAACTGCTCAAAGAACACCACCTGTTGGAGGACACTGACGTCGTGATCTTCGATGTGCTTGGCGACGTGGTGTGCGGTGGCTTTGCCGCCCCGCTGCAACACGCTGACCGTGCTTTGATCGTCACCGCCAATGACTTTGACTCGATCTTTGCGATGAATCGCATTGTGCAAGCCATCGGTGCCAAAGCCAAAAACTACAACGTGCGCTTGGGCGGCGTGATCGCCAACCGCAGCGATGCGACCGACCAGATCGATAAATACAACGCAGTGGTTGGCCTCAAAACCATGGCTCATTTTCCCTTGCTTGACGAAATCCGCAAAAGTCGCCTGAAAAAGTGCACCTTGTTTGAGCTAGATCACTCACCAGCCGTGCAAGCAGTTCAAGACGAATACATGCGCCTGGCCGCTGCGCTGTGGTTGGGTGCAGACCCCCTGCCTTCGGTCCCCATGAAAGACCGTGACATCTTTGATTTGCTGGGTTTTGACTGAATCCACCCGGAGCGCCACACCATGAACACCACCGCCTACGAACAACGCCGCAGCCAAATCGAACATTACTTCGACCGCACTGCCGCAGATGCCTGGGCCCGTTTGACGTCCAACGAACCAGTGGGGCGCATCCGCGCCACCGTTCGCGCCGGGCGCGACACCATGCGCGAAACCCTCTTGTCATGGTTACCGCAAGACATGCGTGGACTGCGCTTGCTCGATGCCGGTTGCGGCACTGGCGCGCTGGCCTTGCAAGCCGCCTTGCGTGGCGCCGATGTGGTGGCCATTGACCTGTCGCCTACTTTGGTCAAGCTCGCAGCACAGCGCATGCACGCAGAGCACCCGAGCTTGCCCGGATCGGTGATGTTTTTATCGGGCGATATGCTGAGCCCAGACCTGGGCCTCTTTGACCACGTCGTGTGCATGGACTCGCTGATCCATTACGACAGCGAACAAATTGCAGATGCATTGGCGGGACTGGCGCAACGCACGCGCAACTCCATGGCATTCACCTTTGCCCCGCGCACCCCGCTGTTGGCCTTGATGCACAGCGCAGGCCGCCTGTTTCCTCGCAGTGACCGCTCGCCATCGCTGTCCCCCGTGGCGCATGCCGACCTGCTCGATCGCATGCAACGGCAGGCGTCACTGCAATCCTGGGCAGGTGCACGCATGCAGCGCGTGGCCAGTGGTTTTTACACTTCGCAGGCTTGGGAGTGGACACGCACATGAAACTGCGCATCCCTGTTCCCCGTTGGATCACGGCTTATGGCACGCGCTTCATGCCGTTTGCCGATGCGGCCTCGGCCGAACTGCCCATGGCACGTTTGCTGCGTTTGTCACTGTTTCAAGTGGTGATCGGGATGGTCACCGCTTTGTTGGTCGGTACGCTCAACCGCGTCATGATTGTCGAGTTGCACGTCTCAGCATGGTGGGTGGCATTGGCTGTGGCCATACCCATGGTGTTTGCGCCGCTGCGCACCCTGATTGGTTACCGAAGCGACACCCATCCATCGGCACTGGGACTGCGCCGCATCCCCTTCATGTGGACGGGCACTTTGCTGTTGTTTGGCGGTTTGTCCATCATGCCATTTGCTTTGCTGCTGCTGTCCGAACCCGACAGCGCCAACCTGTGGGTCGGACAAGTTGGGGCATTTTTGGCCTTTGTGATGGTGGGTACGGGCATCCAAGTCACCCAGACCGCAGGCATGGCCTTGGCCCATGACCTGGCCACACCCGAAAAGCGCCCTCGCGTGGTGGCCTTGCTCTACAGCATGCTGCTGGTGGGCATGATTGCCAGCAGCTGTTTGTTCGGTTTGGTCTTAGACAACTTCAGTGCACAAAAGCTGATACAGATGGTCCAAGGTTGTGCCGTGATGGTGGCTGTGCTGAACCTGGCCTCATTGTGGAAACAAGAAGCCCGTCAGGCCAAACGCGGCCGCCGTGAAGCAGGTGGCTTTGCACAAAGTTGGCGCACCCTTATGACGCAACCCCAAATGCGGCGTTTTTTGTGGACGCTGGGGTTGGGCACATTTGCCTTCAATATGCAAGACATCGTGCTCGAGCCCTATGCCGCCGAAATACTCCATCTCGATGTGGGCATGACCAGCACACTCACCGCACTGAGCGCCGGTGGTGCATTGCTGGCGTTCATGCTCTCGGCACGTTGGCTATCGGGCGGCCTGCACGCTTGCCGCTTGGCCAGTATGGGTGTGGTGCTGGGTCTGCCTGCTTTTGCCATGGTGATTTTTTCTGGCCCGCTGGAAGCGACCTGGTTGTTCCGCGCAGGGGTGGCTTTGATTGGCCTGAGTGGCGGCTTGTTTTCCGTCGGGATGTTGGTGGCAGCCATGGGCATGGGCCATGCGGTGGACGGTGGCAGACTGAGTGGCTTGGTGGTTGGCACCTGGGGTGCTGTGCAAGCCACCAGCGCGGGTGCTGCCATGGCCTTGGGTGGTGCACTGCGCGACGGCGTCTCCATGTTGGCCATGTCTGGGGCGATGGGCGAGGCCTTGATCTCACCCATCACCGCTTACAGCTTTGTCTACCACCTGGAAATATATTTGCTGTTTGTTGTGTTGGTGGCACTCGGACCCATGCTGCGTGCCAGTCGGTCCACACCTGTCCCCCACGCAGACAACCCAAGAACCCCATTTGGTCTGGCCCAACTGCCAGGTTGATGTTTGATTTTTTACAAGGAGCACTGGTATGGAAACAGGCGCAATCACACAGTACATCGATGTGGCCCAAATCGTTTTGTACATGTTCTGGGCTTTTTTTGCAGGGCTGATTTATTACCTCTTGCGTGAAAACCACCGCGAAGGCTATCCCATGGATTCTGGCCGTGAAAACGGTCCCCAGATTGAAGGCTGGCCGCCCGTGCCCGAGCCCAAAGCGTTCAAAACCCAAGATGGCCACACCTACTTGGCCCCGGACCTGAACCGACCTGACGGCACCTACAGCGGTCAGCCCACACATGGCTGGAACGGCGCACCCCTGGAGCCCGTGGGCGACCCACTGCTGGCTGGCGTGGGCCCCGGCGCTTGGGCCATGCGCAGCGACACCCCTGACAGGGACCCGCACGGTCACCCCAAGATCGTGCCCTTGCGCGCGGCCACAGATCACGCCGTGGCCAAGCAAGACGTGGACCCCAGAGGACTGCCTGTGTGGGGTGCTGACAAACAGATTGCAGGCACGGTGTGCGAGTTGTGGGTAGACCGCATGGAAATGATGTTTCGTTATGCCGAAGTGCAGTTGAGCGGTTCTGACAAGCGCGTCTTATTGCCCATGACTTTCGCGCGCATCAAAAAAGATGGCACGCATGTTCAGGCCATCTTGGCGCACCAATTTGCCAACGTGCCACAAACCAAGTCATTTGAACAAATCACCCTGCTCGAAGAGGAAAAAATCTGCGCTTACTATGGTGCGGGCACCTTGTATGCCACCCCTGAGCGGCAGGAACCCATCATATGAACGCCTCGCACGAGCACGAATGGGAAGCGGCCCCCGGCCTGCCCAGCCGCTTGCCAGCCAACGAACGCGTGGTCTGGCAAGGCGCGCCCGATTGGCGCAGCTTGGCCTGCCATGCTTTTCATGTGCCCAAGCTTGCCGCTTACTTTGCTTTGATGCTGTTGGTGCAATTGATCAACCTGGCCAGTCCTGACAGCGGTGTGGGCTGGAAGCCTGTGGACGCGATTGAGCTCAAATCGCTTTTTGTGGCCGCAGGCTTATACGCTCTGGCCTTGGGCCTGCTGATGGGCGCCGCTTGGATGTCGGCCAGCACCACCTTGTACACACTGACCAACAAGCGTGTGGTCATGCGCATTGGCATCGTGCTGACACTGACTTTTAATATCCCTTACAAGCGAATCGCTGGTGCATCACTCAAGCCTTACCGAGACGGCAGGGGTGATATTGCATTGGCCTTGTACCCAGAGGATCGCATTGGTTGGGCCCACCTGTGGCCGCACCAGCGGGCGTGGCACATCAGCCAACCTCAACCAACTTTGCGGTGCTTGTCCGATGGCCGACAAGTAGGCCAAATGCTACTGGATTTATGGCGTACCGAACGCGCTGGCGAGAGCTTGAACTTGGGTGATGTGAATGCTGGCACAGCCACTTTGACGCCCACACATGACGGCATACTGGCATGAACACCTTGGGTAATTCCGGCGCGTTGCCACAACACCAAAGCCTGAGCCGCCCCATGGCCTTGATCGGCGTGGCTCTTGTGGCTGTGGTCGTTGCCATTGGCTTGGCACGCTGGTCCGGGCTGGACCCGCGCACTCCAGATGCGGCGGTGCAATGGCAGCGCTCACTGCAATTCACAGATCTGCCAGATGGCGACATTGCCGTGCTGGACGCCACCCGGCACACACCGGTGGCCCGTTTTTCTGGTGAGCAAGGTTTTTTGCGCAGCACATTGCGTGCGTTGGCCCGCGAGCGTCACCGCGAAGGCATTGGTGCAGATGCCCCATTCTTGTTGATTGGTCGCACCGACGGTCGATTGACTTTGCTCGATCCGGCCACTGAGCAGCGCATAGACCTGGAGTCCTTTGGCCCCACCAATGCAGCTTTGTTTGCGGGTCTGCGTTTGGCAGGCCTTCAAAACAGCAACCCCTGAACCCATCAAATACTTTCAACCGCAATGGAGACTCCCATGAATGCGACCGCTGTCCACACCATCGAAACGGCAGAAGACGCCAACCACAAAGCCGTGCACAGTGACTTGATCAGTCCACGTTTTTACACCACCGACTTTGCCGCCATGGACCGCATCAACGTTGAGCCCGTTCGCGCCGAGTGGGACAAGATGATGGCCGAATACGAGGGCGACAACAACCACGATCACTTTCAGCGCGATGCGGCATTTGCCGACGAAGTGGCCGCTGGCATGGCTTCACTGTCGCCTGAAATGCGCCAAGAGTTCATGGACTTTTTGGTCAGCTCACTGACCTCCGAATTTTCGGGTTGCATCTTGTACAACGAAATCCGAAAGAACGTCTGCAACCCTGACATCAAACGTCTGATGACATACCTGGCACGGGATGAATCGCGACATGCAGGGTTTATCAACCTGTCGCTGCGCGACTTCAATCTGGGCATTGATTTGGGCAACTTAAAGCGCACCAAAAAATATACATTCTTCAAGCCCAAGTACATCTACTACGCGACCTACTTGTCAGAAAAAATCGGCTATGCCCGCTACATCACCATATTTCGTCAACTTGAAAAACATCCCGAAAAGCGATTTCATCCCATTTTTCGCTGGTTTGAACTGTGGTGCAACGACGAGTTTCGCCACGGCGAATCCTTTGCCCTGATCATGCGCGCCAACCCCCATTTGCTGCGCGGGGCCAACAAACTGTGGATCCGCTTTTTCCTGTTGGCCGTCTACGCCACCATGTACGTTCGCGATCACACCCGACCCATGTTGCATGAAGCCATGGGTCTTGATTCGAGCGAGTACGACTACCAGGTTTTTCGAATCACCACCGCCATCACACAACAAGTTTTCCCGTTGGCGTTGGACACAGACAACCCAGCTTTCCGTCGCGGCTTGGAGCGCTTGTTTGCCATATCTCAAGACATGGAAAAAGCCAAAGAACGCGGCGGGGTGGTGGGCAAATTTCAGCAAGGCGTTTGCGCCCTCAAAGCCATGGTCACTTTTGCCCGCTTGTACTGCATGCCTGTGATTGAGCAAGATGTGCTGCCCCAGGTTCGAATGGAACCCGCATGGTGAATGAAGTGGTATGGGCCTGCGTTTTCACGGCCATGTGCTGGTGGTTGGGCACGGGCGTGATTTTGTGGCTCGACCGATTGCACCCGCGCAGCTTTCGTTTCAGCCTGGCTGCTTGGACAGTGTTGCTGGCCTTGAGCTTTTGGGGCGTGGCGCACAGCATGCAAGAAGTCAGCGTGGTCAACGCTTATCTGGCCTTTGGCAGTGTCATTGTCATGTGGGGCTGGCACGAACTGACCTTTCTGACCGGATGGATCACTGGCCCGCGCAAAACACCACTCGACGAAGGTGTTCAAGGCTGGTCCAGATTTGTGCAATCGGCGCAAGTCATGATTTACCACGAACTGGCCTTGCTGACCAACTTTGGCTTGCTTTGGTGGATGCAGCAAGACCAACGCAACCACGTGGCGATTTGTACCTATGCCTTGCTTTGGTTCATGCGCTTGTCGGCCAAGCTGAATTTGTTTTTTGGCGTTCCGCATAACGGTGCTCAATACCTGCCCAAACACCTGTTGTATTTGGCCAGTTATTTTCGAACTCGAAATATGACCTTGTGGTTCGTGTGCTCGATGGGGGTGGCCATGGGTACCTGGTTTTGGCTGGTGTGGCTGGCCCAACAAGGTGCGGTGGCCATCACAACAGGCTGGGTCATGCTGGCCACCTTGCTGGGGCTGGCGATTGTTGAGCACCTGATCATGATTTTTCCTTGGCCCATGGAACGTCTATGGGGTTGGGCCATGGGGCACACCTCCAAACCAGCTTTGGACATGCGCGCTTAAAGGACCTGGATGAACGCATTTCGCACCGAAGGTTTCGACCAAGGCATCTCGCTGCAAGGGCCGACATCCGTCAGCACAAGTGCGCCGCCTCAACCTGTGGCCGTGGTCATCGGCAGCGGCTTTGGGGGATTGGCCGCGGCCATACGGCTCAGTGTGATGGGCTATCAGGTCAAAGTGTTTGAAAAACTCGATGCCCCCGGTGGCCGTGCATACGTGCACCGGCAAGATGGATTTACCTTTGACGCCGGTCCGACCATCATCACCGCGCCCTTTTTGCTGGAAGAGTTGTGGGCGCTTTGCGGCAAGCACTTTGCTGACGATGTGAAACTGGTGGCGATGGACCCGTTTTACCGGGTGCGGTTCCATGACGGCACCTGGTTTGACTACAACGGTGACGCCGAGCACATGCGCGCCGAAGTGGCCCGATTTGATCCCGATGATCTGCCTGGCTACGAGCGGTTTTTGCAAGATGCCGAACGCTGCAAGACCTTGGGTTTTGAAGGCATGGGCGACATGGCTTTTGACAAAATCACTGACTTGATCGCCGCCATCCCCGACTTCATGCGCATGGGTGCTTGGCGCAGCCTGTACAGCTTGGTGGCCAAGCACTTTCGCAATGAAAAATTGCGCATTGTGATGAGCTTTCATCCCTTGCTGATTGGTGGCAATCCTTTTGCCGTCACCTGCGCCTATGCCTTGATCAACTCGCTCGAACGCACCTGGGGTGTTCACTCTGCCATGGGTGGAACCGGGTCTATCGTACGTGGACTGGTCGGCCTGTTGGAAGGCCGAGGCGTGCAAGTGCGTTGCAATGCACCGGTCACCGAAATTTGCATTCAAAATGGCCGTGCCTGTGGCGTGAAATTGCAAAGTGGCGAGGTCATTTCGTCCGACATCGTGGTCAGCAATGGCGATACGGCCTGGACTTACAAGCACCTGGTGGCTCCTGAGTACCGTCGCGTATGGAGCGACCGAAAAATCGACAACGGTCAGTACTCCATGGGTTTGTTTGTTTGGTACTTTGGCACTTCACGCCAATACCATGATGTCCCGCATCACATGATGGTGCTGGGCCCGCGCTACAAAGGGCTGTTGCAAGACATCTTCAAGCGTCACCACTTGGCCAAAGACTTCAGTCTGTATTTGCACCGGCCCACAGCCACTGATCCTGCTTTGGCCCCCCAAGGCTGCGACACTTTTTATGTGCTCTCACCCGTGCCTCACCTGGACAGCGGTACAGATTGGGCCAGCCAGGCCGAGCCCTACCGCGCGGCCATTGCCCAAGCTTTGCACGACAGCGTGCTGCCGGGTTTGCAAGACTGCATCGTCACCTCCAAAGTGACCACACCGCAAGATTTTCAAGATCGCTTGTGGTCATACAAAGGGGCAGGCTTTGGTCTGGAGCCACTGCTGCTGCAAAGCGCCTGGTTTCGCCCTCACAACCGCAGCGAAGATGTACCAGGTCTTTACGTCGTCGGGGCCAGCACCCACCCGGGTGCAGGTGTGCCCGGTGTGCTCATGTCTGCAAAAGCATTGGAAACGGTGGTCCCCCATGTCCATGTCTGAAGTTATCCCGCGTCCTGAGGGCACTGCCATCCCTGCCCAGCCCGAGATGCATGCTGCGCCACAAGCACTGAACTTTGACTCACAAGACCTGCAAGCCTGTGTGTCCATGATGCAAGGGGGGTCTAAAACTTTTTTTGCAGCCAGTCGTTTGCTCCCGCCTCGGGTGCGCAGTGCCGCCATTGCGCTGTACGCGTTTTGCCGAGTGGCTGATGATTTGGTCGACGAAGCTCAGACACAAGACGCGCCTTTGGAGGTATTGCAAACGCGCCTTGATGCCATTTATGCCGGCACACCGCACGACCATGTGGAAGACCACGCTTTGAGCCTGGTGGTGCAACAGTACAAATTGCCGCGCCATTTGCTGGACGCCTTGATCGAGGGCTTTGCGTGGGATGCGGGTGGTCGAATTTACGACAGCATTGAAGACCTGCATGCCTATGCTGCCCGGGTGGCTGGCAGTGTTGGCGCCATGATGAGTTGGATCATGGGACCACAAAGCACAGACACATTGGCCCGCGCATGCGAACTGGGCGTGGCCATGCAGTTGACCAACATTGCACGTGACGTGGGGCACGACGCCAGCATTGGCCGTTTGTATTTGCCGCGCCAATGGCTGTCCGAAGCAGGCGTCAGCCCTGCTGCCTGGCTGGTTCGCCCCACCTTCACACCGGCCATCGCACAGGTCATCGAGCGCTTGCTCGACGAAGCCGACCGCCTTTACAAACAAGCCCATTCAGGCATTGCTGCTTTGCCCCCGGACTGCCGCGCCGCCATTTGCGCGGCCAGCATGATCTACGCTGAAATTGGTCACCAATTGCGCCGCGAAGGTTTGGATTCTGTCAGCAAGCGCACCGTGGTGAGCACCACACGCAAGCTCATGCTGTTGGCCAGCGCATGGACACAAGTTCATTGGATAAGGGTGGCAGACCACCACCCCGCCCCACTGGCAGCGATTGTGGGTTTGGTTCAAGCATGCCAAACAGCAACGCAACAATCGGGGCACAAAGCCTACTTTCCCAATCGGGCCATGCCCCAACGGGTGGCTTGGATGCTCGATTTGTTCGAACGCCGCGAGACCGAAAGGCTAGACCGCAATGCGTTGCGGCAAACGGCATGAACACCCCTGGTGACCCTTTCAGGGGGTGACCGATCTGTGCCACTGAGCTGCAGCAGACACCCAAGGGTGGTTGCTGCAAAGCACATGATTTATTTGTTTGGTTTTTTGGGGCGGTTGAGCCAATTGGCCAGCAAAAATACACAAAAAACCGCGTACATGATGATGAGGACGTATTTGACTTCCATGGGATTCCTTTGCTAGGTTGGAGCGGGGTTAAAAAAGAGCCGTCATTATGCAGATTGTTTCAGTGCGTGCACAGATCGCTGTATCAAAGGCCTCATCGCCCACAGCGTCATGGCCAACAACATGATTTCGAACAAATAAACAGAAGAATAGCCCATGAAAGAGTTGCTGATCATGGCAAAGCCATCGCGCATGACGCCGCCCAGCGCCATGCCTACGCCGGCAGCCGTGGCCTGCACGGCCCCCCAGGCCCCCATTGCCAGCCCAGTTTGCTCTATCGGCGCGAGTTGCATGGTGGCCGTCAATGTGCCGTGGGCAAAAAAACCGCCGCCCATTCCAATCAAAAAAATACCCAAAGCAAATAAATAGGCCGATGTCCAAAATGGTGCCGCGATCACAGCCACAAATGCGGGTACACCGATCCAAGCACCCCAACTGGCCATGCGATAGGCGTCTCCTCCCTTGGACAACACACGTGAAGCCCATGCAAAGTATCAGGTCCTTGGGAAAAGCTTTGCCATGCTTGCATGAACGTTTGCTCAAAGGGTGCACCGGGCTTGCGCAATCGACTGCGCGGTTCTTGTTTCCACAATGCAGCCACGTTCAGCGCCAAAGTCACCACCGCCACAGCTTGAACCACGCGGATGAGCTGCCCATGGCTGAAGTCTTCTAACAAATGCCCCAAGATCAAGGCACTGCACATCATGCCCACCAATTGCATGAAATACATCAGACCAACCACCTTGGGCTGGCTTTCAACCGGTGCCAAGTCGGTGGCCAGCGCCAGACCGGCAGTTTGAACGGTGTGCATGCCCATGCCAACCAATAAAAAGGCACCGGCTGCACCCACCATCCCCACCCACTCGGGCGCTTGGTTGGACTGCCCAGCACCGGACAGCACCAGCAAAGCAAAAGGCATGATGGAAAAGCCGCCAAACAACAACAGGCTGCCCATCCAGATGTAAGGCACGCGACGCCACCCCAGTTCTGATCGGTGGTTGTCAGATCGAAAACCAATCAATGCCCGAAACGGCGCTGCCAACAATGGCAGGGCCACCATCAATGACACCAAGGAGGCTGGCACTTTCAGCTCAACGATCATCACGCGGTTGAGTGTGCCCACCAGCATGACCATCGCCATGCCCACAGAAATTTGAAACAGCGACAAGCGCAACAGACGCGACAGCGGCAAATCATCGCTGGCGGCATCCGCGAATGGTAAAAATCGAGGGGCCAAGTTGGTCAATGACCTGGCCCAAGTGACATGGGATTTGTTCATACACAGAAAGGCCAAGCGCTTGCGCGCCTGGCCTCTCGTCGGGTCATACCCGTTACTTCTTCACAGTGTTGTCTGCAGCAGGAGCTGCGGCGACCACTTTGCTACCTCCATTGAGGAAGTTTTTCACCCAGGTGGTGTTCAAGGTCAGGGCCAGGTGCACACTGAAGGACGCAATCGCCACAGCAGCAATGAACACTGGAATACCGACCGAGGGCTTCACCACGCACCACATTTTCGAATAGATCATGATGTGCCTCCTTTACTTGAGCCAGGGTGAATAAATATAGGCCAGCAGATGGGCGAATGCGGCAATCATGCCGAAAATCTGCGTGCCCTGTATGAGATTGCGGTGAATCTCCTCCGATTCGGCCTCGGTCAGTCCCGTTGGCCAGACTTTGTCTGAGTTAGACATAGTTTTCTCCTTGCAGAAGACGTGCACGGCCCGCACGAGGGCTATTCTTGACCACCATGGCCAGGAATGGGGTGGCCTTGAAAGCAGGCACATGCGGGCACTCGCCGCCCATGTGGATCCATTCAAGGCAATGCATCTCAAGCCCGCCGTGGCATGCGCCAAGGCAGCATGGCTTGAACCATCGGTGACACCAAGCGTGGCACCGACAGGGTTTCATGAAAGGCAAGCAATCGCTCGCCCGCGCAGTTAAATTCAAGCAAGGCACGCTGGTAAAAAGGCGTGTCCTCCAGTTGTTCGCGGATTTGCACACCGCCTTCGCTGCGCATGCGCCGGTCGATCCGCCAGCGGGTTTTGGGCAATCGTTGAATGGCAGGTGCTGGGATCGGTTCCACCAAGCCCTCAGGTGAGAAACGCAAAGCGAGCACTCTGTCTTCGGTATCAGGCGAATGCATGTCATAAAAAACCACGGTACTGCCGTCGCTCATTCGCGCGCGCGACCAGTCCCAACTGTGAAAACCACGCTCCAGTGGTTCGTCCCCCTCGTTGGAATCCAAATAGGCATGCCCACGCCACTTCAAGTCAGGCGAGTTCAATTCAACTTCGATGCGCGCGCTGGGTGCCAAGGGTCCCCAGCGATGCCTGCCAACGGTGTCCAACGGGGTCGAGAAGGAGAACAGTTGTTGTGGCCAAAGTTTGATGCGCCCTTGGATGCGGTGCGGCAAGGGCACACAGACCTCTTGGATATCGATGCTCAGGCATTCGCCGTCCCAGTTCAACTGGCTGGGGCCGATGGTGAATTGTTTGGCACTGCGCGTGCAATGCCTGCGCCCACGTTCGGTCATGGCCCAGCGCCCTCGCCCTTTGCTGTAGATGGCGACATTCAACGCGCAATGGTTCTCTGGGTCTGCACGACCGCGCCGCCTGGCCCAGGCGTAATAGGGCGAGAACACGCTGCCGACAAACGCGATCAGGGTGATGCCGTGTTGTCCATCGTCACTCATGGCGTCGATGTACCACCATAGGTAGCCCCCATCTGAAACAGACTGGTCGAAGCAAGGCTGGCCATCACGGCCTCGGCCGCCCGCTGTCCCGACAATGCTGCCATCGGCACGCCCGGGCCCGGATGCACGCTGCCCCCCGCCAAAAACAGACCCGGCAGGGCTGTGGTGGCGCCAGGTCGACTGAAAACGCTCATCCAACCGTGCGTTGCCTGCCCGTAAAGGGCTCCCCCGCTCGCTGGAAAACGCCGATGAAAGTCCTGCGGGGTTGTTCGCTGGCAGTTGGTCGCTGTTGGTTTGAGATTCAGACCCAAGCGAGCCAGGTGTTGAAAAGTTATTTGTTGGCATTGCGCTGTGGCCTCCTCGGTGATTTGGTCGCCATCACCACATGCCGGCGCGTTGACCAGGCAAAAAATACGCTCAAACTCGCCAGCTTGCCCCCCGCCTGGCCGGTCTTGTGCACACACATAGACCGTGGGTTGCTGGGGCAAACAGCGATGGTTGAAGATGTCTTCAAATTCGCTGGCATATTCGGTTTGAAAAAACACGTTGTGCCTGTCCAGCGCCACTCCTTCAACCCGGGTGTGCATGGACCACGTCATGGCCGATAAAGATCGCTGTGCGGTGACCTTGGGCGCAGCTTGCTGGGCATCGGCACCCAACAACCCTTGGCCCAAAGCCTGCACATCGCCATTGAAAATGACGCGATCTGCAGCCAAAAATTCACCCGATTGCAGCCAAACACCACACACGCGACCATGGCGCTTTTCAATGCGCTGGCATGTGCTGTTGTATCGCATCGCTGCGCCATGGCGACGTGCCACCCGCGCCAATGATTGGGCCAGCCCCACCATGCCCCCTTGAACGGACCATACCCCGTCCATTTCAACCTGGGCAATCAGCATCAAAGTGGCCGGTGCCAGCCAAGGCGATGAACCGCAATATGTGGCATAGCGCCCAAACAGTTGACGCAGGCGCGGATCAGTGAACTGGTGTCCCAATTGCTGCCACAGGCTGCGCATCGGACCCAATTGGGCCAGCACACCCAAGCCGCGCCAACCCATGTCCAACATCAAACCAGCCATGTTCGGGCGTTGGGCTCGAATCATGGGACCTTGCAACGCGTCGTACAAAGCGCGAGTCGTTTCACAAAAGTTGCGAAAGCGTCGGGCCTCATCGCCCCCCGACCATGCGGCGATGGCCGCTTCGCTGACCAGTGGATCGGCGGACAAGTCAAGTTGACTGCCATCGGGCCAAAAGTGGCGCGCCAAGACCTGCAACGGGGTAATTTCCATTTCGGCTTGCACACTGGTGCCCACGCTTTCAAGCAATGCATCAAAAACCCAACGCATGGTGAACACCGTAGGACCGCTGTCAACGGCCACCCCGTCAACAATGTGGCTGTGGACTTTGCCACCAGGCTCGCCGCTGGCTTCCACCACGGTGACATCGAGGCCCTGGTGTGCCAGCAATATGGCGCTGCTCAGACCGGCCATGCCCGCCCCAATGATGACCACCTTGTGCTCAGACATGACTGGGCTCCAAAGTGTGCAAATCCAAAGCAGGCTCGCTTTGTGCATAGTGGGGATCCCTGTGCAGGGGTGGCGCTGCAGGTGCATCAAAGCACCTTCCTTTCCAAACACCTGACATTTGGTGCACGCGCATGCGAACAAACATGGATTCAGAAAAAAATTGGTGCTTGTATGCGGCCGCACTGGCCAACTGATGTGCACCTTGTTGGGCGTATTGCACCATCGTCGCCGTGTCTTGCCACAAGCTGAAAGTGCACTGGCGTACCAAAGGTGCCTCGCCCAAACCCATGGCCAGCAAACAACCAGAGGAGTGCCCCAGGCCAGCTTGGGCCGCAGGGGCGTAGCGCCAAAATGCCATGGCTTTGGTTGGCACAATGCTCGCACGCGTTAACACAGCAAATGGCCCTGTAGATGGCGCTATGCCTTGCAGTGCTTGTGCAGTGGTTGGAAGCCAGGCCTGGCGATCCCAAAGACCTCTGGCCGATTGCACCGTCAAAACGCCGGTCCAAAGCTCGCGCGAACGCTGTCGGTAAGCTTCAACCCAAGGGCTGTCCAAAAATTTCAGGGCGAAATCAAGATGGCTGAAGGTACAAATCAAGCCTTGGTGGGTGGCACTTGGCCGCAAGCTAAAGCCTCCGCCATGCCCACTGCCCATCACCTTGACCATGGTCAGACCCGGCAAATCTTTATAAGGGGAAGCGCCGGCCACCAACCGCAGCCAGCCCCAGCCCTGATGCTGTCGCAAAAAATCAGCGAGCACCACCACCACCACACCCGACAACGGGTCATGAAGAGGTGTCTGAATTTCCATGACAGGGAACTGCAGCAGCTGTCTGGGACCAACTACTTGGCAGCCACTTTGGTGGCAACCAATGCAGGTTTAAGCAGCTCAGGAAAATCTTTGGCCATGGGCGCACCATTGAGTGGTTTGTACGCCCCTTGGTGGCATGTCGCACAGTTGAGCTTGGCCACATCGCCGGTGGGCCCTTTGCGGTGCGCAGGAAAGACCTCGGTCAAGGACTCCATGTAGGTCAAGTTCAAGTCACGCGCCATGCGTATACCGTGCCATGCCGTTGTTCTTTGGGGTGGGCTGTTGGTCCAGTTTTGGAAAGACTGTGTGTTGTGGCAATACGTGCAATTGACACCCAGCGCGTTGGACATGTGGGTCATCAAACCATAGGTCCATTCGGCCTGTTTGATCGACTGTCTGTTGCCAGAGGGCAGCGCAGTGGGACCGTTGACGCGAATATTTTGCTCACCCAATAAAAACGGTGTGAACGGATCGTTGGGCAATGATGACATGTTGACCACGGGAGAAGGGGTGTTTTGTCCTGCCTTATCGCCCATGAAGTTCGAGCCATAAGGTTGCGGGTCAGATTTAAACCAGACTGCGTTGGGCACAGGTTCACCACGGTGACAGGTGTAACAAGTCACACCCGTTTGGGCCACATGGGGCTGCCAGTCGGCATTGATGTGCCGGGTCATCTCGATCATGCGCCGCGCCACCACTTTGGTGTACTTGCCATCGTCTTCAAAATTGGGCAACTTGTGGCAATAAGCGCATCCCTCTTGGGGTGAGACCCAGCTGCTCATAGAAACCATCAAGCGGTTGAACTCGCCCACGCTTAAGTTGCCCAGCACTTTCACATTTTTATAAACCTGAGATGCCTTGGGCCCATCAGAACCGGGCGAAGGCAAGGCCACGGGTACTTGATTTTTATCGGTTTTGATCTCCAGCAATCGGGTGTTGTATACCTGGACCATGCCCGTGCCTCGGTATCCGCTTTGGACGGATTCAGGGCTGGGTCGCTCGCACCCGGACAGCATCAACATGGCCACCACAAGGCCAAGCGTTTGGATCAAACTGCTTGCCAATGGCTTGGAAAAAGAGTTCACACAGCGCTTGCTCATGGCTTGCCTCCATTGCTCAGAGATGGATCGACCATCGCTGGAAATATTTCTGGATAAGGCGGTGCCACGCCGTGCTTGATCGCCCACAGGTACCAGTTGTCGACCACTGTGCCTGTCAGCAAAATACCGATACCACCTGTGATGGGGCACAACACCGCAAACCACCAGGCCCAACGGTGGATCGACTCCATCGTGGCGTTGAATCCCATGGTCCAGCGCCAAAACAAAGCGGCCCGTTCTGAGGCTGTGCCGCGGTCGGTGATTTGTTCAATCTCGCGCTCTCCACCAAAACGGGTCACAGCCAAAATGGTGGCTCCGTGCATGGCAAACAACAAAGCCGAGCCGTACAAAAACACAATGGAAAGAGCGTGAAATGGGTTGTAAAACAAATTCCCGTAGCGCAATGAAAATGCGGCCGTCCAGTCCAAGTGGGGGAAGATGCCATAGGGCACGGCCTCACCCCAAGAACCCATCAAAATCGGACGAAACAAACCCAATACCAAAAAGAGCCAAATGGCAGCAGCAAAGGCCCAAGCGATGTGCGTGCCCATGCCCAGTTGAACTGCGCGGCGATAAGTGCGGGCCCACCAAAACATCACAGAGGCGGTTAAAAACAGGCCTACGATTAAAAACCAGCCACCCTGATTGAGAGGCGGTATGCGCAAGCCATAGCTGGGCGGTGGCGGCTCAAGCGACAACCAAAACAGTTGGCGCACAAATTGAACCGGGTCGTAATTGACCGAGGCCAACATGTTCATGCCAATCAAGGTGAAGGCGATCAACCCAAAAAACAGCGATGCCAGTCCCAAACCCCCCAAGTAAATCGGACCGAGCTGGGCGTTGCCCAACTTGCCGATCCAATAATTGATCAAGGGTTGTCCGGTTCTTGGGCTGTTGCCATGCCCCAGTTCCACCCCTTGGTGCACTGGGCCCACGGCTTGCACCGTGGTGAACAGGTTTTGATAGTCGGCCATTGACAATACTCCTCAATACTTTTTGTTCATTGCGCGTGCACAGACCGCTTCAAACTGGCCATTTGGACCAAATCGGCATGTTCAGCCACCAGCTCCACCACTCTGGCCAGCCACGGCTCCAAAATGGGCCGCTCAAAACGATGCACAAGGCACTGAAAAGCACAGCAGCCAACGCCAAGAAAAGCCCCAGTCGGTGGATGCCCAAGGTACCAATCGAATAACCAATGATGTCGCGAAAGAACGTGTCCTCGTGCTCAGGCGTTCTGACCACATGGCCAGGCGCGGGGTTGGTCGACGACAAAATCAACCCGCCGTGCAGCGACAAGGCAAACACACTGGCAAAGAAAAAACTCACGGCGATCATGTGCGCCGGGTTGTAGTGAAAATGCAAGTACTGATAACCCACGTTTGATACCCAATCCAAGTGGCTGAATATCCCGTACGGAAATCCATGCCCCCAAGCCCCCATGAGCACGGGGCGCACGACCACCAAGGTCACATAGGCAGAGATGGCCACACCAAATGCCACGGGCACATGAAAGCCCATGCCCAGCTTTCGGCATATTTCAACTTCGCGCATCATCCACGAGCCAAATGCGCCAATGGCACACACCGTGATGAGTTGCCACAGGCCGCCCTCCATCAAGGGTGCAAAGCGCAAGCCATACGACAAGTCGGGGGGCGCAATGCTGATTTGCCAGATGTTCCAGGTGGGACCTTGTGAGGCGCCCCACAAAATGAGTGCTGTACCCAAAAATGCAAAAAATATGGTTGTGACGCCAAAAAACCCGACGTAAAAAGGGCCTACCCAGAAGTCGAACAAATCGCCGCCCAGCAAGGTGCCTCCGCGTACGCGGTACTTTTTCTCAAAACTCAGCATGGCCATGGCTTGGTCCTCTTGCTTTCATGAATAAACAGATGCCGCTTTGAATGGGGATCAAAGACAGCATCTGGATGGCACGACCTTGATCAGGAATTGGGCACAGTGATCGATGCCACCGCCGCAGGTAGCGGCGAGTTTTGCGCCGCTGCTGCAACCGGTTTTTTCGCACCGTCGAGCCAATTAAATTTGTTGGTGCTCAGCAAGATGAGGTGAATCATCGCTGCCAGACCAAACAAGAAAATACCCTGCAGCACCATGGCACGCAAAGGGTCATACAGTCGCCAAATTCTCCACATGATGAATCTCCTAGATGATGTGGGACATGAAGGTGTACACCGCAGCTTTGACACCTTGGCTCATGCTCTTGGCTTCCTCTGCACCGGGGAGCAGATCTCGCCATTGAACACCCACCAGCTTGGCCAGCAGTGCGGCAACGAACAAACATCCGAATCCGATGAGATAGATGGCCCAATAAGCGTGAGAACCGTTCGCGCGCGAATGGCTCTCGTTGAGTTGGGATGTGTTTTGCATGACAGTGACTCCGTCAATCAATGGTTGAAAAAATCAGCTCTGAATCAGAACCAGGGACGCCACGCCCAGACCAAGACGTGGGCCAGCACAGCGACTGCTGTAAAGCCCACGGTGCCCTGCATCCAGTAGTGGTGGAACTCCTGGGCTTCCTCATCGGTGAGTCCGGAAATAGATGTCTTTGATGACATTTTTTGCTCCTGTTAACAAGGCCTTTCGACCCGGGTTGCGCACAGCCCGCGCAGATGGGCATCCGCAGCCAACGGCCACGACATCTTGATGGCGGTGTCGTACCTGTCGACATCCGCGGGGTGAAACCAAATAAGCGATTGCATTCATACAGCCACACCCAGACCCAATTCACGGCTGGCCGCATTCACATGTTCTTGGGTCACCTCGTTGTGACCTTGCGCTTGCGACAGTTGCTCGGCTTGGTCGCGCAATCGCTTGGCAGCAGAAATTTGCACCAACACAGGCTGGCTTTGCACCACATCGCGCAAACGCTGCTGCGCCTGGTCTTGCCAACTGGCATTGGGTGGGGCCACACCCCTGGCCTGAGTGGCTTCAACCTTGTCCATCTCAGTGCCCAACGGCAGGATGTGAAACAGTGCATCAAACAAAGCGTTGCAAACTTCTTGCACCACGTAAGTCGCACCGCTGTACCCCATGAAGGGCGTGCCGGTGTGGCGGCGAATAATGGCCCCGGGAAATGAAGCCGCGATGAATGCCGCACGCATGGGGCTGCTCCCAGAGACTTCGCTCAAGTACATGCGTTCGTTGTAACTGCCAAACATGATCAGTGGTGTTTGGGTCTTGACCATTTCACGCACGGCCACGTTGTCGGTTTTGGTTCCAGCGGTGCGCGAGACACTGAAGCGACATGGCAAGCCCATTTCTGCTTCTAAAAAATGTTTCAAACCACGCGCATAGGTTTCGCCAGCCACCACAGCAAAGCTGGCGGTGGCAAAAAAGTCCTGTGTGACCGAACGCCACAAATCCCACAGCGGTTTTAGGGTGGTGTGCTTCTCGCGCTCAATGAACGGTTCTGGATCGAGGTTGAGCAATTCACCGAGTTTGCGTAAAAAATAGGTTGTGCTGTGCATGCCAATGGGGGCTTGCAGGTAGGGTCGCTCGAGCGCCTCACACAGCATGCGGCCAAATTCGCGGTACATGCAAATGTTGACATCGGCCTCAACCAAGCGCGACACATCAGCCAGGTGACTGCCCAAGGGAAACACCATGTTGACTTCTGCACCAATGCCCTGCACCAAACGGCGAATTTCGGCCAAGTCACTGGCACTGTTGAATGTGCCGTAACAAGGGCCAATGATGTTGACACGCGGCTTTTCACCCACCGGTCGCTCAGCGAAAGGTTTGCGCGCAGGCACTTTGCGCAAACCGTACTCGCTCCACAACCAATACATGGCGCGGTTGGCGCACTGCCACTGGTCTTCGTCAATGGTGCGCGGTAAAAAGCGTGAGATGTTCGTGCCCTCAGGTGTCACGCCGCCGCCGATCATTTCGGCAATGGAGCCTGTCACCACCACTGCAGGCAACTCAGGGTCCAACACCGCGTGGGCACGTTTCATGGCGCCTTCGGTCCCTTCTCGGCCCAATTGCTCCTCGGCCAAGCCAGTCACCACAATGGGCAACTCGTGTGGCGGTAATGCATCGGTGTAATGCAGCACCGATGTGACGGGCAAGTTTTCACAACCAACTGGCCCGTCAATGACCACTTGCAAGCCCTTGATGGCCGTGAACACGTACACCGCGCCCCAATATCCGCCTGCGCGATCGTGGTCGAGGATCAAAGGAGATTTGAGCATGCTGGGCTGACTCATTGACCCATCTCCTCGGCTTTGCGTTTCTTCATCAACTTTTCAAGTTGGCGGCGGGTTTCGGCTTTGAACTCTGGCCTGTCTTTGGGAACCGACTCCCAAACGCCTGCGGCATGGCCCGCGCCCACATCGCCGAAAAAACCCTTCATCGCATTGAATCGGCTTTGGTTGCCCATGGCCGCTTGCACCACTTGCACCAAAGAGCCGGCACCAGCGACACCCATCAAAGGGCGGGCGGAAATCAAATTGGTGAAATACAGCGAAGGCACGCTGTTTTGCTTGGCGATCTGCACCACTGGTGTCGTGCCAATGGCCAGCTCAGGCCGATACTCGTACATGGCATTGAGGTCTTGCTCAAGCGAGGCACGCATTTGCACCTGCACACCTTTGGCTTGAAGCCAAGCAATGTCTTGCGCATTCCACTCGCTGGCTGGGCAAGCAGAGCCCACATAGCGCACATCGGCCCCGCACTCGATCAGCAAACGCCCGACCAGCAACTCAGAGCCTTCGTACCCACTCAAGGTGATGCGTCCGGTGATCGGCTTTTGCATCAGCAAGCCGCGCATTTGGCCCAAAGCCTGGTTGCGCGCCAAATCAATTTGGGCTTGGGCCAACCCGGCGGCCTGCCCAATGTTTTGCAACCAGTCTTGGGTGCCTTCTAAGCCCACGGGTGCAGAGCCAACCACCGGGCGACCGGCTGCGCGGAACTCTCGCACGCTGGCGGTGTAAAAAGGGTGTATCGCTGCAGCGACGCTGCAATCGAGCGCAGCGTACAGCTCTCGCCATTCGCGGGTTGGCACCACCGGACCAGCGGCCAAACCCATGGGCGCGAGCATCTGCCCGATGATGACGGGATCGGCCGGGAACATTTCACCCAACAACGCCACCGTGGGTTTGTCCGCGCGCCCTGCGCGTGGTGCCGCCACGGGTCCACTGATGATTTCTTCGCGCGCGTATTTCAGCATTGCGCCAGCCAGCACATCTTTGGCCTCTGCATGGGTCGGCACACCAAAGCCTGGCACATCAATGCCAATGATGCGAACACCATTGATTTCTTTGGGCAGCAACTGCAACGGAACGCCGCTGGCGGTGGGCACACACAAATTGATGATGATCACGGTGTCGACTTGTGATGGATCGGCCTGGGCATGCACAGCCTCACGAATGTCCTCAAAGAGCTTGCCCGTGACCAAGGATTCCGAGTTGAATGGCACATAGCCCACACTGCGTCGCGCACCATAAAAATGTGAGGTGAACGTTAAACCGTAGACGCAACATGCCGACCCAGACAAGATGGTGGCAGTGCGCTTCATGCGCAAACCCACCCGCAATGACCCAAAGGCGGGACACATGCTTTGCGGCTGATCATGTGGCCCCGCATCGGGCTGGCGCGGGTAATCACGGGCGTATTGGTCCAGCACCTCTGATTTGCCGACCTCTTTGGCCGCATCCACCATGGCTTGTGTGCCTGCGTGGCAACCCATGCCGTCGCCTTGCAGACCTTGCGCGTTGACGACTTGCGGGCTTGGGTGAATCGGGATGGTGCGTGTCATGGCCTGTTCCTGTACGGTGTCTGAAGTTGCAGGGGTCAGGCGGCGTCGTAGACGACTTCCAGCGAAGGCTTGATGTCTTCGTGTTTGCCCACCATGTCAAAAATGGTGGCTGGCTCGAGCACCACGTTGCGACCCACCACATCGGCACTGAACAACCCCAACAGCTGGTCTTGTGTTTGTGGCTTGGGTCGCTGAGGCGGGGCCTCGGCCACGTTTTTGGCCAGTTCCGCAAACAAAGATCCCCACTCACCGTCAGGGCGACCAATGATTTCGTAGCTGGCACTCTTGCGGCGGATGTCTTCGTTGGCAGGAATGGATGCCAGCACGGGAATGCCTGCGTTCTCGGCAAAGGCCTGGGCCTCGCCGGTGCCATCGTCTTTGTTGATGACCATGCCAGCCACGCCCACATTGCCACCGAGCTTGCGGAAATACTCGACGGCCGAGCACACGTTGTTGGCCACATACAGCGACTGCAAGTCGTTGCTGGCGACCACGATCACCTTTTGGCACATGTCACGTGCGATCGGCAGACCAAATCCGCCGCACACCACATCGCCCAAGAAGTCGAGCAACACGTAGTCAAAGCCCCAATCGTGAAAGCCCAGTTTTTCCAGTGTTTCAAAGCCGTGGATGATGCCGCGCCCACCGCAGCCGCGCCCGACTTCGGGCCCACCCAACTCCATGGCAAATACACCATCGCGTTTGAAGCACACATCGCCAATGCTCACGGCCTGGCCCGACAACTTCAGCTTGGAGGATGTTTCAATGATGGTCGGACAAGCCTTGCCACCAAAGAGCAAACTGGTGGTGTCACTCTTGGGGTCGCACCCAATCAACAGCACCTTTTTACCTTGTTGGGCCATCATGTACGACAGGTTGGCCAAGGTAAAACTCTTGCCAATGCCACCCTTGCCGTAGATGGCAATGATTTGCGTTTCTTTGGTCACCTCACTGGTGCTGACGGCGTCGGGTTCAACGTCGGCCTCACGGCGCAGCACCTCAACAAATTTGATGGGTTGCGTGTTGGTGTTGGTGTTCATGCGGTGGCACTCCAATCAAGGATCATCTTGAGACAGCTCGCATCTCCGAAGGCTGTCTCGTAGGCATTTCCAGCTTGGGTCGATGGCTGGGTGTGGGTGATCAAACCGTCAAGGGACAAGCGCTTGGTGTTGACCAACTCGCTGACGGCCAATAAGTCAGGGCGTTTCCATTCGGCAGCAATGCGCATGCGAGCCTCACGCATAAATGCGGGGGCATAGGCAAATTTCAGGTCTTGCTTGTAAAAGCCAGCCAACACCAGCTCGCCTCCTGGGCGCAGACGCTGGATCAGGCTGTCTAACAAACTGCCATCGCCACTCACGTCGTAAATCGCGCCATAGTCGCGACGCGGGTCATCTTGTGGGTTTATCACCTGGTAACCCTGTGCCCCAGCACATCGATCGGCATGTGTTTCCCACACCGTCGGCGCCGGCATGCCTGCAGCCACTGTCAAACGTGCCAGCAAGCGACCCATGACACCATGGCCAATGATCAACTCTGGCGGCGCAAAGGGGTCTTGCCGCCCGCCCCCAGATACGGCGTGGTAGGCCGTGGCGGCCAGCGCCAGCAAAACGGCCTGGGCGCCCATATGGTCGGCAACGGGCATGACTTTTTGGGCAGAAACCACCAACCTGGAAGCGGCCCCTCCAAACAAGCTTTTGACGCCGGTAAAGCAATTGGCGCCAGGCACAAATACGCGTTGCCCGGCGTGCACATCGGTGTCCGGTGCCGCACGAACCACACGGCCCACTGTTTCATAGCCGGGCACCAATGGATACCCCATGCCTGGGAAAGGTGGCATGCTGCCGTCCCAGAGCATGCGCTCGGTGCCGGTGCTGATGCCGCTGTACTCGACGGCCACCTCGAGCTGCCCGTTTTGCATAACTGGCAAGTCCAAGGCCTGTAAGCTCAGCTGCTTGGGGCTGTTGAAAACAACGGCTTGGGATTTCATGGTTGTATTTTTTGCTTTACTTTGTTTAATGTCAAAGAAAATTGACACTTTTATTCAATTAGCAGGGTAAACACTTAGATTTCCGCCCCAAAAGGATCTGGGCATGGATGGGCATCGCGTTGGGAACCCGCTCAACATGGATAAAACCAACCTGCGCCATCATGGTCATCAATTCCTGCGGGGTGCGCAAACGCCCGTCACCCATGGCGAGCAAGTAAAAATGGAAGTAAGCATCCACCGATGTGTCGTTTGAGCCGGACTCATGCTCGGACTGCGCCATCGGCTCTGCCAGCAACAGGGTGCCTCCCTGGGGCAAAGCGTCATAGGCTTTTTGCAGAATTTGACGCACCACTGCATCAGGGTGGTCGTGGGCCACGCGCACCAAGGTGATGAGGTCGGCACCAGCAGGCAAGGGGTCGTCTAAAAAGCTGCCCGGGTGCAAGCTCACACGATCACTCAAACCTTTGGAGCGCAGGTTTTCACGCGCCAAGTCCAGCACCGGAGGCAAGTCAAACATCTTGAATTTCAAGTGCGGCGCATGGGCAGCCAACTCACTCACAAACCGACCGCGCCCCGCGCCCACATCGAGTACGCAACGGTGTTCTCCAAAGTAATACGAGGACAATATTTCTTGCACCACAAAACCTTGTGAAGCAGCCATCAACTCTGAATAGCGGGTAAATTTATTTAACTCGCCGGCCTGTGGTGCAGATGCAGGCTTGGCATGGGCATAGGGCCAGTAATCGGCCATGCCACCGCGCCACGCGTTGCCCAGAAACTCAATGGGGTCTTGCATATCTTGGTAGAGCAAGTGGTTGTGCTCAATCATTTGTGCAATGCCTTCGTGCTGGGCCAATGGCACGCCCAACGGGCCCAATCCAAAGCGCCCATGACCACGTTGCTCCAACAACCCCAGCGCCACCGAAGACAGCAGCAAACGCTGCAAAGCGCTGGGAGCCAAGCTGGTTCGATGCGACAACTCGGCCAAATCTGCAGGAGCCTGTTGCAGTGTGCGAAACAAGTCCAATCGCACACAAGCCAACAACACTTGGCTATGCACAAACCCCGCCATCAGGTCAAACAATTTGCGTGTGCGCCGGCGGGTGAGCCAACGCGTTATTGGGTTTCCCAGAGACCAGCGGTAAAGGCCCGGATGCGCGTACCAGCGCTCTAACTGCGCTTGCCACGCATCTTTGAGTGTGGGCTTGCCATTTGGGGCGGCAATGACGGCCAGATCAAGGGGCTGTGACATGGTTTTCCTTTGCGAACCGAGGTGTTTGGCCTTGGGCTCAATGCGCTGCCCTGACGTGACCAACGGTCTCGTTGGCATGCGCTTCAAAATAACCTTGACACAGCTCCTTGGGCACCAAACGTTCTGCCTCGCGTTGAACCAGTTGGCGCAGCAAATCTCGATATGAGCAGGCAGGAATGGCGTCGGCGGCTTGATCAATCAGGTGGTCAAAATGCGCAATCGCCCCTTCCAAACCCAGGGCCTGGGCAGAACTCGGGCGCGCATGCAGGGCATCCTGCCCGACCGGCTTGCCCAACACAGCCGCATCGGCAATAACGTCGCGGATGTCGTCGGCCACCTGATAGGCCTCTCCCAAATAAGCACCCAGCGGAGCCCAAGGCTCAGGGGATTGACCGCAGCTGAGCGCCCCAGCGCGGGTGGCAGACACAAACAATGCCCCAGTCTTGGCCCGTTGGTATTGGCCCAGGTCGGCGCTGGTTTCGCACTCCCAAGCTTGTCCGGCGACGATGCCATGGGGCAAGCCCACGCCATGGGTCAAGTTGTCCATCAATGCCCACAGCCGAGCGGGGTGCTGCACCCCCGCTTGCAACATGACCCGGTAGGCCATGACGATCAAGCCATCTCCAGCCAACAAAGCCAAAGGTTCACTGAACGCTTTGTGCACGGTGGGGCGACCACGCCGCATCTCGGCGTTGTCGAAAGCGGGCATGTCATCGTGAACCAAGGATGCGCAGTGCATCAACTCCAAGGACACGGCAGCGGCATTGGTCAATTCGGGCGCATCGTCACCACAGGCGGCGGCCACGGCCATGCACAACTGGGGGCGTATGCGGGCACCGCCGGAAAAAACGGCATGTCGCATGGCCGCTACCAAGCTTGGAGGCGCCCCAACGCCCGCGGCTTGCGCGAAATACGTGCTCAATGCCTGCTCTGTGCGTGTCAACAAACTCATGGGACCTCCAATTGGGCTGATGTCAATTAAAACTGACAAGGCAAGGTGTCAATATAGCCTTATTTCCTGATCTGTCAACTCATATTGACGCACAGAGGCTGTTTACGGATCTGGTGCGAGCATAAATTGGCCCTTCAATCTGATCGGAAAAATAGCTTTCCCATGGCCAGGCAAGGGCTCAGGGGTGCGTCCCAGTTGTCATTTAAATGAGGTCTGTGGTATTGTCAACTTAAATTGACATTCATTTTGTGCGCATTCGAGAATCTGCATGAACCCGACGATGACAAGGCACTTACCCGCCGACGATGTGCAAAGAGTCGTTTTGCACGACGAAATCCACACGCGACCATCGGCCACCTTCAAGTTGCCGGCATTGATTGTTTACGTGGCCGTGTTAAATAAAGGCGTGAGCAGTGCGTCTGAATTGGCCCATTTACAACAACTGCCCTCGCAGATCGACCTTCAGCCCAAGATGATGAAGGGAAATTTTTTACAACTGCAGTGTGGTCACTACAAAGTCATCTGGGAACGCCACACCGAATTCACCCGTTACACGATTGTTCAACCCCTGCCGACTCACGCCAAATGGGGCAGTCAATTGCCCGAGTTGGCCAGCTTTGTTGCAACAGGTCCCGAATGGTTGCGCGGCATCCCGGGCGAAACCATCACAGCCATTCACCTGGCCATGCTCAACGAAGGCATGGATGACCCAGACGCTTTCTTCAAAGCACGGCAATGGCTGGGGGAAGGAACGGTGATTGGGTCCAAGATGGGACGCACCGCTGGTCACCAATCCCACTCGCACTTGATGACCAACTTGCGCATTGGGGATGATGGATTTGAACGCATGCTCGTCTTGGCCGCACCAGACACATCAGAGAATCGATCAGGTCGGATCGCGCAAAGGCTGCTCGAACTAGAAACCTATCGGATCATGTCATTGCTGAGTTTGCCGATGGCCAAAACCTTGGCGGCCAAGCTGACGCAAAGTGAATTGCGTCTGGTCGAGATCAACGACAGACTTGAGAGAAAAATAGACAAAGACGAACAGTTGCTTGACGATTTGGCGGGCTTGGCAGCACAAGTAGAGAGCACAACGGCTGAGAACAGTTTTCGATTCTCAGCAGCCCGCGCGTACGATGCGATCGTGCAGCAACGCATCGCCGAAATGCGCGAGCAACCGCTGTCTGGCATTCAAACGGTGGGTGAATTCATGCAGCGTCGATTGGCACCCGCAATGGCGACGGTCAATGCAACCTCTGAGCGGCTGTTGGCACTGGCGCAACGGGTGGCACGCGCCAGCCATTTGCTTCGCACCCGAGTGGACATCGCGACTGAAACGCACAATCAAAAATTGCTGGAAAAGCTCACCAAAGGCCAAGCCATGCAACTGCGTTTACAAACAACGGTGGAGGGTTTGTCCATTGCCGCAATCTCCTACTATGTGGTGAGTTTGACGTTTTACCTGGGCAAAGCATTTCAAGCATATGGTGTGAATGTGTCGCCTGAGATGGTGGCTGGCTTTAGCACCCCTGTGGTGTTGTTTATTTGCTGGCGCATGGTGCAAAAAATACACCGAAGCTTGCGAAACGATTGAATCATTGCAATCAAATTCATCCCAAAAAGCGTTCTCTCGCTTCGGCCATCCTCTAAGCATCAGGTGATACATGGACACAAGTTCAGTCAAGGACTACCTCATCGGTTTGCAAAATCAAATCACCACCGCCATTGCGCAAATCGATGGGGGCAACTTTCTGTCAGACGCCTGGGAAAAGCCACCGGGCGAGGCACTGCAGGGCCACGGCATCACCCAAATCCTGGAAGGGGGTGAGGTGTTTGAGCGCGCTGGTTGTGGCTTTTCTCACGTCAGGGGCCCCCAACTCCCGCCTTCCGCCACCCACGCCAGACCCGAGTTGGCAGGCGCCCCTTTTGAGGCCATGGGCGTGTCCTTGGTGTTTCACCCACGCAACCCCTACATCCCCACTGTGCACATGAACGTGCGCATGCTGTCGGCGCAAACAGCCCAGGGGCAAAACGTCGCATGGTTTGGTGGCGGCATGGACTTGACGCCGTACTACGGCTTTGAAGACGACGCCGTGCACTTTCACCGCACCTGTCGCGACGCACTCTCGCCTTTTGGCTCCCAGCTGTATCCCAAATTCAAGGCCTGGTGTGATGACTATTTTTGCCTGCGCCACCGCAACGAACAACGCGGTGTGGGGGGTATTTTTTTCGACGACTTTGCGCAGTTCGATGACAGCCAAAACTTGGCCATGCTCCAAAGCGTTGGCAACGCCTTGTTGCCCGCGTATCTGCCCATTGTGAAAAAGCGCATGCACACCGCCTACGGTGAGCGCGAACGCGCCCACCAGCTGTACCGCCGGGGCCGCTATGTCGAATTCAATTTGGTGTGGGACCGGGGCACGCACTTTGGATTGCAGTCGGGCGGGCGCACTGAATCCATCTTGTTGTCCATGCCCCCCTTGGTCAGTTGGTCCTACCAACTCCAGGCAGCGCCCGGTTCGCCAGAACACGATTTGATGCAACGGTTCATCGTGCGACGAGACTGGCTGTGATTCACACAGCACCCATTGGGCTCAGTTGGTCCGCGATTTCAAAGGCTGGGTCAACCGGTAGCCAAATCCATGAATGGTTTTGATTTCAAAGGCTTGCGCCTTGAACTTGAATAATTTCGAGCGCAATCGACTGATCACCACTTCCAAGCGCAATTTATCAAAAGTTGTGCGTTGCGCCTCACCACCCAGTTTGTCAATCAAATCATCGTAGGTGCAGTGCGTAGAAGTCTGGGCCAAGGTGAAGAGCACAATGGTCTCTTTTGGCGTCAAACTCAACACATCCGCATCTGGCGCGCTCAAAGACATGCTTTTTTGATGCAAAGTCCACACATTGCTGACTGACACAGCGCTTGAGCCTTGTCGGTCATGCCGACGCATTAAATTTCGAATGACGGCCAATATTTCTTCGGGTCGGGTGGGTTTGGTCAAGTAGACATCGGCACCGGCCTGGTAACCTTCTGTGCGCTCACTGCCCATCACCCTGGCAGTCAACATCACAATACCCATGAATGGATAAATGTCTCGCAGCCATTTGCACAAACTGATACCGTCCTCACTGGGCAGGTTCAAGTCCAACATGACCACATCTGGTGTCATCATGCCCAACAAAGCCCTCATGTGCTCACCGTCATAAGCACAGCGCGTGGCGTAACCTGCATTGGTCAGCACCAAAGACAGTTCGTCGCTCACACGTAAATTATCTTCAACCAACAGCACCGCTCCCAAGTGTTGGGTGGGCAGGTCATCGCTGACGCCAAGGTCTTGATCGTCAAAATTTTCTAATTTGATGCTCTGATTTTGCAACACAGAGAAGCCACTGTACTTGGCGTAACCAAAATACGCTTGCCCTTTGCCCATGAGGTTGGACAGATCAGCATCGATGACAAATCTAATTTCAGCAACGGCGAGATAATTAAAGCTGATATTTTTAGATCCTTGCATTAATTAATTGTAAAAAGCGATAACGAAATACCTTGCAAGACTTTGCAAGGTATCCATGGCAGCCAACAGATGATCAATTTAAAACCTATATCAATCGCCAGGTTTTATGTCGCTTGCTGAATGAAAATGCAAGCACGGCAACACCTTTTTATGACAGGCCACCGTTAAAGTAAATGTGTTTGACGGCATCGATGGCCTTGGTGCGTTGGGCGCCATCGGGATGATTGAGTTCGCGCAAAGGATTGTTGAGCATTTTTTTCATCAATCCCATGGACAGAGACTCTAAAACACTGTCAACCGATTGACCCTTCTCAATGAGTTTGCGTGCGCGGATCAACTCGGCTTGACGCCAGGCATCGGCTTGGAGATTCAATTGTTGGATCATGGGGACGAGGCTGCGCATCTCCAGCCATGCCATGAATTTTTGAACCCCTACGTCAATAATCACCTCAGCCTCTGCCACCGCTTCTTGTCGATGGGATTGACCACTGTTGATCACCTGGGTCAAGTCATCAATGGTGTACAAAAAAACGTCTGACAGGCCTTTGACTTCCGGTTCGATATCGCGCGGGACGGCCAGATCAACCATGAACATCGGCCGATTTTTCCGCGCACGCAAAGCCCGTTTAACTGCACCAAGCCCAATCAACGGCAAGGTGCTGGCCGTGCAGCTGACCACCACATCAAAATCTGGAAGCCGCGTTGGAAGATCTGCCAATGCAATGCTTTTTCCACCATGCATTGCTGCCAGCATGTCGGCCCTGGTAGCAGATCTGTTGGCGATCGTGATGGAGCGAGGGGATTTGGCTGCAAAGTGCGCCACACACAGCTCGATCATTTCACCGGCACCCACAAACAAGACATGGGTGTCTTTGATGTTTTCGAATATTTGACTGGCCAAGCGAACACTCGCCGCTGCCATGCTGATGGAGTGCGCACCGATGTCTGTCGATGTGCGCACTTCTTTGGCAACCGCAAATGACCGTTGGAACAATTGGTTCAAAGTGGTACCCAAGGCTCCCGAGTCTGCAGCCACGCGCACCGCATCTTTGAATTGCCCCAGTATTTGGGACTCTCCCAACACCATGGAATCCAGTCCGCTGGCCACACGAAACGCATGCCGGGCCGAGGCACCACCTTCGAGCTTATAGATGTGTGATTGCAAATCATCCACCTGTGCATTGCCCGCATCTGCCAGCCACGACAAAGTATCCTGCCATTGAACCTCGTCGCCAGCACAATAAACTTCTGTTCGGTTGCAAGTCGACAAAATAGCCACTTCTTTGTGCGTATCAAAGTTGCGACGCAGACCTTGCAATGACAGTACCAATTGATCAGATGCAAAGGCAAATCGCTCTCGCAAATCAATCGGTGCGGTTCGGTGATTGAGCCCTAAAGTCCAGACCGCCATTCAAGCCACCTTTTTGAACATGGGTGATGCATCCGCCTGGGGCCAGGCCTGGACCATGCGCTGACCAATGCCGGCTGCGGTCAGTCCATGCAAGCGCATCAATTCTTGCGGGTCCCCATGTTCTGTGAACTCATCTTCAAAGCCCATGACCAACACAGGCTTGGCAATGCCCATTTCTTGCATGGCTTCCACGACGGCAGCGCCTGCGCCACCCATGCGAACCCCATCTTCGATCGTGATGAAGCGCTCATGCGCTTGTGCTATTTTTTTCACCATCTCTATGTCCAGTGGCTTGGCCCAACGCATATTGACCACCGTGGCATTGATCGATTCGGCTGCTTTCAGCGCTTCATACAGCAAGGGCCCGAATGCAAAAATGGCAATGCCTTGGCCTTGACGCCGAATTTGAGCTCGACCAAAGGGCAAGGCGCTCAAATCTGATTGCACGGTGGCACCAACACCTGAACCACGCGGGTACCGCACAGTCACTGGGCGATCGCTTGCAAAAGCTGTGCTGAGCAATTGCCGGCATTCGTTTTCATCAGCCGGGCAAGCCACTCCCATGTGCGGGATGCAACGGGTAAATGCAATGTCAAACATGCCAGCGTGGGTGGGACCATCGGGACCCACCAAGCCAGCCCTGTCCAAAGCAAACACCACCGGCAATTTTTGCAATGCCACATCGTGTATCAATTGGTCATAGGCTCTTTGCAAAAAAGTGGAGTAAATGGCCACCACAGGTTTGAGGCCTTCGCAGGCCAGGCCTGCGGCGAACGTCACTGCATGCTGCTCTGCAATCCCCACGTCGTGGTAACGGTCTGGAAATCGCTGGCTGAACGCGACCATGCCGGAGCCCTCTCGCATGGCCGGCGTAATGCCCACCAAGCGCGGGTCTTGGCTGGCCATATCGCACAGCCATTGCCCAAACACCTGCGTGAATGTTGGTTTTCCCGGTGCGCCCGGCTTCAAACCCACAGCGGGGTCAAATTTTCCCGGCCCGTGGTAGCTCACGGGGTCCGCTTCCGCTTTGGCATACCCATGTCCTTTGCGGGTGACGACATGCAAAAACTGTGGGCCTTTTTGTTTGGATATTTTTTTCATCGCTTCGACCAACCCGAGGACATCGTGGCCGTCGATCGGTCCGGTATATTCAAATCCGAGCTTTTCGAATATCGTGTCTGGCTGGATGAACTGCTCGGCTTGTTGCTCCAAGTGACGCGCCAGTGCAAACAAAGGCGGTGCATTGCGCAGCAGTTGATGGCTCAACTTTTTGGCTTGTGCATAAAAACGCCCCGACATCAATTCAGAAAGGTATTGGTTCAAGGCCCCCACTGGTGGGCTGATGGACATGTCGTTGTCATTGAGCACCACCAACAGGTCACATTCACTCGTGCCTGCGTTGTTCATCGCTTCATAGGCCATGCCTGCGGTGAGTGCGCCATCGCCAATGATTGCCACCGACTTTCTGCGGCTGCCCGAGAGTTTTGCCGCCATGGCCATGCCCAGTGCCGCCGAGATGCTGGTGGATGAGTGTGCCGTACCAAAAGCGTCGTAGGCACTTTCTTCACGTCGGGGAAACCCGCTCAAGCCGCCACGTTGGCGCAAGGTCGCCATGCGGTCCATTCGGCCCGTCAGCATTTTGTGGGCGTAGGTTTGGTGACCCACATCCCAAACCAGTCTGTCCTCTGGGGTGTTGAAAACATAGTGCAAGGCAATGGTCAGTTCTACCGTGCCCAAATTCGAACTGAAATGGCCACCCGTTTGTGACACCGACGCAATCAGACGTTGACGCAATTCATGGGCCAAAGCTGGCAAGCGCTCCTCAGAGAGCGCTCTCAATTGCGTTGGCGATTGAATCCATTCCTGCAAGGCGTCCATGATTGGTCTTCACTTTTTACTTCAATGATCGTGAATTTACATCCACACGACAAAATGTCAAGTTTAATTGACAGTTTAAATAGGGCACAGTGGACGCCACCAAGGAAAACCCTTGGTTTACTCCGAGTGAACTCGGGCCAGCAGGGTTGAAGAAACGACATTTTTTTAAATTACCTGTAAATTTAACTTGACACTTTAACAAGTCTTTTGGATGATGGGCTGAGAATTGTTTTGTGGAATCGCCCATGGCATTGACCTTTCCTTTTGCGGCCATCGTTGGTCAAGACGAAATGACGCTGGCCATCCAGGTGGTGGCGGTGGACCCTTCTATTGGTGGCGTGCTCGTCTTGGGCGACCGAGGCACTGGCAAATCGACCGCCGTTCGCGCCTTGGCCGACTTGCTGCCCCCCATAGAGGTGGTCAAGGGCTGCCCCTACCGCTGTGACCCCACCCAACCTGCCAACGCCTGTCCGGTATGCCAGGCGAAAGATCCAAAAACAAAAACCGGGGTGCAGCGCCAGCCTGTGGCCGTGGTGGATCTGCCTTTGGGGGCCACCGAAGACCGCGTGGTCGGCGCGCTTGACTTGGAAAAAGCCTTGTCCCAAGGCGTCAAGCAATTCTCGCCCGGCTTGCTGGCGCAGGCACACCGGGGCTTTTTGTACATCGACGAGGTCAACTTGCTCGACGACCACCTGGTGGACTTGCTCATCGATGTGGCCGCCTCGGGCGAGAACCTGGTCGAACGCGAAGGCCTGAGTGTGCGACACCCGGCCCGCTTTGTGCTGGTGGGCAGCGGCAACCCCGAGGAAGGCGAACTGCGGCCCCAGTTGCTCGACCGTTTTGGCCTGTCGGTACAGGTACGCACCCCGCAAGACCTGGCGCTGCGGGTGGAGATCATCAAGCGCCGCGATGGGTTTGATAAAGACCCGGCTGGTTTCAAAGCGCATTGGCACAAAGAAAACCAAAAACTGCAAAAACGCATCGTCAAGGCACGGGAGCGATTGGCCCAAGTGACTGTGAGCGATGACATGTTGATGCTGTGCGCCCGGTTGTGTCAGCAATTGGGTACCGATGGTCTGCGCGCCGAGCTCACACTGCTGCGCGCCACCCGCGCCTTTGCCGCCTTGCAAGGGCAGCTGTCGGTTCAGGCCCAACACCTGCAAAGCATGGCCCCACTGGCCCTGCGCCACCGCCTTCGCCGCAACCCACTGGACGATACCGACTCCGGCGCCCGCGTGCAACGCAGCCTGCAAGAAGTGCTGGCCGCCTGAGTCTGCATGCGCTGGCTGGCATGATCCACGACAACGCACCCAACGCTGCGCCAATCGAAGCTTGGAACGATGCACTGACCTGTTTGCAAATATTGCAACTGGACCCACACGGCTTTGGCGGAGTGTGCTTGCGCGCCCCTCATGGACCGGTGCGCGAGCGCTGGCTGCATGCTTTGGCGCAACTGGGCTTGCCACTGGTCAAAGTGCCGGGGTCGGCCGATGCGCAACGCTTGCTCGGCGGGATTGACCTGGCCCACACCCTGCAAACTGGCGAACTGCGCATGCAAGCCGGGTTGCTGCAACAAGCCGATCAAGGGCTGGTCTGCCTGCCCATGGCCGAGCGCATGCCCCCAGCATTGTTGGCCCCGCTGGTGCAAGCCCTCGAAAACGGCCAGGTACCCGCAACCCACCACAACACCTTGGCCAGCAACACACGCTTTGGTGTGGTGGCCTTGGATGAGTCCTTGCCCGATGAACCTGGCGTGGGTGGCGCACTTCAAGAGCGGCTGGGCGTTTGGCTCGACTTGCAAGCTCTCGCGCCATCGGACATCGACGTCACCCTGTTGGACAAGGCACAAAGCAGTGACAGCCCAGAGCTCGACGCACTGCACATCCAGCTCAGCCCACAGGCTTTGGCGCAAGCACGCGCGCGGCTGCAGCACATCCAAGCCAGCGATGAACAGCTGCACGCGCTGTGCGCCAGCGCATTGGCATTGGGCATTGCTTCTTTGCGCGCACCCAGCCTGGCCTTGCGCGTGGCCTGCGCCCATGCGGCATTGAACGGGCACAGTGAGCTAGACACCGATGACCTGGGTTTTGCTGCCCGCTGTGTGCTGGCCCCACGTGCCACCCAGTGGCCCAGCGAGCCGCTACCCGATGAATCAAACGCAGATTCAGCGCCCGAAGAAACCAGCGAGCCGATCGAGCCGCCGCCCCACGCGCAAAACAATGTCCCCGACGAACCCCATGAACCACCGACCGAGCCCGATGCCTCTCCAACCGAACCCAGTGCCCAAGACCTGCAAGAGATGATG
>RFXS01000011.1 GCA_009921465.1 Betaproteobacteria bacterium
GGTGCACATCATCGAGGTGCCAAAACTGGCCTTTGGCTTGGACACGATCTTCGGTCCAAAGTTGTTTGATCATGCCAATGGCTTCTTCAAAGCGCGCTCTGCTTTCTTCCATGGGGACTCCAAACACCTCGAACTCTTTGGGCAAGAAAGCACGACCAAAACCAGCATCGAGCCGTCCTCGGCTCATGTTGTCGAGCATGCTCAAGTCCCCTGCCAAGTGCGCTGGGTGATGAAATGCCGGTATGACCGCACCCGTCATCACGCGGATGCGTTGGGTGCGCACCGCCAAAGCCGACAAAAAGACACAGGGGTTGGGCGAGTGTCCACCATAGTCGTAAAACGAGTGTTCAACGGTTTTAACGCTGTGGAAACCCAATCGGTCTGCGCATTCGGCCAAGGTGATGCATTGCTGGTAGTAATCGGCCGTGGTGCTGTCGCTGGGGCGAAAAGAGGGGAAAAAATTGATGCCGAATTTCATGGGAGCCTTTGCGAAAAGCGAAAAAATGAAACAGACAGATCAAGATAATCCAATCAGTCTTAGAGCAGTTTATGACTTTTTATTGATAATATCCAGTTGGTGTTAACAGCAGTAACTTTTTAAGTTCATCAATGACAGTGCATCGATACCCCCTGCCGGCCATGCTGCTTCACTGGATGACTGTGCTGCTTTTGATCGGCAGTTTTTCTTTGGGGTTGCGCATGGTAGGCATGGACTTCAGCCCAGAAAAGATCAACAGCTATGCGTACCACAAGTGGCTTGGCGTGACCATCTTTGGCTTGGTTGTTGTTCGAGGCGTTTTCCGGTTCTTCAATCCACCGCCAGCTTTGCCGGAGGATATCGCTGCGTGGCAAAAAAGTGCGTCGGCACTGTCACACCGTTTTTTGTATTTGCTACTTTTTTTGATTCCTTTGAGTGGGTGGCTGTATTCATCTGCCGCAGGGGTACCCACGGTACCGTTTGGGATGCCAACTTTGCAGTTGCCAGATTTATTGCAAAAGGACCCGGTGTCGGCCAGCGCCTTGAAGCAAGTACACTTTGTACTCACACGGCTGCTGGCAGTGATGATCATTTTGCACATTGCAGCAGCGCTTAAACATCACTGGTGGGACAAGGACGGCGTCATGCAAAGAATGCTTCCCAAAGTCAGATTTTGGCAATGAATAAACTGATGCCACAAGGTGATCGCGATGGACATTCGCAGCCAATGTCCAATGTGATGAAAGTCGCCAAATGGGCGCTTTTTTTCCTGCTTGGGCTGCTAACTCAGGTCGTTTTCGCGGTCCAGGGTGTGGACGCAGAACGCAGCGAGATCAGCTTTGGGTTCCGGCAACAAGGGGTGCCCGGAGGCGGCAAGTTTCTTAAGTTTTCGGCCCAGGCTGTCTTTTTGCCAGCAAAGCCAGAAAGTACCCAGGCCCGCGTTGACATCGACATGACCAGTGTGGACCTTGGGGACAAGGGATGGAATCAAGATATTCAGTCTGCTGCATGGTTTGATTCCCGACAGTTTCCCATCTCTAGTGTGGTCGTCGCCGGGGCAAAAATGGTCTCCCCTGGTCGATACGAGGCGCCCGGTAAGTTAACGCTCAAGGGCGCGACCCATGATGTCGTGGTGAGCTTTCGCAGCCGAAGTGAAGGGGCCGCTCTGGTACTGGAAGGAGAAGTGCCGCTGAAAAGGGTTCAATTCAAGATTGGTGATGGCGCTTGGGCGGACACAAGCGTTGTTGCAAATGAGGTGTCAGTGCGTTTCAAATTGGTGTTTAAAAAATAATTTAATCTGGAGACAATCGCATGAATATGCATCAAAAATTTGTTGCTTTGGTGATGGGAATGGTTTGCAGTTTGGGCGCAGTTGCTGCCCCCGTGGCATACACACTGGATCCTGACCACACGGTGCCGCGTTTTTCTATTAACCACAACGGGTTTTCAAATCACGTTGGCATTTTCACCAAATCCGCTGGGAAAGCAGTCCTTGACATGGCGGCGCGCACCGGCAGTGTGGAGGTGACTATCCAGACGGCATCATTCGCATCTGGGCATGCGTTCATGGAAAGCGTGGTCAGGGGGAAAGACTTTTTCAATTCCGAACAGATCCCCCACATGACTTTCAAGGGATCGCAATTCACTTTCAAGGATGACAAACCGTCCAGTGTCAATGGAGACCTCACCCTGATGGGTGTGACACGACCCGTCACACTCACTTTCACCAACTTCGCTTGTGGGCAACATCCCCGCAGCAAGAAGGATCAGTGCGGTGGAAATTTGACTGGCTCGATCAAACGTTCCGACTTTGACATGAAAGCCTATCTCCCGGTCATTGGCGATGAAGTGACATTGATGATCCAGGTTGAAGCCTTCAAAGATTGATGGCGTTCAATACACCACGGCCAGGCTCAATGGCGATATGCATTTGGGCTTGTCCGGGTGTTGGCCTGCACCATCTTTAGTTCGACCAATAACCAACCAGTTCCTCCCGCCCTCGTTCTGGTTTACCCGCGTTCTTGTATTGAACATGGTTGATAAACTGGACCTTGTTATGTCGGTCGATTAACTGAGTTCAAGGAGACGAAATGACAATATCTAGACGCCAATTGGTGACCCGCAGCGCAGTTGCCACCGGCATGGTGGCCTTCCCATCACTCGTTTTGCCGCAGCAAAAGTTTGAAGTCAAGGTGGCCAATTTTGTTGGCCCTCAACACTTTCAGTCGCAGTGGTTGGTGAAATGGGGCGAAGCCTTGGAGAAAAAGTCCAATGGGCGACTGAGCTTTAAGCACTTTCCCGGTGCGCAAATGGGGCCAACTCCAAAGCATTTTGATTTTGCCCGCGATGGCACCGCCGAGATGTCGTTTTTCTTGCATGGTTCCACCCCCGGTCGCTTCCAGTTGACCGAAATTGTCAATATGCCGTACTTGGTGGGCAGTGCAGAAATTGGCATCAAGGTGCTCAATGATCCAGAGCTGCGCACCAAATACCTGGACGCTGAGCACCGTGGCACCAAGGTTTTGTTTCTGTTCACCCACCAACCCGGCAGTGTTCATACCGCCAAAAAGGCCATTCGCAGTTTGGATGATTTCAAAGGTCAACGCCTGCGGTTTTCCACCCCAGCCATTCGAGAGTTCATTGCAGCTTTGGGGGCCACACCCGTGGGTGTGCCGCCCACAGAAGTGGCTGAGCAATTGCAAAAGGGCACCTTGGACGGCGCTTTCACCGACTATGGTGGTGCCGGCATTGCTTGGAAACTGGGCGGTATCTGCAAATTCACCACCGAGATGTACTGCTTTGTCTCCAGCTTCGCTGTGGTGGCCAACGAGGCTTGGTTTGCCAAATTGCCCCCTGATTTGCAAGCCATGGTCACCGAATCTGTCACAGGCATTGAGCGTGAGATTGGTCAAGGTTGGGACGCGCTCGACGTGCCAGGTAAAAAAGCGATGATGGACGGCGGTGGCGAGGGCATTCGTTTGGCCAAGTCCGAAGACGACAAACTTCGAAAGATTGGCGCCGATATCACCGAGTCCAATTTAAAGGCCATGGAAGCCAAGGGCCTGCCAGCCCGTCAGGTGTACACCATGATGAAGACGTTGGCTGAAAAGCATGCCAAAACTTCTAAAAACTTTTGGGCATAAACCCGTTTGCAATATTTCACATTTGCACTTTCAGGGTGGCGACAGACATGAAGGCACGTGACTGGGTTGAAAAGAGCATGTTGGCGCTCGACAGCATGGCGGTGCTCATGGTGCTGGTGATGATTTTGTTGACCATCACAGATGTGAGCATGCGCAAGTTTGTTGACCATCCCATGACGGGTGTGACCGAGATGGTGGAGCTGGCCTTGGGCGTGGCCTTTTTCTTTGCTTTGCCAGGTGTTTTTTGGCGTTTTGCCCACATCACCATGGACATCATTGACGACCATTGGCCCCAATGGCGCCCCGCTTTGCAACGCGTGGCGACAGTGTTCAATGCGGTGGTGTTGGTGGTCTTGGTTTGGAACATGTGGCAGCCCATGCTCGACGTCATCTCTTTTGGCGATACCAGTGCCGACTTGCAAATTCCCAAAATCTGGTTCATGGCCCCGGCTTGGACGGGCATTCTTTTGTCTTTGCTGGTGGTGATGCTGCAGATGTGGCTGGGCGCAGCGCCGGAAAAGGCCAAGGAAGAAAATGGACATTGAACTCATTGGCCTGCTGGCTGTGGTGGGCTTGCTGGTACTGATGTTTTTGCGTGTGCCCATTGCCGTGGCACTGCTCATCAGCGGCACCTTGGGTTATGCGGCTTCGCAAGGTTGGGGGGTGGCCTTGCGCACCCTGGCATCGGTGCCTTATGAGCTCACGGGTGCCAACCCTGGCGTAGCCTATTCCTTCACGGTTGTTCCTTTGTTCATCTTCATGGGCGCCGTGGCTTCCCGCGCCAATATGTCCAGCGAATTGTTTGATGCAGCCAACGCCATCTTCAGTGGGGTGCGTGGGGCATTGGCAGCAGCCACCATTGGTTCGTGCGCTGCATTTGCGGCGATTTGTGGCTCTTCAATTGCCACTGCGGCAACGTTTTCCAAAGTGGCCATTCCGCAAATGCGCCGCTATGGTTACGACATGGAGTTGGCAACAGGGGCGGTGGCATCTGCGGGCACTTTGGGTATCCTCATTCCGCCATCGCTGATCTTGGTGATTTATTCGTTGGTGGCGGAAGAGCCCATTGCCAAATTGTTTGCAGCGTCCATGATCCCAGGCATTTTGTTGGCCATTGCGTATGTGATTGTCATTGCCATTTTGGCCAAACTTCACCCTGAAAAGATGCCTTTGACGCCCAGTTTGCCTTGGGGTTCTCGCATCAAAGCCCTGGCCGGTATTTGGAAGTTGGCCTTGCTTTTTGTATTGGCAGTGGTGGGCATTTACCTGGGTTGGTTCAGCCCGACCGAAGCAGCAGCCGTGGCTTCTTTTGCCGCCATCGTGATTGGTGTAGCGACCCGCACTTTGGATTGGCGTGGTATTTGGGAGGCGGGTGTGGAGACGGTGCAAACCTCTGCCATGCTGTTTTTCATTGTCATTGGTGCATTTGTGTTCTCACGCTTGATCGTGTTGACCCAGTTCCCTGTTTCCTTGGTGAATTTGGTGGAGCGTTGGCAGTTGTCTCCATTGATGGTGATCTTGGCCATCGTGGCCTTGTATTTATTGCTGGGCACATTTTTGGAAGAGGTCAGCACCTTGCTGATCACCGTGCCTGTTTTGTTGCCATTGATCAAAAGCATTGGTTTTGACCCCATTTGGTTTGGTGTGTTTGTGACGGTCATGTCCACCGTGGGTTTGATTTCTCCGCCGGTGGGTCTAACGGTGTTCGTGGTTCAAAGTCAAAACCCCGAGGTATCACTGCAAACAATCTTCAAGGGTGTGATGCCTTTTTTGTATGCAGACATCTTGCTGTTGTTGGCCTTGGTGTTGTATCCCCCATTGGCAACTTGGCTGCCGTCGATGCTCTGAGATCGGGTGTCGTCCTTGTCAGGGGAGCTTCTAGCGCAAAAAGGGTTTAACAAATGACCACACCAGCTTTACCACCCCTTGATCCAACCATCATCGAAGCGCTGTCACACATCACGACGGCCACCCTGACCACGGTGCTGCTCAAAAAAGGCTTGCGCAATGTGTGGATGCGTGGACCGGCACCCATCAAAACGGGCATGCCCAGGCTGATTGGTCGAGCTTTTACCCTGCGGTTTGTGCCCGCGCGTGAAGATTTGGCCACACCTGAATCATGGGCCAACCCTATTTCCACACGATCGGCCATCGAGGCCATGCCTGCAGGCTCGATTGCCGTGGTGGACTCCATGGGTGTGAGAGATGCCGGCATCTTTGGCGATATTCTTTGTGCCCGCATGGCCAAACGCCAAGTGGTTGCCTTGGTCACAGATGGCGTGGTCCGTGACTTGTCCGGTGTGCTGCAATCCGGCCTGCCTGTTTGGTGTGCTGGAACGGCGTCTCCCCCGTCTGTGGCTGGCTTGACATTTGTCGACTGGCAACAGCCCGTTGGTTGCGGCGGTGTGGCAGTGTTTCCCAACGACGTGGTGGTGCTCGACGACGACGGCGCCGTGCTGATCCCACAAAATATATTGGATGACATTGTCAAATCTGCCCAGGCGCAAGAGCAGTTGGAGAGATGGATCATGTCAGAGGTTGCAAAGGGTGCCGTTTTGCCGGGCTTGTATCCGCCCAATGCAGATAATCTGGCCCGTTATAAAAAAGCCATGGAAACCGGCAAATAGAGGTGCCAGGGCGCTTCTCTCAGTTTCAAAAATATTTCAAATCGTTTCCATCTTATGCAGATCCCCATTGTTGACGCCCATCACCATTTGTGGCGCAAAGCTGACTTGCCCTGGCTCAGCGGTCCGATGGTGCCGCGCATCTTTGGTGAATACGAAGCCATTCGGCGAGACTATTTATTCGATGAATTTCGCCAAGACATGGCCGATTGCGGGGTGGTGCGATCGGTTTATGTGCAAACCAACTGGCCCGAAGCGGGGGCATTGGAAGAGGTATCTTGGGTTCAATCCGTTTCAAACCAGCACCAGTTTCCCCACGCCAGCATTGGATACGCCAATTTGGCCGACCCGCAGGTCGGGCAATTGCTCGATGCCCAGATGGCCCATCCCGGTTTTCGCGGGGTGCGCCAACAACTGCATTGGCACCAAAATTCACTATATCGTTTTGCCAGCGCACCAGACTCATTTTTGGACCTGCAGTGGCAAAAGGGTTTGGCACAGGTCCAAGAGCGTGGTTTGATTTTTGAGTTGCAAGTCTTCCCGAACCAAATGGCACATGCCCTTGAATTGGTGCGCAAATTTCCGCAACTCACTTTCGTGTTGCTCCACGCTGGCATGCTGGTGGACTTCGCCCCCGAAACCCTGCGCCCATGGCGCGAAGGCATGAAAGCCTTGGCCGACTGCCCCAATGTCTGCACCAAACTGTCGGCCTTGAGCACATTTGCGCGCCGCTGCGATGTGGACATCTGGCAACCCACCGTGAGCGAAACCTTGTCCATGTTTGGGCCCGAACGGTGCATGTTTGGCAGCAACTTTCCCGTTGAAAAACTGTGGACCAGTTATGCGCACTTGGTAGATGTGATGGGTCAGTGCCTACGGGAATACCCGAGGGACACACAAAAAGCGGTTTGGCACGACACCGCTACGCGGGTTTATCGACTCGGGTAAGCCCCATGCGGCATAAAAGGTAACGCTGTTATATTTTTCGGCGATGCCCTTGCATTGAGCGATGTCCGTTTCAACGCATCTGGGTCCATGGAGTTTTTGAATTGAGTTCAGCTGCCACTGCCCGAATAGCCGCCGATGTGGGCGGAACGTTCACCGATATTGCCATTTTTGACGAGTCCACAGGCGCTATTCGTCTGGGCAAATGCTTGACGACACCCGCTCACTTGATTGAAGGCATCAATGAGGGGGTGATCAAATCCGGTTCGGCGTTTGAGCAAGCCAATTTGTTTTTGCATGGCACCACCGTGGCCATCAATACGTTGCTCGAGCGCACTGGCGCCAAGACAGCCTTGGTCACCACGCAGGGGTTTCGCGACATCTACGAAATTGGCCGCATCAACCGGCCAGAGGCTTACAACCTGTTTTTTCGCAAACACCGCCCCTTGATCGATCGCGCTTTGCGCTACGAAGTGGACGAGCGCTTGCTGGTCACAGGAGAGGTTTTCAAGCCTTTGCAGGAGTCGGAGATGGCGACGCTGGCCGATCGCATGGAGGCCGAAGGGGTTGAGGCCATTGCCATCATGTTCATGCACTCTTACCGCAACCCCGCTCACGAGGTGGCCGCCAAAGCCTACTTCAGCAAGCGATTCCCCAAGGCATTCGTTTCGGCCTCACACGAATTGTCTCAAGAGTACCGGGAATACGAGCGCACCTCCACCATTGCCGCCAACGCTTATATAGGACCACGGGTGTCGACATATTTGTCCGAAATCGTTGACCATTTGGCGCAAAAAAAGTTTGACGGTGGCTTTCTCATTGTTCAGTCTACTGGTGGTTTGTACGACGCAGATACCGCAGGCCGCGAATGTATCCGCATGCTCGAGTCTGGTCCCGCTGCGGGCGTGATCGGTACCCGTGACCTGTGCCGGCGCATTGGCTTGCAAGATGCCATTGCCTTTGACATGGGGGGCACCACCGCCAAGTCGGGTGTGATTTTGCAAGGCGATGTGATGATGACCACCTCCTCCATGATTGGCGGATACACCGAGGGCCTGCCGGTTCAAATACCGATGATTGACATTCAAGAGGTGGGCACGGGTGGGGGCAGCATTGCCCGTTTGGCCGCTGGTCAATCTTTGCGCGTTGGGCCCCAAAGCGCTGGCTCCGTGCCCGGTCCCGTTTGCTATGGGCTGGGTGGCACCGAGCCCACGGTCACCGATGCCAATTTGATTTTGGGTCGCTTGTCCGCATCGCGGTTTTTGGGGGGCGACATGCAACTCGACCTGGCCCGCGCCCAGGCCGCACTGCGCACCCACATTGCAGAGCCATTGGGTATGTCGCTGGAGGAGGCCGCCGAGGGCATCATCCGCATCGCGGCATCCACCATGTCGGCGGTCGTCAAACGCGTGACCACCGAGCGCGGACTCGATGCGCGCGATTTTCCGATGGTCGCATTTGGCGGGGCAGGTCCCTTGCATGCAGTGCTGGTGGCACGTGAGCTGCAAATGCCCAAGGTCATCATCCCCAATGCACCCGGCCATTTTTCAGCCTACGGCATGTTGGTAGCCGATCTGCGCCGCGATTACGTCAAAACCCGTTTCTTGCCCTTGGATCAGCTGGACTTTGACTTGGTCAATCAGTTGTGTGGTGAGATGGAACAGCAAGGTCAGACCGAAATCCGACAAGCCGCCGTTCGGGTGGGAGACATCCATGTTGAGCGGGGCTTGGACATGCGCTATGTGGGTCAAGAGCATGCGGTGACAGTGGAGATTCCCTTGAGCGTCTTTCAGCAAGGCAGCAAGCTTGAGGTCAAGCGGCTTTTTGACGCGGTGCATTTACAGCGCTATGGTTACAGCTCTGATGCTGAAAAGGCGGAAATCGTCAGCATCCGCACCTCGGTCGTGGGGCAAATGCCCAAGCCAGTGTTGGCCAAGGTGGCGGCAGGTTCCAACCAACCCATGGCCAAAGCAACCACCAGACCCATTTATTTCACGGCAGAAACAGGTTGGCAAGAGGCATCGGTTTATCAGCGTGACCAACTGCAGACGGGCAACCGAATTGATGGCCCTTGTTTGATAGAAGAATACGCCTCCACCACCGTGGTCATGCCTGGTGACCGTGTGGAAGTAGATGAATTTGGTAACTTGATCATTGAGGTGAGCAACCATGGCTGAAACGCGCAAAATTGATGCGGTGACCACAGAGATCATCCGCAACGGCATGGTGGCCGCAACGGAGGAGATGAAATCCAACCTCATGCGAACCGCCTACAACATGATCATTTACGAAGCGCTGGACTTCACAGTGGGCATTTTTGACCGGGAAGGCAACACGGTCTCCATTGGCATTGGCTTGCCCATGTTCATCCGCGGTATGAGCAATACAGTCAAACGCATGATTGCCCACTTTGGCTACGAACAAATTGAAGACGGCGACGTGTTGCTCACCAACGACGCCTACATCACAGGCAGTCACCTCAACCACATGACCTTTGTGGTGCCCATATTTTTTGAAGGCGAAATCGTTGGATTCTCCGCTTGCATGGCACATTGGCAAGACATCGGCGGTACCTTGGATGGCATGACCTTTGACATTTTTTCCGAGGGCTTGCAGATGCCCATCGTGAAAATTTATCGAAAAGGGGTTCCGAACGCCGAAATTTTCCAAATCATCGAGATCAATGTGCGCATTCCTGAGCGTGCCATGGGAGACTTGCGCGCTCAGATTGCCGCCGTCAAAACCGGCCAGCGCCGGGTGTTGGAGATGCTGCATAAATACGGAAAGCCCACGGTGGTCAATGCGATCGAGCGCATTTTTGATCAAGGCGAGGCCGGGTCACGCGCCCTGGTGGCGGCCATTCCCGATGGGGAATATGAGGCGGAGTCATTCCTGGACGACGATGGCGTGGACATGGGTAAACGAATTGCCATCCGGGTCAAGGTGACGGTGGCAGGCGACGAGATGACCATCGACCTGTCAGGCGTAAGTGACCAAGTGCGTGGGTTTTACAACTCCGGTGAGTCAGCCGGCATTGCTTGCGCACAGGTGGCCTTCAAGTGTTTGATGGCGCCCAATGAACTGCCGATCAACGACGGTTGCTTTCGACCGCTCAAGGTCATCTTGCCCGAGGGCAAAGTGGTCAATGCCCGCCGCCCTGCACCCATGCGCTGGTGGATGACCTTTCCAATGACAGTGGTCGATACGGTGTTCCGTGCATTGGCGCCTGCCATTCCAAACCGGGTGATCGCCGGTCACCATGCCGATTTGGTCATTGCTTCGATTCACGGTCGACAGCCTGCTGACAGTCGGTTGTTTCTTTATTTGGGCGGCCTCATTGGGGGTGGGTGGGGTGCCAAATTCAATGAAGACGGCATGAGTGCCACGATTGCCATCAATGATGGTGACACCCACAATGGTCCTTCCGAACAAGTGGAAGCCAAATACCCCTTGCTGGTGGAGAAGTATCAGTTGCGACCTGACTCTGGTGGCGCGGGCACATTTCGGGGTGGACTGGGCACAGAGCAAACCATCCGTGTCATGTCAGACATCATGTTCAACACCCAAATTGAGCGTGTGGAGTGTCGGCCTTGGGGCTTGTTTGGCGGCCTGTCCGCTTTTGGTAATGAGGTGTGCATACAACGCAAGGGCGAGCAAGAGGTGGTTTACAAAACGGGCAAGGTGTTTTCCCAAACCTTGCGCAGCGGGGACGCCTGGACGCTTCGATCGGGTGGTGGCGGTGGCTACGGCAAACCCACTGAACGTGATACCTCGCGTGTCGAGGACGATGTGCGCAATGGTTATGTGAGCGGTGAGATGGCGCACAAACATTATGGGGTGGTTTTGGATGCGAAGACGGGTCATGCGCAAGCCAGTGCGACCGCAGAGTTGCGCGACTACATGCGCGCCAACCAATTGCCAGTGGATCAGCCCTATACCAGCCAAGCCACCGACCCCGGCGGCACCGACCCCCAGTTGTCACGGCGGGTGCGCCAAAGCTCACCGCACCAGGCCTTGTTTTCATTTGAGGCGCGTCAATTTCAAGCCGATGCACGTGCTGCGGGTTTGCTGGTGGACCGTTGTTGCAGTTGATGGATAAGCCGCCCGCCCAAAGAGTGCGTACACGGCATTTAGAGCCGTTTGCCACTGACGCCAACCAAGGTAAATTGGCTGGGGGGGTGTTGTCCCTGCGACGTGGATTGCGCCTGCTTGAATTGTTGGGCGAAGGTGAGGGGGGCTGGAGTTTGGCTGAACTGGCCCGGCAACTCGAGGTCAACAAAGCCATTGCCTTGCGTTTGCTCGATGAGTTGCGAAATGCCGCCTATGTATACCGCGACGATTTGACGCAGACTTACCACCTGACCTACAAACTGAGTAATTTGGGGTTGCGAAAGTTATCCCAGACCCGCGTGCTGGACCAAACCAATGGTGTCTTGCGTGAGCTGGCCAATGAAACTGGTGAGTTGGTGCGATTGGCCGTTGTTGAGCCAGAACAACGTCTGACTTGGGTGCTGGCTTTCACTGGAGCTCGCCGCAGTTTGCACATTGATCCGAATTACCGTCTCAGCATTGGGTATAACACCCACGCAGCTGGCAAGGTATGGTTGGCACAATTGCCGCCCGCGCAAGTTTGGCCGATTTTGTTGCGCGAGGGCCTTGACCCGTTGACGCCCCATACCAAAACCGAACGCACCGCCATTGAGATGGACCTGCAATTGGCTCGCGACCGTGGATTCGCCAGCAGCGATGAGGAAAACGAGTTGGGCGTGCGCGCCATCGCCGCCCCGATTTGCATTTCCAATATCAAAGATGAGCGGTTTTGTGTGGGTGTGGTGAGCGTGGCTGCACCGACTTCCCGCATGTCGCAGGCAGAACTCGAAGCCCACGCCCCTTTGCTCAAAGCCACAGTGGCCCGGTTAAGCGAAATTTGGCCGATGGATTTCAAGACCAATGCCATACCACCCAGTTTCAAGACGACCCATTGACCGATATGTGCACTTATAAATCTAAGAATCATTGCGCTTGGCCGTTGATGCGGGCAAAGGTCTGCACAGATGCACAATGTGTTGGCATGGCCAGGTCGTTTGAGGGCGAACCAGCCTGAAGCAGAAATCTTTTTTCATCACTTCAAAATTTTTAACCCAGGAGACAACCATGAAAAAACCCCTTTTGTCACAACTGGCCGCTGCGGTGGCCCTCAGTGCTGCCGCACTGTGCGCCAGTGGATTGCACGCGCAGACGGGCAACCCCATCAAAATTGGATTTGTCACTGAACTGACTGGCCCTTGGACCTTTTTTGGCACCAGTTGCGTGGCGGGTTTGAAGATGGCCACGGATGAGATCAACAAAGCGGGCGGAGTCCTCAAACGCCCTTTGGAATTCATCGTCACCGATAACCAAACCAACTCATCCCAGGCACTGGCCGCATCACGCAACCTGGATGTCAACGACAAGGTACTGGCCTTGAGTGGACCGACAAGTTCCGATGTAGCGCTTGCTATGTATGGCTATGCAGAACAGCAAAAGTTGCCTTTTTTGGTTCCCGTGGCGGCGTTCCCTCAGCTGACCAAACCCGGATCCAGGTACACCTTTCGCATCGAGCCAGACGCGGCCGGTTGGGGATATGCCATGGCCAAATACATCGAGCAAGTCAAACCAGGCGCAAAAGTCGCCTTGATGCACTCGGATGCCGCACTCATGCGGGCCATCATGGCCGGTTTTCGCTATCAGGCACAGCGCTCCAAGTTGAGCGTCGTATCTGACATTTTGTTTCCCCAAGGTTCAAGCGATGCAACGGTTCAAGCGGCCCAAGTGCGTGCTGCCAATCCCGACTATGTGATCGTCAGTGGTGCCGGCGCATTTGACAATGTGTTGACCAACCAATTGCTGGACCTGGGCATCAAGCCACAACAAATCATCCACCCCTATGGCATCACCACGCAAGTCTTTGGTTGGGGCTCACGCAGTGTGGGTTCTATCTACGGCACCTTCTTTGACCATGGCACAGATACCCTGACCAAGGAAGGCAAAGACTTCATCAGCCGTTTTGATGCAGCCAATTCACGCCCACCGTCCTACGTTGAGAACTACTGTTACGTCACGCCTTATATTTTCAAAGAGGCGATTGAAAAAGCAGGCACCGCCGATGACCGTGAAAAGCTGCGCAATGCCTTGTCAGCGCTCAAAACCAAAGAAAGCACGAGTGGCGTGCCCATTGAGTTTGATAAAAACGGTGCTCGCAAAGAGTACATGTACTTCATGGAAATTCAGTCCGTCAATGGCAAGCGCACTTATCAGTCCAAGCAGCGCTTCTACATTGAGCGGCCGTTGAGGCTTTGGAAGCCAAGGATATGAGATGACCGATTCCCAATTGCTGATTTTGTTGTCAACGCTGTCAACCGGACTGATCCTGGGGGCCATATTCGCCTTGGTCGCTGCCGGCGTGACCATCGTGTATGGCTGCGTCTGGCTGCCCAATGCCAGCAACGGGCAGTTCTTTTTGTTGGCAGCGCTGGTCGCATGGACCTTTACTGCATCATTGGGTTGGAGCAGTTGGCTAGCCGCTATCGCGGTTCTTGTATTGGGCGTTGGTCTGTCCTATTTTTTAGAGTGGATTTTGATTCGAAGGCTGTACGACACGCCCAATCGGAACGTGGCTTACTTTGTGGTGACGCTGGGCATGACACAGATCATGACCGGCATTTTTTCTATGACCTACGCCAAGTGGAGCGATCAATTCAGTTTGCCGCCGGTGGTGGAGGGAATTTCCATGATCGGGCCTTTCCCCATTCCCAACAACCGACTGTTTGTGATGGCTGTCAGTTTGTTGGTACTGGTGGCGCTGTTTGCGCTGCTTCGGTACCACCCTTATGGCCGTGCGCTGCGTGCGGTATTTCAAAACCGAGAGGCTGCTGCATTGAGGGGGGTGAATGTGCGATCCATTTACCGCTTGTCTTTTGTGTTGGGTTCGACCATTATTTTCCTGGGGGGCATTTTGTTTGCCCTCGCCTATAGCTTCGATCTGACAGTCGCTTGGACCATGTCAATCACTGCATTTGCCATCATGATCATTGGTGGACCAGGTTCTGTGATGGGTGCATTGGTGGTCGGCATGACCTTTGGTTTCACCCAGGCCATCGTCAGTATTTTTGCCAGTCCCACTGCGGCAACCTTTTCTTATCTGGGTGCCATGTTGGTGATACTTTTATTTCGTCCCAATGGGTTGTTCAAACGATGAAATCTCATTCCAAGCACCTCGTCTGGGCATTGACCCTGTTGGCCTTGTCTCTTCCATTTGCTGCTTCAGGCAATAAATTTTTCGCATTTGTTCTGGGGATGACATTCATCAGTTTGCTCTGGGCCACAGGCATGAACCTGATGTACGGTTATGTCGGATTGATGCCGTTGATGTTTGCTGGCGTGGCCGGCGTGGCTGGCTACGCCATGGTGCATTTCACCCGCACTTTGGGTTGGTCTTTTTGGTTGGCCATGCCCGTGGCCTCCTTGCTGGCTGCGGTGGTAGGGGTTGCCCTGGGTTTGCCGTCTTTGCGGCTCAAGGGGTTTTATTTCACTTTGTGCTCGTTGGTGATCCAGACCGTGCTCACCTTGGCCTTCATATTTTTTCCAACTTACACCAACGGTGACACGGGCATCAACCAAGTGGCTCCACCAGACTGGTTTGGCGGCGAGCTCAAAGGGCTGGGTCTGGACATGTCGGTGGCTATCTTTGCAGTGGCCGGGGTCTTGTTTTGCGCATGGTTGGTAAAAACCCCCTTGGGTCAGCGGTTTGTGGCCATCCGCGAAGATGATGTGTTGGCTGAAGGTCTTGGGATACAGGTGGTGCGCTGCAAAATCATCGCTTTCTTCATCGTCTCTGTGTATGCCGGTATAGGCGGGTGCTTTTATGCTGTGTATGTTGGGTTTATATCTCCCAGGGCATTTGATGTGCTGGTGTCGATGAACATTTGGCTTTACGTGGCATTTGGAGGTCGCGCCACGATTGCAGGGCCCATCATCGGCACGGCCATTTTGGCGCCCATTCCTTTTTTGCTGCAAGACCTGCAAGCGTTTAAAGATATTTTGTCGGGGGTGCTCATCATCGTGGTCACGCTTCTCATGCCAGGCGGGATTTATGGGGCATATCTGGCATGGCGCTCGAGCCAGTCTCGCGCCGACAGCAGCAGCAATAGCGACAAGGTTCAGGAGCAACGCGTATGAAACTGCTCGATGTGGATGGATTGTCTAAAAGCTTTGGTGGAGTAGCCGCTTTGCGCCATGTGCAAGGTCACTCGGTTGTAGGTGAAACCCTGGGCATGATCGGGCCCAATGGATCGGGCAAGACCACGTTCGTCAACATTGTCAGTGGCCATGTTCGTCCAGATGCGGGTACGCTGACATTTGGAGGCACTGACATTTCAGGCAAGACGCCCCATGAACTGGCGTCCATTGGCCTGTGCCGGACTTATCAATCGGTGCGGGTTTTCGCTTCTCTCTCGACAAAACAAAACATTGACAATGCACGCCTGTTGCTCAATCACAGAGGATTGAATCAAGCGGAGTTGAGCGAACTTTTGGAATGGCTCCAGTTGGATGCGCTCTTGGACAAAAGTGCAGGCAGCTTGACCTTGTTTGAGCAGCGGCGGTTGGAACTGCTGATGCGTCTGGTCCTCAAACCCCAACTCATCATGCTCGATGAACCGGTTGGAGGCTTGGCCGTCACCGAGGTCATTGAAATGATCAATTTGCTCAAGCAACTCAAGGCCCGTTGTTCGATTTTTGTCATCGAGCACACCATGCGGGTCATCAAAGAATTGGCAGATCGTGTGATTGTTTTGATTGCCGGCGAAAAAGTGGCCGATGGCCCACCTCTGGAGATTTTGCAAAACAAGCGTGTTGTCGATGAATACCTGGGAGCTCCCCATGCTTGAAGTCAAAGATTTGGTGATCCGATATGGTCCATTTTTGGCCTGTGACCGCATCAGCATCGAAGTCAAACCAGGTGAAATTGTGGGTGTCATCGGCCCCAATGGAGCGGGCAAAAGCTCTGTGGTCAGGGCCATCACGGGGCTTGTGCCGCCGGCGTCTGGGACGGTGCGCTTCATGGGCCAGTCGACCTTGGATGTGCCGGTGCATGATTTGATCCGACGTGGTCTGTCCTTGGTGCCCGAGGGGCGTGGTCTGTTCCCTATGATGTCGGTAGAGGAAAACTTGTTGATGGGCGGCTACTCGCTCACCAATAAGGCATTGCGCAAGCAGTTAATGGAAAACTGTTATGAGTTGTTTCCGATCCTGAAAGAGCGTCGCTACCAACTGGCTGGCACATTGTCTGGTGGACAGCAGCAAATGGTGGCGGTATCGGTGGGTTTGATGGGCGACCCCAAACTGTGCATTTTTGACGAACCATCCTTGGGCTTGGCGCCGATCGTGATCCATCAAATCGGCGAGACCCTGAAAAAAATGCGAGATCTCCAGTTAACCGTTTTATTGATTGAACAAAATGCCATGCTGGCCAGCAACGTGGCCGATCGCATTTACATCATGTCGGCAGGACGAGTCCAGTTTCACGATACGCCTGGCAATTTGATGCAAAACCCTGAAGTGATTGAAAAGTTCTTGAGTGCTTAAACAAGGCTCAAGCGCAATCGTTTCAGCCCGGTGCAAGGTCCCCTTTTAAGCCAGCCAGCGATTCAAGTTGGCGCGCACAAATGCGTCATCATGGAGATCTGGATGATCTTTGTAGACCCGATCGATGGCTTGCATTTGACCGGGTGAAAGCCCCTCTGCTGGATCCAGGCACCAAATCCCATGGAGCAAGCCTTGTCGACGCAAAACCTCATGGCAACCGGCAATGCAACCCGAAAAATCGTTCGCCACATCAAAGAAAGCACTGTTGGCGTCAGTGATTCGAGAGTCCAGTGAAAGCAGTTCCATGTCAATGTGACCTGTTTGAACGGCATCTTGAATGGTTTTAAAGTAGCTAACAGCCCGTTGTGTCCATACGCTCCAATGGCCAAGCAAGCCCCCTTTGATCTGCACCGTGATGCGCTCGCCGTTGCGAACAACCGTGGTGGGTGCCAACAAATCCAAAGCGATGTGGTCATCGTTGCCGGTGTACAAGGTGATGCGATCTTGCGCACCTGCAAGCACAAGGCCCCGAACCACGTCCAGTGTTCTGTATCGGTTGAACGGCGCAATTTTGATGGCCACCACGTTGTCGATGCTGGCAAACCGTTGCCAAAACGAGGCCGACAACAAAGGGCCGCCAACAGCCGGTTGCAGATAAAAGCCAATGATGGGTATTTGATCGGCCACTTTCTCGCAGTGTCTGATCATTTCATCTTCGCTGCTTCCATGAAAGCTGCGCAGGGATAAAAGCCCTGCGTGGTAACCCAAGGATTTGGCCACGTCAGCTTCTTTGCAGGCCTGCGCTGTATGGCCCGACAAGCCAGCGACCATCACAACTGGGCGATGCACCCATGAAAGAGACTGCTCAGCGGCAAGTTGTAAAACGGTTTCGTAAAGCCCGTGTTCACGTATGGCAAATTGTGTGGTGTGCACGCCGACAGCCAATCCACCCACTCCGGCATCCAAGTAATAGCGCGAAAGAGCGCGTTGATGGGTGACATCAATGGTTCGGTCAGGCATCAAGGCCAGGGGGTGGGCCGGTATCACCGTGCCGTTTTTAAGCAGTTCAATGATCGCTTGGGGAAGATCGCTTTTGTGCACGCTCAGTACCTCAACCCAGTTCTGGCCCAGAGATGGCAAAAACCAATGAGCTGTCACCATCTGTTGGCGAGGTTTCCATGGTCATGCGTGTAAAGCCTCGTTCAAATTCAAACCCCAGGCTTTGCAGCTGCGCACTCAGTCCGACGTGAAGATCTATGGTGTCAATCAACACACGTTCACTGACCAAAGGCAATGCAAATGCCAGCAGTGCCAGTGCTGTGGGTTCATCAAGGGCGACCAAAGGGCCAATTTGAGTGGCCGTTCTGCCCTCCCTTCCCAAAAGGAACCCCCGTATTTGACCGTTTTGTTCAGCGACACAAGAAAATGATGCCGAACGGGCATGCAGTTGATGCATCAAAGCGGTGCGGTCAGCTCCAAATGCCATGAGATCCAGTGCACCGATGCGTGGCCAATCGGCAGGCAACAGGGGGCGCACGCGTGGGCTTTGGGGGGGCAATTTCAGTGCTGGGCACCGTTGCGATAACCGCCATCTGGATATGTTCAATCCATCTTTAAAACCAAGCGGGAGGTAAACCGCACGGCCGGCTTGGGTGGCATCTAACCAGGGAGATAAATTGGCAGCCTTCAAGCCTTGAATACACATGCCGAGCAAAGCACTGGCAATGCCTTGTCTGCGGTGCTTTTGACTGACCAATACCATGCTGACCCAACCCGAATGGGGCGGGTAGGGCAGGGTGGCTGCCGTGGCCACGACCTCCCCCAACGCTGTACTGACTTGATAGGCTTGCCCTAACTCTAAAAATATGAGCCAGTCTTGCGGCGTTTGGTTCCAACCTGCCTCGATCACCAAGCGCTGAGCTTGGTCCACGGCGTCCAACGTCAATGCCTTGATCTGCATGCCAGGTGGCAAAAACGGCGGATCAATACTTTCCATCACGGGTGCCAAAGTGGGTGGCCTTTCCCAATATGGGCATTTCATTGATGACCCAATCTGTGGTCCATTCCATCATGGTCTTTAAATCGATCCGTGGTACGCCAAATAGACCTTGTGATATGCGGGTATCAACCAGCCACGCACTGGTGGCTTCTTGACCAATGATGTTTGCAGTTTTTCCCATGAGCTTTGCAAATGATTGTGCCAACCAGCGGATGCTGGTTTTGTCGGGGCCAGTGATATTGATGGGGGACATGGGATCGGTGCAGTGCAGCAGCAAGCGCAAGGCCTGTTCATTGGCATCGCCTTGCCAAATCACGTTGACGTATCCCATGGAGACATCAATGGGCTGTCCTTTGAAAACGGCATGGGCCACGTCATACAAAACCCCATAGCGCATGTCAATGGCATATGACAGCCGCATCAACCTTCCCTGGGTGTGCTGTTCCTTTGAGCGATGCAAAAACATTTGCTCTCGTCCAACGCAGGTCTGTGCGTAAATTCCCGGTGGCGGCTCAGCAGGTACAGACTCTGTGGCACCTGCGCTTGAAGTGTCGACAAATGGGTAGACGCAAGCGGTGGACAGCACCACCATGCGCGATTGTGAAAACACGGTAGCGACGACAAATGGCACGCCGGCATTGACGGCCCAAGTCATTTCGGGGTGGTTATTGGCTCCAAATTTATGACCGGCCATGAAGATGATGTTTTCAATTTGGGGCAGTTTCTGAACAGCCTTCAGATCCAGCAGGTCACAGGCAATGCATTCGATACCTTGTTTCTCTAATTTGGCTTTCAAACCTAGTTCTGTGAAGCGGGCCACGCCAATCACCCGCTTGTGCGGTGCCGCTCGCTTGGCCAAGCGGGCCAATGTGGGGCCCATCTTGCCGCCCACGCCCAGAATCATCACATCGCCTTGCATGGCCTCCATGTCGCGAATCAGCATGGGGGAGGGCTCGGTCATGAAGTCCTCAAGCGACTCAATGTTGCTAAAGCGATGGGGACAATTGATGGTAGGTATTGTTTGCATGGGAAGCATCTGTCTCAAAGTGGTTCTTTTATATTTGTAAATCGATACGGCCAAGCGATTTTTGATGGCCGAGATTCTTACGTTTGACTCCTCTTGGCTGTCTGAGTATAGGTATGCAGATCTGGACCTCGGGTTGAGGGTAAATCCCGATAAGTCTGGCATTACATATCATCACAATTGGGTTCTTCTTTCGGCCCCATCAAAGCCGTATCCTCCATATATCCATCCTAGGCGACAAGCAAAAAATGAAAAATTTATTTTTGACCATATCCGTATCGTTGCTCGCAACCGCTTGCGCGCACCATCATCCTGGTTCAGCGCTGGGAAATGCACCGGACCACTTTGGTGTGAAGGAAGTTGGGAGCTTTCACATTGGCGGCCGCCAGGTCACCTTGTCTGGCTTGCCAGAAAAAGAGATCGTTTTCACGGCAGGGGCTGCACCCTTTAAGGTCAACCCCAATGGTGACTTTGAGGTTGAGCAAATGTATGTGCAGTATGTCAAATTGCATGAACACTCCCGTAAAGCACGCTACCCTTTGCTGATGTGGCATGGCGGGGGCTTGTCGGGTGTGACTTGGGAGACCAAACCTGACGGCAAACCGGGTTGGCAAAATTTCTTTCTGAAAGCTGGGCATGACGTGTATGTCAGCGATGCCGTTGAACGAGGCCGGGCCTCTTGGGCGCGTTACCCAGAAATTTTTAAGACAGAGCCCTTTTTTCGGACCAAAAAGGAGGGCTGGGAGTTGTTTCGACTTGGCCCTGAGGGCTCTTACCAAACTGACCCTGCCAAACGAGTGGCTTATCCAGAGGGAACCCAGTTTCCGGTTGAGGCTTTTGAGCAGTTTGCAAAACAAGGCATTCCCCGCTGGGCCACAAATGACCCCGCCACACAATTGGCTTACGATCAATATGTACAAAAAGTTTGTCCATGTGTGATCATGGTTCACAGTCAAGGTGGAAACTTTACATTTAACGCCGCACTCAAGGCACCGGGTATGGTGAAGGCGGTCATTGCCATTGAACCATCGGGCGTGCCCGGTGAAAAGGCCGATCTCACACCCCTCATAGGAATTCCTCATTTATTTGTTTGGGGCGACTACCTGGAAAGGTATCCGCTTTGGCAAAAAATCACGCCCAATGTGGACCGGTTTGAGCAGGCATTGCGCAATCAAGGAACAGATGTCACCCGCATTGACCTGCCTAAAACGGGTGTCCGTGGAAATTCACACATGCTGATGATGGACCGCAACTCGGATGCCATTGCACAGATGATTCAAGACTGGATGGTTGCCAAGAACTTATCCCGTTAAAGGATTTTGAGCCAATGGGGCGATGAGAACAACCTGCACAGCCAACACAGCCAACACAGACAGCTTGCCAGCAATGACATAATCTGACTGAGTATGACCGCTTCTGATAAAGAATGCAGGTACAGTGCTTCAACAACTCAGACCTTCGGTCTTGACTCAATTGGCACTCAACGCTCTTATTTGACATGCTGCAACCGCTGATCAGCCTTTGGCGACACCATTCGCGCGTCACCTTTTACGATGCTGTGGCCTCGCGAGAAACTGTGGAGGCAGATTTTTCAGGACTTCACTTTGGTTCTCCCATTGGGATGCGCCGTCACTTCTCCCACGTCGATGAAGCTTTGTCTTATTTGAGATTTTGGATGGGTGACCCAGGTGCTGTTTCCGAGTTGCGCTGGTTGCTTCATAAAACTGGCCCAGCCCTATCGGGTGCCAGGGGCGGTCCTGAGCAATGGCTACAAGTTTTGGCAGGACGAATGCAAAGTGGTGGCTTGGTCATCATGGAAGAGACGGCCAAAAAACAGTTCTTGGGAAAAATGGTGGCACCACCTGCCGCCACTGGATTGGCGTCATTGACTTCACTGGCTGACCTGGCCAATTTGACCTCGGTACCGCTGCCCTCTACGTTGTTGCCTGATTTGGAGTCTCTTCAAATTGAGAACGTGCAGGTGTTACCCGAGATTGAAGAAGCCCTTGAGCAGGTGACGTTGGCAATGTCTGAAGTGTCGAACTTTTCAATCAGTTTGTCGCCTGCGCCCACGAAAGTGGCAGATATTCAGGGTTCCATGACAAAAGTTGGCGGCCAGGTCCAGTCGACTTTGACATCGCTTTAATTGACAAAAAACTTTGAAGCTCGTTGATCGCACGCTGACCACCATCACAGATGGCTCTTCGAAAATCGAGGTGGCCATTGGTCAAGCTGCAAATGAAATTGCTTCAGAGGTTTCGGCGCTGCCAGATAAAGTGATGGCGTTGTTGGGTGATATGGCTCAAAGTTTTCAAGCCATCGCTTTCAAGCTGGCAGAAATTCCTGCCATCATCAACCCACTGCCCATCGTGGCTCCGCTGCCAAATCAGATTGGCAATGTATGTGAGCAAATAAAGCAAATTTGTACAGAGGCAGCCCAAATTCCGGTGACCCTTGTTGCGCAAGCCTCAAAGGTGCAACCCATCGCTTCACAAGCCAGCGAAGCGGCCAATGCCCTGACCGACCTACCAGCCCAATTGATGGCCTTGGCTCCAGATGTGCCCGAGCAACTCAAGCCCCTGTCTGGCTTGGCAGAAATGGCGCAATCTCTCATAGACAAAGCAGAAACTGCAAAAGATATTGCGCTGCCTTTCATTGAACAGACCACCCCACTGACCGTGGAGTTGCAAAGCATCGAACTTGCACTGCAAAAATTAGCCCAAAGTGGCGTGGCCAGCTCACAAATCACAGCACCACTGCACACTCGCGAAGCAGATTTACGGTCCCAAATTCAATCGCAATTTGATGTATTGCGCCAGCAAATTGACCAATTGAAGTCAGACTTGCTCGACGATGTGTCTGACATGCGGCAAGTGGTTTCAGATGTTGAAAAAGCTTTGTTGGAAGTGCTCGCGCAAGCGAAAGATCAGATTCAATCTGTGATGGAAAAAGGTCTTGCCCCATTGCAGGCAACCAAAACTTACGTGGTCGATTTTCAAGCAAAAGTAGACGATGAAGCCCAGCATTGTGAGGGTCTTTTTGACCAAGCTCAAAACACCATGGATGAGCTGATCTCTCACTTGCGTGAGTCAATCGATAGGGCGCGGGAGAGTCTCAGTGGAATAGGCGATCTATTGACAGAAGCTGGAGTCGACACACAGTCGCTGATGGATAAATCGATTGAACCGATTGATCTCCTCAAGGAGACGGCAGATGCCTGCATGGATGCCATAGATAAAGCCGTCGCCGTGATAGATGAGCAAATTGAGGCCGTGAAAATTAATTTAGATGATATTTCCCAGGAGGCGGAAAACACGAAATCAACTCTGCGAAATTTGCCCGAAGAATTCAATCCGGTCAGAGAATATATCTCAACGGCTTCAGATGAGATCGACAGCATCAAGTCAAAAATTCCTGGTTTTGTGAGTCAAGCGTTAGGGGCACTCAGCGCTGGCAGTTCAGAGCTTGAGCAAGCAGATGCTTTGTGTGACAACGCTATAGATATTTGTACGCGGCACATGGCAACAGCTCCTCCTTTGGCGATATCCAAAGGATTGTTTCAAGGAGCGAAAGCTGGCATTGTTACTTTGCAAAAATCAATCACTTCTGCTGTGGATTTGGTGACGGCTTCTGGGACATCGGCCACTGCTTTGATGGATCAGGCCCAGGCCTTGGTATTGGCTCTCAACCCATTGTTGGATCAGGTATTGGAAAAGCTACAGCAGGCGATCGATGCGTTGATTGGATTACTCGCTCAGCTCCAAAAAGGAATTGAAACAGCCAAATCAGCTTTGGATGCCATCTTAGATACGGTCCTTGGCTCAGTGCGTTTGATTCGGGAACAGCTTGACGGGTTGCTAGACAGTGTCCATGAACAAGCTCAAGCGTATCTGGAAAAGATTCAGCTGCAACCACTGATAGATGACTTGCTCGATAAGTTAGACGAAATTGCCGCTTCTATATTTGATCCGATCGATGAGAAGATTAACGAATCTTCTGGGACCATATCGACCTTTGTCAAAGATTCAAAATCAATTGTTTCAGATGCCGTAACCGCCCTGCGCTCTGAACTGGATAAGCTCATTGCCTTGCTAGATGAGGCTGATGAGGCAGGGCAGAGCCAAGTCGGTGAATTGGATGTGCTGTTTGAGAAAATACAAGGGGCATGGTCCGATTTGGAATCCAAGACAGATCTGCAAATCGACAATACCAGTGCTTACATGGATCAATTAATTGATCAAATCCTGAGTGATTCAGCCAATCAAATGGGGATTCAATGGCCGGCACATACATGACGCTGACTGACCGATCCAGTCAGTTGCGTTTGCAAAGGTATTTGACATGACCATTTCGCGCGATGAGGCTTTGAATTTCAGTTCGATAGATGCGGGTGTCCAATCACTGTTAGATCAAAACAGCCAGGCCAATGATCAGTGGTTGAGTGATGCATCAGCGCAAGCAGATGACATGAACTCCCAACTAAATGATCAGTCGTCAAAAGTTGAGGCCTCTTCGTCGGATATTCAAAAAGCCACAGAGGGCATCCAAGCGCAGGCTGATCAAGTCGCCTCGCAAGCCGATCAATTCAATGATCTGCCCTCTGAAATTGAAAATGGCTTGAATGATGCGAAGTTTCAAGCCAATCAGTCCGTGGTGGTTGCTCAGCCAGCAGCAGATCTGGCCCAAAGTAATCTTGAGAAAACCGGTTCTGAGTCTGCTTCCATTGGGCAGGGGGTCAGCGAAGAGGTGCAAAGTTCGACTTCGCAATTACAACCAGCCTTCGCTGATGCAAAGTCTGCGGCCGATCAAACCAATGCTTCACAAATAGCGCTACTTGATCAAGTGTCCTTGGGCAATTCAGACATGGACCTGTCAGTTGCAGATGCCAATTCACAAGCCAATGACTTGACACATCAAGCCCTAGCGGAGGTAAACAAAGCGCAGTCTGCCGTCGAGGCGGTTCAGGCTGACATTCAGGCGCTTAGGCAAGATGTGATCACTGCTGAAACCATTGTGGACGAAGAGGTCGTCAAGCGTGGGGGCGAGTCAAAAATGCTTGCCGTCAATCCGAGTGCTTCGCAAGATTTGGCTGAGCCTAAAACAAATATTTCATCAGGGAATGGCAATGCGGGTGTTTCACCCGATGTACAAGGGGGCCCGGAAACCAAATCAACTGCAAGCGATCATGGTGTTGCTGAGGGCGATTCACCTGAGACAGATCAAATTCAGGATGATGGTGTCTCTGCAGTTCAAAGTGCCGCATCGGAAGATTCAACTGCTGACAAAGTCATGCCAGAAGAAGCCGGCCAAGGCGAACCATCTTCGCCATCTGAGATCCCAAAGGACGCCAGTGAAGAATCACCCAAAGACGGTGGTAAAAAGGAAGAGGCAGCACCTGCGGAGTCAGCGCAAGTTGATGCAGCATCCGACGTGACGACCTTAGATGAGGCGGCAACTTCAGATGATGCGTTACAAAAAGAGGAGGCTACGCCAGCCACTGAAGCCATTGCCGATGGGGCATCTGATGCACAAGAGGGTGCGGCAGTGGCTAAAGAGGTATTGGATGATGCCCAGCCTGAGCTCAAAACAATCGCTGATGCACCCACATCTGGGGAGACCGGCGATACCGTCCCTGAATTGACCGATTCAAAGGTTGATAAAAAAGAATCTGAAAGCGCAGCGCCTGCTGTAGCTTCTCCTTCCGAATTGGCATCAGTGGATATCGATGCGCAAGTCGTTGAAAAGTTGGCAGTCGATGGCGCCATAAAAACGGCAGCGCTCTCAAAAGCTGCATTGGTTGCGGTTCCAATCCCAACAGCAATCGAAATGAAGACGCCATCGGCTGCAGTTCCCAAGCCAAGTTTGCTTTTGCACGAGCGGCCCACCAATGCGGTGTCAGAGCACATGCACCAGCCCAGCAACAACATCTATTCAGGCTCTGAAATTTCGAAGCCTTTGCTCGAAGCCAAAGCCAAGGATTCTTTTATCAAGAAACTGATGAGGTTCTTTAGGCTTTGATGCCGATGCTTTTTTCTCATTAACAAACCAATTAAATTGGTAATTTAGTTTTAAATAAATCCCGTTTTGACGATGTTGGTATTCTTTAATTATTTTTTAAGAAAATCCAGTAAATCGTTGTAATGTCCGTAAAACTCACTTAAACTGCCTCCCCCGCTGTGGTATGCGGTGAGCCATGTACCAAAGCCAGATGACATGCTGGATTGCACTCGCAAAGTCACTTGTTTTCCTGGTCAGAATTTTTGTAATCACTTTTTATGAGGTAAATAAATGTCTGATAGCCTGCAAAAATGGGTGGGGCGCAATCGTCCTCCGCGCGTTCAAATTACCTATGACGTTGAAATAGGTAATGCGTTCGAAAAAAAGGAATTGCCCTTGGTTGTAGGCCTCATGGCTGATTTGTCTGGACAACCTTTGAATCCATTGCCAAAGTTCAAAGAGCGCCGTTTTATTGAAATTGATCGCGACAATTTCAATGATGTGATGACAAAAATCGCACCGCGTTTGGATATTTCTGTACCAGACACCCTCAAGGGTGAGGGCAACCTCAAGGTGGAACTCAATTTCAGTCAAATTGACCAATTTGAGCCAGAGTCGCTTGTCAATCAAGTGCCTCGCTTAGCCCGACTCTTAGAAGCCCGCCAGCAATTGCGCGATTTACTGGGCAAGCTAGACGGCAATGATGAGTTGGACGCTTTGCTAGAAAATATTTTGCAAAACACCGAGGACTTGAAATCCCTCAAAGAATCTACTGGATCAAACGACTCATCTGACTCTGCTGATGACGCATCGGCTGAGGCCACTGCTTAAGTTGCAGCCACGCAATCCCTCAATGGTTTTTGAAAACGGACTCAAAAATGGCTACTAAAAAATCTACATCTTCAGACGGCGGCGCAGAATCAGTAAAAACTGATGACTTGAGCCTTTTGGATCGGATCATTCAAGAAGGAAAAATGGCGGCAGAGCCTTCGCAAAGTGTTTATGCGAAAAAATTGCTGGGTCAATTTGCAACGCAAATACTTGACGAGGGGATGAAGAGTGCCCCCGATAAGGGCGTGGTCGCCATGATCAATGAGCGAATTGCTGAGATCGACCAAATTCTGACCGACCAGCTCAATGCAATCATGCATCACCCAGATTTTCAAGCGCTGGAAGCTTCATGGGTGGGATTGCGAGATATGGTGTTTGGTACTGAGACCAGCACCACATTGAAGTTGCGACTCATGAACGTCACCAAAAAGGAGTTGCTCAAAGACCTTGAAACAGCGGTTGACCATGACATGAGCGTTCTCTTCAAGAAAGTTTATGAGGAGGAGTACGGCACTTTTGGTGGTAATCCCTATTCGTTGTTGATTGGTGATTATTATTTTGGACGGCATCCGCAAGACATGGCGCTGCTCCAGCGCATATCCAAGGTGGCTGCAGCAGCGCATACCCCCTTTATTGCCGCCGTTGCTCCCACCATGTTTGACATGACCTCATTCACCGACTTGGGCGTGCCGAGAGACCTGTCGAAGATTTTTGAAAGTGCAGAGTTGGCCACTTGGAGAAGTTTCCGTGATTCAGAAGATTCGCGATATGTTTCTTTGGTGTTGCCACGATATGCAGCGCGACTGCCGTATGGCTCAAAAACCAAACCGGTTGAGAGTTTCAATTTTGAAGAAGATGTTGACGGCCGTGACCATTCCAAATACCTTTGGGGCAATGCTTCTTATCAACTCGGCTTGAGGATTACAGATGCATTTGCGAAATACAACTGGACAACGGCCATCCGTGGTGTTGAGGGTGGCGGCAAAGTAGAAGGTCTCACGGCTCACACTTTTAAAACGGATGATGGAGACATCGTTTTGAAGTGCCCAACGGAAGTCACCATCACCGATCGACGCGAGAAGGAACTCAACGATCTTGGCTTCATCTCTATCGTGAACTCCAAGGGATCTGACTTTGCCGCATTCTTTGGTGGGCAAACCACCAATAAACCACGTGTCTACAACCTTGATACGGCCAATGCCAATGCAGCTTTGTCTTCCCGCTTGCCTTATGTGCTGGCAGCATCGCGTTTTGCCCATTACCTCAAAGTCATCATGAGAGACAAGATTGGCAGCTTTCAGACCAAAGACACGGTTGAAAGTTATCTCAACAATTGGTTGTCTCAGTATGTGTTGCTTGATGCCAATGCAACACAAGGGGAAAAAGCGCGATTCCCATTGGCCGAGGGCCGCGTTGATGTGTTGGAAATCCCCGGACGTCCGGGAGCCTATCAAGCAACCGTGTTCCTTCGTCCGCACTTTCAAATGGAAGAGCTGACAACTTCGATTCGATTGGTGGCTGAACTGCCTGCTGCTGCTGGTTAACTCTCAATACAAGCCCGCACGGCGGGCTTGCCCTTGTTTCATTGGAGATTTAAATGTCTGACGTACTTATTCTTTGCATTGATAGCATTCCCGGTAATTCAACCATCACGGGCTATGCAGACAAAATCATTGTCAGTTCCTTTTCACACAGTGCATCCATCCCGCTGCAACAAGACAGCGCCAAAACAGAGCGAACCGCTGGCCGCCCCATTCTGTCTGAATTGAGCTTCACGAAGATGTCTGATTTATCGACCACCGCCATGTACAAAGCTTGTACCCAAGGATCAAAACTTGGAACCATCAAGTTGAATGTGGGACGTGTGGAAAATGGTGCGTACATGAACTTTTTCACTTACACCATGACCAATGGAATGATTTCGCACATCAGCACATCTGGTGGTGGAGGCATACCCTCTGATTCTTTCGCTATCAATTTCACCAAAATTCAGTGCGACTTTACCCAGCAAAAGACCGATTCAACGCAAAAGGGAACGGCCACATGGAATTGGAATCTGGAAACAATGAAGTCTGACTAAAGTTAGAAAGAAGATCTTGGCTTTGTGGGCTATCAAAGCACCAATGATTTACTCAAATGAACCGAACAGCCGCATCATCTATTGCCCCTTTTTTTGATCGCCTGTGCGGTGTTGACTTTGCGGTTGGGAATGGTGTCTATTTGGATGCCAAGGGTTTCCAAGCATCTTTGCTGCTGGATTTATCAAGGTTGCTCAACACACGTTGCGATTTGACCATTGATGAATTCATGAAATCTCCTGGCCATGTCATGAACTATGGCATGCCAGCAACCAATGGCTTGTCTTCAAATGCCAAGAAAGATTTGCAAAAGCTAGAGCAATTGGTCCATCATGCCATCAAGCTTTTTGAACCCAGGCTCACCCAGGTCGGTGTGAAAGCCCTGTCAGATCCGCAGGACTTTAAAAATGTTCGAGTGGAAATTCAAGCCGCTGTAATTTTTGGTGAGCAAACCCTTAGATTTTCACCTTCGTTTCATCTGCACCCTGGTCAGGTGGAGTTGGTTGTGCAGCCAGAACCCGCTTGAGACATGGCATGAACACCTCTAATCTTCAAGATGATTTGGTTGACTATTACCGCAGAGAAATAGCCTACTTGCGAGAAAGTGGCGAGCATTTTTCTCAGCGCTATCCCAAGGTGGCGCAGCGTCTTTCCTTCAATGCGTCTGAATCCAAAGATCCGCACACTGAGCGACTCATCGAATCATTTGCATTCTTAACGGCTCGAGTTCAAAGAGAAATTGATCGTGAATTTCCAGTTGCAGCCCAAGCAATTTTGGAAAATATTTGTCCGAGCTTGACGCAGCCAACGCCTTCCATGAGCATCGCTCACATGAGTCTTGATGCCAATCAAGGCAAGGTCATGGCCGGGATCAAAGTTCCACGCGCAACCATGCTACAAGCGGCTGCTTCATCAGGTCAGACGTGTAGATTCCAGACATCCTGGGATGCTGAACTTTGGCCATTGAGTATCGTTGCCACTGCCATTGAGGACAGTCGTGGACTTTGTTTGAAATTTGTCACTCATGCAGGCGTTGATGTGAGTGAACTAGATCTAGATATATTGAGACTTCATCTCAGTGGCGATTTCATGACCACCATGCCACTTTACGATGTGCTGATTTCCAATCTTGAACGCATTGAAATTGCAGATGCAAATGGAAACCGATTGGGCGATCTTCCGATAACCAGCCTAGCAGAGGTTGGTTTTGCTGAAAATGAGCAAGTTTTACCTCGGCATGGCAGCATCAATCCCGCTTACAACTTATTGCAAGAGTATTTTTCGTTTCCCCATAAATTTTTGTTTATTGATGTCAAAGGATTGCAGGGTCGTTTAGGGCAAGGCAATGGTTTCACAGTCAAATTCATTTTCAAATCTGCAGCAAAAGTGCTCGCTGCAGTCAATAAAAACACATTCAAACTGGGGTGTGTGCCCATCATCAACCTGTTCCCAAAAACCAGTGAGCCCATTACCTTTGAAAGGCGAGAACACGAGTATTTATTGGTTCCAGACTATCACCGAGAGACATCGCATGAAATTCACACAGTTGAGTCTGTGATTTCATCCGACCCAGAGGCAAATGAACCGGAAACTGTTCCAAATGTATTTTCTACAGATCGGTTCATGGATGATTCGGAAAATTTATTTTGGAACGCTCGCAGAGAACAGAGTCTGAGACCAGGGATCAGCGGATCAGACGTTCACATCAGCTTTGTCGACCGGTCCAATGTGAGCCAAAAGCCCAGCAGACCAGTCCTGTACGCCAAGATGGTGTGCACCAATAGGAAGGTAGCTGAACTGGTTCCAGTTGGAGCTAAGTTCATCGGAGAGTCGATTTCTTCAAATATTGTGGTTCGAAACCTTTACGAGCCGGTGGCACAAAGAGAGCCTTTGTCCTCTTCCAAATCAGTATTTTCTTTGATTGAAATTTTACGACTCAATCATCACTCACTGATAGATGGGGTTGACAGTGCCAATAAGTTGCGAGAAATTCTATTCATATTTGCTGGTGAGACATCAAAAAATCAAATTCAGGTCAGGGGTATCAAGTCTCTCAAAACGAAACCTTCCATTGCCAGAATTGGTCGTGAAACTTGGCGCGGTCATTGTGTGGGAAACGATATTTGGATTGATTTTGATGAAGCCGCATTTGTAGGGGGTTCGACCTTTATTTTTGCTGGTGTATTGGCGAGATTTTTTGGTTTGTACACCACTGTGAACTCATACACAAGGTTTGGTTTGATACGTAATGGTGAGGTTTTAAGGCAGTGGCCTGCCTTTGCAGGTTGGCAATGTCTGATTTAATCGTTCAATTAAAAAAGGCACCTTATCAGTTTGGCCTATTTCAAGCCGCCAGTTTGATAGAGCGCATTGCTGCAAATCAAGGCGAAGTAAGTTCTACAGGCATCAGAAATCACCCGGTTCAGTTCAAGTCACATTTGTCTTTTGGCTTCCCTTCAGCGGACATTCAAGCCATCAAGCAAGAGGAATCGGGTGCCTACCAAGTCTATTCTTCATTGATGTGTTTGGCAGGTTCAGGGGGGCCATTGCCGCTTGTATTTACCGAGATGCTGCTGGCGAGTCGACGTAACAAAGACCATGCGCCTGCCGATTTTTTAGATATTTTCAACAACAGATTACTGCATTTACTTTACAGTGCAAAACAAAAATATGAGCCGGCCTTGGGATTTCGGCCCTTGAATGAAATGCCGACATTGCGCTTTGTGGATGCCAGCGCAAGTCTTGGTCGCATGAGCGAAGATCAGTCGTCCAAAGAATCACTTTGGCTCAAGCATGCATCACTGACAGGTGCGTCGCCCAGATCCATCGTGACACTTTTGGCCATGCTGAAAGAGCGTGTAGGCATCAATTTTGAGGCGCACCAATTTTTAGGCACTTGGTTGAACCTTCCTGTTACGGATCAATCTGTGCTCGGTCGCAGCAAATATAGGAAAGTCCAAACACAATTGGGCGTAAATTCCACTTTGGGCGCCAGGGCATGGCACCAAGGCGGCGCAATTTTGTTAAAAGCAAAAAATATCATGCCCAGCGATTTCTTTAGCTTATTGCCAGGCAATGGATTACATCAAAAAATTAAATGGATGATAGAACGACACCAATCATCACATTACCGTGTGTGTCTTGAAATAAACGTCCATCATCGGCACTATAAACTCGACGGATTAGGAGGCGGAAAAGGCCCCCGACTCGGACTGAATTCATGGCTTGCGGGAAGTGCTGGTCGTAACTCAATGGGGGGAGATTCATCTCACTGCATGGAACCAAGCCGCTTTTGGTTATCCTCAGAGCCCGGCACGCAAA
>RFXS01000101.1 GCA_009921465.1 Betaproteobacteria bacterium
ATTGATGGCGCTAAGCAAGACATTGAATCTGTTTTGGCATCCAGACGCCGAATCCCCAATATTGGACGCCCGGCGTCTCACTTGCGGGCTCATTGATTTCCACCACTTCCATTTAACAGGAGACAAAGCATGAAAATGAAAAAAATGTGGACCGTGGCCATGGTGGCTGCGGGCATGTTGGCGGCAACGCCGGCCATGTCACAAGAAAAGCTCAATGTGTTTTGGGTCAAAGGCTTTTACAAGGCCGAAGATGATGCCTTGTACGCCGCGATCAAAAAGTTCGAGGCCAAGTACAAAAACGTCAAGGTTGAGCTGTCTCAGTACCCGATCCAGGACATGATTCCCAAAACCGTGGCGGCTTTGGATTCTGGTACTCCACCCGATGTGGCGTACGCCGATGTGTATGACTTCCAGGTCACCGCTTCTTGGGCCTATGACGGCAAGCTCGAAGACATCAGCAGCGTGATCAATCCGATTCGTGCGCGCTTTGCGGGCAACACCATCGAGACCACGTTTTTGCTCAACAACAAAGAAAACAAGCGCGCTTATTACGCTTTTCCCATCAAGCAGCAGACCATGCACATCCAGTACTGGGCTGACATGTTGGCCGATGCCGGTTTCAAAGAGTCTGATATCCCAACCGGTTGGAAAGATTACTGGGATTTTTGGTGCGGCAAAGTACAAGTTGCGCACCGTCAAAAAACAGGCCAGCGCAGTTTTGGCATGGGCCAGCCCATGGGTGTGGATTCGAGTGACTCGTTCTTCTCGTTTTTGACGTTCATGGACGCCTACAACGTTAAATTGGTGAATGACTCCGGCAAGCTGTTGGTGGACGATCCAGACGTTCGCAAAGGTTTGATAGCGGCTGTGGCTGACTACACCTCGATTTACACCCGTGGCTGCACGCCGCCTTCTTCGACCAGTTGGAAGGACCCGGACAACAACGTGGCGTTTCACAATAAAACCACGGTCATGACCCATAACGCAACCATTTCGATTGCGGCCAAGTGGCTCGATGACATGAACAACACGGCGCTGACTGCGGAGCAGCGTGCTACGGCGACCAAGAACTATAAAGAGTTGGTCAAAACCGCCGGGTTTCCCAACAAGCCCGATGGCTCCAAAATGGTTTACCGTGCGGCCATCAAAACCGGCGTCATCTTTAAGGATGCCAAGAACAAGGCCCGTGCCAAAGACTTTGTCAGCTTTTTGTTGCAAGAGGAAAACCTGACGCCCTACGTGGAAGGCTCTTTGGGTCGCTGGTTCCCTGTCACCAAAGTGGGTCAACAAAGCAAGTTCTGGCAAGATGATGTGCACCGCAAAGCCGTCTACACCCAGTTCATGAATGGAACCACTCCGTTTGAGTTCACCAAAAACTTCCGCTTTACCCAGCTCAACAATGAAAACGTTTGGGCCAAGGCGATGAACCGGGTGCTCAATGAGAAAGTCCCTGTCGACAAAGCTGTTGACGAGATGATCGATCGCATCAAGGCCGTCGCTCGTTGATGACATGACAAGTCAAGGCCGAGACCCGCTGCAAGGCGGGCCTCGGCTGAGGGTTGGATGACGCCATGGCCGATTCACTTGTATTGCCCGCACCCAGCAACTCCACGCTGAGCCAGTGGGAGCGTGCTGGTCGGTGGATGTTGGTTCCCTATTTATTGATATTTTTTCTCTTTGTTCTCTATCCGGTGTGTTACGGCTTGTGGTTGGCGCGTCATCCGGAAAGCTACGTCAAGTTGTTTGATGATCCGATTTTTTTTAGAACTGCAGTCAATACGATTGTTTTTCTGGTGGTCGCCATCAATATCAAGATGGTCATGGCCATGGTGTTATCGGGTTTCTTTTTGCACAAAAGATGGTGGATTAAGTTTTTATCGGTTCTGTTTATCTTGCCCTGGGCTTTGCCGTCAATTCCCACCATTTTGTCTGTGCGGTTCATGCTGAATCCCGAGTGGGGTGTGATCAACACCCAAATTTTTCAGCTGACAGGATTGGATGGGCCCAATTGGCTCAATGACACCACCTTGGCATTGACCTTTTCCATGGTCATGCATGTGTGGAAATCATTGCCATTTTGGACTTTGATCTTGCTTGCTGGGCGCATGGCCATTCCCGCAGAGCAATACGAAGCAGCCTCGGTCGATGGTGCGACCCATTGGCAAAAGTTTTGGTACATCACTTGGCCATCCATGCGGACGCTGTATTTGACTTCCACCATTTTGTCGATGATCTGGACCTTGGGTGACTTCAATTCCGTTTATTTGCTCACCGGCGGTGGGCCAGCGGATTTGACGCATGTTTTGGCCACCTTAGGGATACGCTATCTGAGGCTCGATCAGGTTGATCTGGCCATGGCATCCATCGTGGTGGCCTTGCCCCTGGTCTTGCCGTTGGTATTTTTCATGATGAAGCGATTGTCCAAATGAGGGCCGATCAATGAAATCCTGGACTTGGCGCAGCACCATGACCGAGGCTAAGTTACTGCTCATAGGCATCCCACTTTTTTTGTGGACCATGATTCCGGTTTACCACTTGGTGTTGTTTTCCATCTCGCCACGAGACTCGGCCACATCTGGCCGTTTGTGGCCCAAAGAACCCACTCTGCAAAACTTTAACTTTGTGTTTTATCAAAAGCATTTCTATTTGGATTATTTCTGGATTCAGTTGGGCAACTCTGTGCTGATCGCAACGGCGGTGGCGGTTTTGACTTTGGTGATCTCCACTTTGGCTGCCTTTGCCATCAGCCGATTGCGCGTGCCCGGTGGCCGAACCGTTCTCAACATGGCCTTGTTCACTTACTTTATCCCTGCGGCTTTTTTGGCTGTACCGATGTACAAGACCATGGGCTTGTATGGCTTGCTCAACAGCCAATGGGCTTTGATTTTGGCCATGGTCACCATTGCTTCACCCTATTGCATTTGGGTGCTCAAGCAAGCCTCAGACAAATTGCCCTATGAACTCGACGAGGCCGCACGCATGGATGGCGCTTCCCCGATGCAGCTGTTTCGTTTGGTGTACCTGCCGTTGATGGTGCCGTCCTTGGTGGCTGTGGGCACTTATTCGTTGCTGTTGGCTTGGAATGAGTATTTGTATGCGTTTTTGCTGCTATCGCGCGATGACACCGTGACATTGGCGGTGGCCCTGGGAAACTTTTTATCAGCAGACGATTCCCCGTGGGAGCTGCTCATGGCCACCGGTCTGGTTTATGCATTACCACCGGCTGCCATTTACTACACATTTAAACGCTACATGGTCTCTGGCCTGACCGCTGGCGCAGTCAAATCCTGAAAGTACGAACATGGCCCAAATTTCATTTCTCGACATCAAAAAATCATTTGGCCCGGTTGATGTCATTCATGGCATCAGTTTTGATATCCAAGATGGGGAATTCGTGGTTTTGGTTGGGCCTTCAGGTTGTGGCAAATCAACCTTGCTGCGCATGTTGGCGGGTTTAGAAGAGATCACGACCGGTGAGATTCGCATCGATGACCGTGTGGTCAATGAGCTTGAATCGAAAGACCGGGACATCGCGATGGTGTTCCAAAGCTATGCCTTGTATCCCCACATGACGGTCTATGACAACATGGCCTTCAGCCTGAAGTTGCGCAAAGCTGATGTGGCTTTGATCCGTGAGCGGGTGCTCAATGCGGCAAAAATTCTCAGTCTGGACAGCCTGCTGGAGCGTCATCCCCGTGAACTCTCGGGCGGTCAGCGCCAACGTGTGGCCATGGGGCGTGCGATTGTGCGCGATCCCAAGGTGTTCCTATTTGATGAGCCCCTATCGAACTTGGATGCCAAGTTAAGGGTGGCCATGCGCGCTGAGATCAAGGCCTTGCATCAGCGTTTGAAAACCACAACTGTGTATGTCACACATGACCAGATAGAGGCGATGACCATGGCCGACCGCATTGTGGTCATGCATGACGGCATCATCGAACAAATTGGCACACCTTTGGAATTGTTCGATCACCCACGCAACTTGTTTGTTGCTCAGTTCATTGGTTCTCCTGCGATGAACGTGCTCCCTGGTGTGGTGGTGAACGAGCAAGGGCAATGGGGTGTAGTGGCCGACGGGCAGCGCTGGCCGGTGCCAGAACTGGCAGGTTTAAAGGATGGTCAATCGGTTCATTATGGTTTTCGCCCCACCGATTTGAAGCTGTCCAGTGATGGGCAGGGCATCGCCGCGCAAGTGACCTTGGTCGAGCCCACGGGCTCAGAGACCGAACTCATGCTCCAGTGTGGCGAGCACAGCTTGGTCCAGGTGATCCATGGTCGCACTCAGGCCAAACGAGGGGATGTGGTCCATCTGCGCATGGATCCACAACGTGCGCATGTGTTCGACGGCGCAAGTGAGCAACGCATTGCTTGATACAGCCATGGTGTTGGTGGTCATGGGAGTGAGTGGTTGCGGCAAAAGCACGGTGGCATCTTCCTTGGCCAATGCTTTGGGCTGGACGTTCATTGAAGGCGATGCATTTCATCCCCCCGAAAACGTACAGCGCATGGCGCAGGGCATTGCGCTGACCGATACCGACCGTGTGCTGTGGTTAGACCGGCTAGCAAAGGAGTTGGCGCACCAATCGAGTCAAGGAACAGGCGTCGTGCTGGCTTGTTCAGCGTTGAAAAAGTCGTACCGGGATGTTTTAAGACGCGGCTGTCCTGACGCTTTTTTTGTGCATTTGGATGGCCCTGCCGAGCTGATCAGCCAGCGGCTGTCAGAACGCAAAGGGCATTACATGCCATCGAGCTTGCTGCAAAGCCAGTTTGCAACCCTGGAGCCACCCGTGCAACCCGAGCTGGCTTGGCGTTATGAGGTGACCTTGGCGCCGCAAGCCATTGTCGATGACTTGCTCAGGCGATTGAGCAAGGGGCTTGCAACCCCAAGGGTTTGAAGTGCACAGCTTTTAATGCGCAGCGATCAAGCTGTGCATGTGTTCTTTAGCGTGG
>RFXS01000102.1 GCA_009921465.1 Betaproteobacteria bacterium
ATGCCACACATCAGCACCCGCATGGGTTTGACCATGCCCCCGCGCAAGGGCGCCAATTGTTGGCAGGCTTGGATCAAGGCCTTGGCGGGGGACACCATGCTGGTGTCCAAGCCAATGGCGCGCACACCGGTTTGGGCGTTGTAATGGTTCAGCCACTGCTGGGTGTGGGTCGGGTCGGCCAGGTCTTGTTTGCTCAATACCTTGAGCGTGGGTTTACCTTCGATCAGCTCGCCGAGCATGGGGTTGGCGCTCGATCCTGGCAGGCGAGCATCCAGCATTTCGATAACCACGTCGATGTCTTTGATGCGCTCGGCGATCGCCTTGCGCGTGAGGTGCATGTGACCGGGGAACCATTGAATTGCCATGAGATTCAGGTGCAAACCGCTATTGAATAGATTGATTCTCGTTTACTTTCGCCAGGACAGATGGCTTCAATTTCATGGTGTAAGCTGTGGCCCAAATAAACACAGGTCCCACCAGGAGTTCTCATGGGCGATTACACCAACATGTCGGCATATTACGACGTCATCATGACCTCGGGTTACTACGATTACGATCAAATCGTCACCCAGTTGGTCCAGCAAGCTGACTTTCGCCACGTGCTGGAAATAGGGTGTGGCACGGGCCTCATCATCGAGGCATTGGCCAAGCGGCGCCCCGACCTGGAGATAGCCGGTATTGATCTGACGCAAGCCATGCTTGACATTGCAAAAGAGCGACTCAAGGGTTTTGCCAATGTGAGTTTGGCCCGAGAAAACGTCACCCAAATGCAACTCAGCCACCCCTACGAGGTGGCTTTCTCTTATGGCGGCGTCTGGTATTTTGTGATCGATGGAGACAAAGAACCTTTCATGGTCAGCCACATCCCCGACGAAGCGGGCAATGTGCAAGGCTTGGAGCGCGTGGCCGCACACATTGCGCCGGGCGGGCAGTTGTTGTTGGGCATCCAAGGGCCACACCACGATTACGAGCGCCCCATCTCCAATGGCATGGTGTATGGTCAAAAAATTGACCCCCATCCGGACGGCTTCATCAAGCACTACTACTTGGACGATGGCCCCCAGCGTGTGATGGCCCAAACCGTTCAGTACCGCACATACAGTTTCACGCAAGCCTTGGCCATGCTGGAAAAGTTGGGGTTGCATTTTCTCAGCGAATCACGCCACGGGCCGCAATTTTTGGCGTTTGCCAAGCAAAGTGCTTGAGCCTGCTGGGGCTGGTCTCATTTCGCCATTCAATCAACCGCTGTCCACCTCCATCATGACTTCTTTGCCGCATATCTTTTTCATTGGCGTGGGCAACATGGGTCACCCCATGGCCGCCAATTTGCTCAAAGCCGGTCACCCATTGACGGTCATTGACCGGGTGAAAGACAAAGCCTTGGCATTGCTGGAACAAGGTGCCCATTGGGCACCCAGTTTGCACCAAGGCATGGCCAATGCCGATGTGGTGATGGCCTCTTTGCCGGGGCCTGCCCAAGTCCAAGAGGTCATGTTGGGCGACACCGGCGTGATGGCGGCACTGCGGCCAGGCATGGCGGTGATCGACACATCCACCAGTGCGGTGGAATTGGTGCGGCAATTGGCCGATATGGCCAAACAGCGTGGAGGTGACTTTCTTGAGGCGCCCGTGACCAACGCCGTCGACTTTGCAGCATTGGGTCGTTTGTCCATTTTTGTCGGCGGCGACGAAGCCGTGTACCTGAAACACAAACCCATTTTCGATGTGCTGGGTGAAAAAATATTCCACGTGGGTGTGCATGGCAACGGTGCCACCATCAAACTGCTGACCAATTTGTTGTGGTTCGTCAGCGCCGCAGCCATAGGAGAAGGTTTGATGATGGGTGCCAAGGCGGGCATTCCCTTGCCCACGGTGTGGGAAGCCATCAAATCCAGTGCGGGCAACAGTTGGGTGGCACAGCACGATGTGCCGTCCATCTTTGCCGGGCACTATGACCCCAGCTTTTCGCTGGCGCTGTGCTGCAAAGACTTGGGTTTGATCAACCAAGTGGCCAAGTCGCAAGGCTTTGAGCTGACCATGGGCGCTTTGGCCCAAAAGGTGTTTGAACAAGCCATGCAGACCTATGGCCCTGAGGCGGGCGAGTTGCACGTGGTGCGCTTGCTCGAAGAGCGTGCGGGCTTGTTGTTGCGCCCGCCCTTGGGCCAGGCATGGGGCAGCGAACAAGCACCATCTTGATGGAGCAAAGAGGGCCATGACCAAATCTGTACAAAGCGCCTTGATGCGCCAAGCCCATGTGCACATGCCCCAGGGCGTGGCAGAAAACTACCGCTATTGGGGCGATGAGCAAACGGTTTTTTTGCAAAGTGCCAAGGGGTGTCGGATCACCGATGTAGATGGCCAAGAGCATGTGGACTTTCGGCTGGGCTACGGCCCCATCATTTTGGGATACCGCGATGAGCGGGTGGACGCGGCCGTGGTGGCACAAATACAGCGTGGCGGTACGGTCACGGGCTTTTCTACGGCCTTGGACGCCCAGGTGGTGCAACAGATCAAGGCCTTGTGCCCGCAGATTGACAAGATGCGCTTTGCCAACTCAGGCACCGAGGCCGTGATGGGCGCACTGCGCACTGCCCGAGGCTTTACGGGGCGCTCGCGCATTGCCATGGTCGAGGGCGGTTTTCATGGCTTGTTTGACGAGGTGATGTGGAAGTCCGACATCGAACACTGGGACCCCAGCAGTCCTCAAGCCCCCCAAGTCATCCCATTTGGTGCGGGCATTGCGCAAAACACGCGCGCATTGGTTGACATCATTGGGCTCAACGACTCTGCCGCCTTGGAGCAATTATTTGCCCATCGCGGTCAAGAACTCGCGTGTGTGATTTTGGAGCCGATCATTGGCAATGCGGGCAGCATCGCAGCCACATCGGCATGGTTGCAGCGCTTGCGCGACTTGTGCACCCAGCACGGTGCGCTGCTGATTTTGGACGAGGTCAAAACCGGTTTTCGGGTGGCGGCGGGCGGCGCGCAGGCCTTGTATGGCATCTATGCCGACCTGACCACATTTGCCAAGGCCATGGGCAATGGCTATCCGGTGGCCGCATTTGGGGGGCGCGCTGATGTGATGGATGTGGTGGGCTCACATCCCGGTGGGGTGGTGCACGGTGGGACCTACACCGCCAACATGGTGGCTTTGAGCGCGGCCCACGCCACCTTGGACATCCTCACCCACACCGATGCCTTGAAAACCATTGACCGTGTGGGCCTGCAGATCAAGGCCTTGTTGGGACGTGTTTTCACCCAAGCCGGTGTGCCCCATGCGTTTGCAGGTCCACCGGCCATGCTGGGTATTCATTTCACTGCCGATGTGCCCGAGACGTACCGCGATTGGCGCAAGACCGATAGCGAGTTGTATCGCCGATTTGCTTGGCAAATGATTGCCCATGGTGTGATGCTCGAACCCGACTCGAGGGAGCCTTGGTTCATGTGTGAAGCCCATGCCGATGTGGATTTGGCCTGGCTGGAAGACATGGCTGTGCGGTCCATCCAAATTGCCTTGGCTTGAGGCAGTTGCAGGGTGTTGGCGCAACCATTCCCTTTGCTCGACCCATGAACATGCGCGACGATGAACGCTTGATCAGAGGGCTGGGGTTTTATGTGCATGATGCCGCCCCTACCGGTGCGCTGCATGTGGCTTTTGTGCGCAGCGACCATGCGCATGCGCAGGTATTGGGCATCGACACATCGCCGGCCCTGGCTTTGCCAGGCGTTGTAGCGGTGTGGCAAGCCAGCGATGTGCAAAACGTGCCGACCCCAGGCGTGAACCCTTTGTGGCCTTTGCTCAACGACGTTGCCATGCCCTTGTTGGCCGGCACCACAGTGGAGCATGTGGGTCAGCCTGTGGCCATGGTGCTGGCGCACGACGCCAGCACGGCACAAGCCGCAGCAGACCTGGTGATGGTGTCGCTGCAGGCGCTGCAGGCTTGGGGCGATGCAGACCCCAACTCGCCAGTGGTGGCCCGTTTTGAACACCACTTTGGAGGTGACAGTCGAGTGGGTGTTGCCCAAGTTGGTGTTGACTTGAAGGTGCCGCGCTTGCTGGCCATGGCCATGGAGCCCCGCGCTTGTGTGGCGCAGTGGCAAGCATCGGTACAACGGCTCAAGGTATGGTTGGGCAGCCAAGCCCCGTCGCGCGCCCAATCGGATATGGCCCGTGCCTTGGGTTTGCACCTGCAACAGGTGCACCTGATATCGCCGCACGTGGGCGGGGCTTTTGGGTCGAAGGCCTCCATCACGCCAGAGGATATTTTGGTGGCCTTGGCGGCCCATCGCTTGGCCACCACGGTGCAATGGAAGGCCAGCCGTTCGGAAGAATTTTTATCTGGTCAGCACGGTCGTGGTGCGCGTTTGCAGGGCCAGCTGTCGGTGGACGCGCAAGGGCATTTCGTGTCTTTGCAGGCACAGTTGAATTATTCATTGGGGGCATGGCTGCCTTTTTCTGCGGTGGTGCCCTTGCGCAATGCAGCACGCATTTTGCCGGGGCCATACGGTGTGCCACAAGTCAATATCGTTGGCCAGGCTCGCCGCGCGCACACCGCGCCAGTGGGCATTTACCGTGGTGCGGGTCGGCCAGAAGCCGCGTTGTTGATGGAGTCCTTGGTTGACTTGGCTGCTCGGCGCTTGGACATGGATCCGGTGGCATTGCGCCAACGCAATTTGGTACCGGCCAGCGCCATGCCCTGCTTGACGCCCACGGGTGAGACTTTTGATTCGGGCGATTTCCCCCAACTG
>RFXS01000103.1 GCA_009921465.1 Betaproteobacteria bacterium
TCCAAGAGGTGATCGACAACGCCGCCGACGAGGCGCTGGCTGGTTTTGGCAAAAAAATCAGCGTCAACCTGTTTGCCGACGGCTCGATCGGCATTGAGGACGATGGGCGCGGCATTCCCTTTGGCATGCACCCTGAGGAAAAAGCCCCGGTCATTGAGTTGGTGTTCACCCGTTTGCATGCAGGTGGCAAGTTCGACAAGGGCACGGGCGGCGCTTACAGCTTCTCGGGCGGGTTGCACGGCGTGGGCGTGAGCGTCACCAACGCCCTGGCCAAGCGCATGGAAGTCACCTCCTACCGTGACGGCCAAGTGGCTTACTTGGTCTTCCAAGGCGGCGACGTGTCCGAAAAACTCAAGCTGCGCAAGGCCGATTCGGGCGACCGCAAACAAGGCACGGTGGTGCGGGTCTGGCCCGACGCCAAGTACTTTGAATCGGCCCATCTGCCGCTGGGCGAACTCACGCATTTGCTGCGCAGCAAGGCGGTGCTGATGCCAGGGGTGAGCGTCACCTTGGTGCAGGAAAAAACCAAAGACAGCCAGACCTGGCTTTACAAAGGCGGTTTGCGCGACTATCTGATGCAAACCCTCAGCCACGACCCGTTCATTCCCTTGTTCGAGGGTGAGGGCTTTGCCGACGAAGGCCACGACAGTTTTGCCGAAGGCGAGGGTGCCCAGTGGTGCTTGGCCTTCACCGAAGACGGCTCGCCGGTGCGCGAAAGCTATGTGAACCTGATTCCCACCAGTGCGGGCGGCACGCACGAAAGCGGCCTGCGAGATGGCTTGTTCAACGCCGTCAAAAGCTTCATCGACCTGCACGCTTTGCTGCCCAAGGGCGTGAAATTGCTGCCCGAAGACGTGTTTGCCCGCGCCAGTTTTGTGCTGAGCGCCAAGGTGCTGGACCCCCAGTTTCAGGGGCAAATCAAGGAGCGTTTGAATTCCCGAGACGCGGTGCGGCTGGTGTCGAGCTTTGTCAAACCGGCGCTGGACTTGTGGCTGAACGCGCATGTGGATTACGGCAAGAAGCTGGCCGAATTGGTCATCCGTGCGGCGCAGTTGCGCCAAAAAGCCGGTCAAAAAGTGGAAAAACGCAAAGGCTCTGGCGTGGCTGTCTTGCCGGGCAAGCTGACCGATTGCGAAAGCCGAGACTTGGCGCACAACGAACTGTTTTTGGTCGAGGGCGACAGTGCGGGCGGCAGCGCCAAGATGGGGCGCGACAAAGAAAGCCAAGCTGTGCTGCCCCTGCGCGGCAAGGTGCTCAATACTTGGGAAGTGGAGCGGGACCGCTTGTTTGCCAATAACGAGGTGCACGACATGGCCGTGGCCATTGGTGTGGACCCCCATGGCCCCAATGACACACCCGACATGAGCGGTCTGCGCTACGGCAAGGTCTGCATCTTGAGTGACGCTGACGTGGACGGCTCGCACATCCAGGTGCTGTTGCTGACGCTTTTTTTCCGCCATTTCCCCAAGCTGATCGAGGCAGGCCATGTGTACGTGGCGCGGCCTCCGTTGTTTCGGGTGGATGTGCCGGCGCGTGGAAAAAAACCTGCCGCCAAGATGTATGCGCTGGACGAGGGCGAGCTCACGGCCATCTTGGACAAAAGCGCCAAGGACGGGGTGCCCAAAGACAAGTGCAGCATCAGCCGCTTCAAAGGCTTGGGCGAGATGAACGCCGAGCAACTCTGGGACACCACCTTGAACCCCGACACACGGCGCTTGTTGCCGGTGCAGTTGGGCGTGCTGGACTTTGCCCAAACCGAGGGCCTGATCACCCAATTGATGGGCAAGGGCGAGGCCGCAGCGCGGCGTGAACTGATGGAGTTGCACGGTGACGCCATCGAAATTGATGTTTAAATCATGAGTTCGTCTCAATTCCTACCCGGTAATACAATGCCATCGCATCTTTGATGCGCCCACCCCATTCAGAGGAGTCATGTCATGATTTCAACCCTGACCAGCAAAGGTCAAGTCACCATTCCACAAGCCCTTCGCCAGCAGTTGGGTTTGTCCACGGGGCAAGCGGTCGAGTTTGATTTGAGTGCTGACGCCACCTGCATCTTGCTGCGTCCAGCGCCATCGGCCCGTCAATCGGCCAAACAAGGTTTTGGCATGGTCAAAGTCAGCGGTCCGCATGTGGCCCCTGATTGGGATGCTGCCCAGTTACTCAAACCATGAAGCAACGCACCCCCAGGCTGACTGCACTCGACACCAATGTGTTGGCGCGTTATTACGTGCAAGCACAGCAGTCTGATGCGGTCACCACCCGCCAGTGTGAACAGGCCCGCGCTTTGTTGGAAAGTGGCAAGCCGCTGTTTGTGGCCACCACGGTGGCCCTGGAGTTGGAATGGGTGTTGCGAGGTTTTTACAAACTCAAACCCAACACGGTGGCTTCTGTTTTTTCGCATTTGCTGGCCATGCCTCAAGTGCAGTTGCAAGACCGCCAAGCCTTGCAAAGTGCATGTGATGCCCTGAGCCAAGGATTTGATTTTGCAGACGCATTGCACCATGCCAGCAGTCGCCATTGCGATGTGTTGGCCACTTTTGATGAAAAAGGTTTTGCCAAAAGAGCTGCAGCCAATCTTTGGGCACCCAGGGTGCAAGTGCCTGCTTGAAATCAAAGCTCAATGAATGATGGATTTTGAAAAACAATGACCGAAATAACGACAACTGGCCTGTCTGATGCCGAATCCGATGACGGCATCGCCTTGGGGCATTACGCCCAACGTGCCTATCTGGAATATGCCTTGAGCGTGGTCAAGGGCCGCGCTTTGCCCGATGTGTGCGACGGCCAAAAGCCGGTGCAGCGGCGCATTTTGTATTCCATGTCGCGCATGGGTTTGGGCTTTGGCGGCCCCAATGGCGCGGTGGGCGCACGGCCTGTGAAAAGCGCCCGCGTGGTGGGCGATGTGCTGGGTCGTTACCACCCGCATGGCGACAGCGCCGCCTACGACGCCTTGGTGCGCATGGCGCAAGATTTTTCGCAGCGCTACCCGCTGATTGATGGCCAAGGCAATTTTGGTTCACGCGACGGCGATGGCGCAGCCGCCATGCGCTACACCGAGGCGCGTTTGGCGCGCATCACCAGTTTGTTGTTGGATGAAATTGATGAAGGCACGGTGGACTTCCAGCCCAATTACGACGGCTCCACCGAAGAGCCCAAGCAGTTGCCTGCGCGTTTGCCGTTTGCCTTGCTCAATGGCGCGAGCGGCATTGCGGTGGGCATGGCCACCGAAATCCCCAGTCACAACCTGCGCGAAGTGGCCGACGCTTGCGTGGCCCTCATCAAAAACCCCAAGCTCAGCAACGAAGAGTTGTTCTCAATCATCCCTGGCCCCGACTACCCAGGCGGCGGTCAAATCATCAGCAGCACCTCCGACATTGCCGACGCCTACGCCAGTGGCCGTGGGTCGCTGAAAGTGCGTGCCCGTTGGGTCATCGAAGACCTGGCACGCGGCCAGTGGCAGTTGGTGGTGAACGAACTGCCTCCCGGTGTGAGCAGCCAAAAGGTGCTGGAAGAAATTGAAGAACTCACCAACCCCAAGGTGAAGACGGGCAAGAAAGCACTCACGCCTGAACAAACCCAGCTCAAGGCCACCATCCTCGCGGTGCTCGATGGGGTGCGAGACGAGTCCAGCAAAGACGCGCCGGTGCGCTTGGTGTTCGAGCCCAAAACACGCACCATCGAGCAACAAGAACTGATCACCACCTTGCTGGCGCACACCAGTTTGGAAAGCTCGTCTTCCATCAACCTGACCATGGTCGGTTTGGATGGCCGCCCGGTGCCCAAAACATTGCGTCAAATGTTTCTTGGACAAGGTGCTGGCGCGCATCCATATTTTGGAAGGCCGTCAGTTGGTGTTGCTCAACATCGACGAGGTGATTCGCATCATCCGCCACAGCGACGAACCCAAGCCCGCACTGATTGCGCGCTTCAAGCTGTCTGAACGCCAAGCCGACGATATTTTGGACATCCGCTTGCGCCAATTGGCGCGGCTCGAAGCCATCAAGATCGAGCAAGAGCTCAAAGAGTTGCGCGAAGAGCAGGGGCGTTTGGAAGACATTTTGGGCAGCGCCACTTCGTTGCGTCGCTTGATGATCAAAGAAATCGAGGCCGACGCCAAAACCTTTGCCGACGAGCGCCGCACCCTGATTCAAGAAGAGAAAAAAGCCGTGGCCGAAGTGAAGGTGATTGACGAACCGGTCACCGTGGTGGTCTCCGACAAAGGCTGGGTGCGCGCGCGCACCGGGCACGGCCACGACCCCAGCAGCTTTGCCTTCAAAGCCGGCGACGAGCTGTACGACACCTTCGAGTGCCGCACCGTCGATCAACTCATCGCCTTTGGCTCGAATGGCCGTGTGTATTCCGTTCCTGTGGCGTCATTGCCCGGGGCGCGTGGCGACGGGCAACCCGTCACCACCTTGGTCGATGTCGAGTCGGGCACCCATCTGGTTCATTACTTTGCCGGACCGCCCACACTCACCTTGTTGCTCAGCAACTCGGGGGGCTATGGTTTTGTGTGCTGCATCGACAACCTCATCTCTCGCAACAAAGGCGGCAAGGCCTTCATCAACCTGGCCGAGGGCGAAACCCTGTGCGTGCCGTCTTTGGTGGGCGGGGGCAACGGCGCCGAGCCTTTGCCGATTGCCACCCACGTGGCCTGCGCATCCACCGGTGGGCGCAT
>RFXS01000104.1 GCA_009921465.1 Betaproteobacteria bacterium
TGTTTTTGGAGCAAACCGTGCCGCCCGGCCCCTTTGAGTTGACCGAGATCAACCCGCCCTCGGGCGTGGGCAACTTGACGGTCACCCTGACCGAGGCCGACGGCAGCATCGAGACTTTCTTGGTGCCCTACAGCATGAGCGCGGGCAAGCTCAACCCTGGGTCAGCACGCTACAGCCTGTCGGCGGGCAACTTTCGCAATGCCGCTGGGGTGAGCGACACGCTGGTCATGCAAGCCTATATGCGTTACGGTCTGAACGGTGTTGTCACCCCAGGGCTGGAGTTGTTGTCGACCAACAACTACCAAGGTGCCGGCGTGCAAATGGCCTTCAACAACCCCTGGGGCAGCTTGTCATTGAACCGCTTGCACTCCCAAGGGCAAGCGCAAGCGGTGGGCAGTGTTTACGCCGCGGGCTATAACCACAGCATCAACTACAGCGCTCCGGCGTTGGGGCCGTTACAAGCATATGTCGGCGTGAGCGAGCAATCCATGGGCTACGTCTCACCCCTGGCGGCGTTGACCAACACCAGCCTGAACCCCTACAACCCCTTGTCCATCAAAAACAGCATTTACCTCAACCTGGGCCTGAGCCTGAAGTCGTGGGGTGGCCTGAGCCTGGGCGTGGTGGAGCAAAACGCCTGGACCGACAACCAGCAAACCCACCAATACCGGCTGAGCTACAGCACCAACTTCAGCCGCGTGGGCTTGTCCGTGTACCTCAGCCAAACCACCTATGCCAATGGCACGCCATCGGTGGACACGGTGGGCTTTATCGCCTCTGTCCCCTTGAACTTGTTTGACAGCGCCGGGGGCTTGCGAGTCAGCCAAAGCCAAACCGGCACGGCCAAGCCCACGCAGTCGGTGTCGGCCTACGGCAGTGGCATGCAAAACAACGCCCTGAGCTACAACCTGACCCACTCGCAAACCGGCGAGTTGGGCAACTCCAGCGCATCGCTCAATTACCAACACCCTTGGGGCACGCTGGGGTTGAGCCTGTCGGGCGCGGATGACGGCAGCAGCCAGCAAGGCGGCATCAGTGCAGCAGGTGGCATGGTGTTGCACGGCGACGGCGTGATCATGTCGCCCAGCTTGGGCACCACCTTTGCCATTGTGGAGCTGCCCAAAGGCGAAGGCGCAGGCGTCAGCGGCAGCCAGGCGCGCATCAACCGCAGCGGCTTTGGCGTGGTGCCCAGCCTGTCGGCCTATTACCTCAACGACGTGCAAATCAGCTTGGAGGGTGCATCCACCGAGGTGGAAGTGGACAACCCCACCCAAAAAATCGCCCCCGTGGAGGGCTCTATCGTGCGGCTCAAGTTCAACGCCACCACTGGCCGGCCCTTGCTGGTGGTGCTGCAAGCCAGCAACGGTGCGCGCATCCCCATTGGTGGCAGCGTGACCGATGCCGCAGGCAACGAGGTGGGCACCGTGGGCCAAGGCAGCCGCGCCTTGGTGCGGGTGCAAAATTCCACCGGCCGCTTGAAAGTGCAGTGGGGCGACAAACCCGACGAAACCTGCCTCACCGACTACGCCCTGGGCGAGGGCCAAAGCACCAATGCCTCGGGCTTTACCCATTTGAAACTGCGCTGCGAGGTGGGTGCGGTGGGTGGCCTTGTGTCTGTGAAGTAAACCAAACTACAAACATGAAATACCTTAAATACCCCCTGATATTGGCGTTGTTTGCCTTTGTGCAGATGGCCCAGGCCACGTGCACGATGTCTTTGATCACTGCAAAGAGTTCGAGCTATTCCAACAACGTTTTTACCAGCACGTTTCGGGTGGATTTTCCGCAACATGATCTAACAGATATTTGTACGGTTGACAACACCAATAGCAAATCCATCATCAATTTGGATGGAACGACCAATAACAATTACAACCTCACCGATGTGGTTGTCACCACTTACCCAAACGGATTTCTCACCACAGACACGCATTGTTGGTGCAACAACACAACGGGCAGCCCAACAACATGCAACATCAATATTTACGGCACCAACAACACCAAGGCTGTGAGCGTGAACAACTATGGTGTCGCTTTCAAAAAATGTTTTGACACGCCATCCGTGTACTACGAATTGACTTACAAGTGGACTCTCAGAAGCGGGACCGCCACCAGTGTGAAGTATTGCCCGAGTCTGAAATCGACTCAAAATGGCACCACCACAAATGACGGGAACACCTTGACAGCCTCTGGCACCAACTGCGCAACCAGCTTGCCCAGCACGCCCACTTGTGCGCTCAAGGTCCCTTCCTATGTGTCATTGCGCTCGGTCAAACCAGTGGCCACCGCAGGCACAACGCTGAGCGCGTCAAAAGCAGAGGTTGCGATTCAACTCATAGACTGCACCAACAACACGGGCTCGTCCAAAACACCGCGCATCACTTTTTCGGACGCTGGCGGGCGCACCACATCGTGCACTTTGCAAAACAAGGCCGAAGCGGCTTACGCAGCGGCGGCTGAGATCGCGTTATTTTCCGATGCGGCTTTGAACACCGCCATTTGCCTGAACAACACTGCCAGCAACAACCTGAGTTACACGGCCATTGCCAATGGCAGCACGGTTGCCAGCCAAACCAAAAGCATTTGGGCTGCAATCACCAACACCAACGCCAACGCCGTGGGCGCGGTGCAAGGCAGTTTGATGGTCAAGCTGGATTACCTTTAACGCCTAATTGGATATGAACCACAGGGCCCACCGTAAACGTTCGGCATATAGACATCGATTTACGACATAGCTAGATTGAGCAAAACTGGACTTTTGCCAAGCCCTTTGCTAACCTATCCCGAGTCAAAAGCGAAAGCATCTCCCACAGCCCAGTCGCATCGATCGACGCGGTTTTGGTTCGATGCCCTTTCTGTGCGCTGATGACTTCATCGACATGCAAATCAACTCAAATAGCGATTTAATGAACCTGTTAGTTAATAAAAAATATTCGCCATGATTAAAAAAACAACCAGGTTATTGATATTTTTATTTTGCTTATTTTGTTTTAACCAAACATTTGCAAGAATAGCTTGCGATACAACCTATAAATTCACGAATGGCAAAAATGGCGCAGCTGTTACGAACCTGAACGTCACTCAAAATATCGGCACCATCCCAAATCTTTGGCTAGAAATAACAATTTATGCCTTTGAGGGTATGCAAAGTAAAACTTCGGTGTTCCGGGACTTTTGCAGTCTCACCTACGGAGCACCTGGCGCAATGTATTCATATGCCACGCCCAAACAATATTACAAAATCACCTATGGAACGTCCACAAGCGCATACTACACCGCCCCATCCGATTGCAATTCGGAATCATATAGTTACCCTAGTACGGGCAACAGTCCCTTTAACAACGCATGGATTGATAGCACAGCCAACTACATCAATACAAAGGCAGAGGTATTTTGGTATTTACTGGGGACAGCCTCAGCGGTATGGAAAACGTCATGTTCAAATTCCAAGTTTTATATTCCGCTATCAATTTCCTACAAAATTGGCACTACTGGTTCGCTTGCATTTGATGGATCAGCGCTTTACAACAATGTACCTGGGTGCTGCTATACAGCGCAAGTAGACACCACTGCACCTGCACAGGCCAAAACACCTTCACCAGGGGATTTGACACTGAGACAGATTCAAGGCTCGTGTTCTGTGACTGCCCCGCCCCTTAATTTGGGAACCCAAAAGCCCGATGCAATCAGGAGCAATGGCATTTTGGGAGGGGTGTTGAAGTCAACCCTGGTCACACTCAACTGCAACAATGTTTACACGGGTACGCCTGTTACCCCAAAAGTCACCATCACCGATGCGGCCGATGCTGGCAACACAGGATGCAACCCCACCAATACCGCCGACAACCCTTCCAATGCATCCGTCAATTTATTCACTTCGCCCACCATCGACCATAACGCCGCCTACAGATATTGCGTCTCGCCATTTGTGCTGAACGGATCGCAATACTCCAACACCATGACGTTTCCAAGCATCACTGCCACCTCATACACTGCTTCGATGCCCATCTACGCAGGAATGTATTACACCGCCGCAGGCAATCCAACACCAGGACCCGTGAGAAGCACGCTGACTTTGACAGTTTTTTACGATTGATTTTCCATTCAGGCGTCATTCCCCTTTTGATCGAGCAGGACCCGGTTTGCGCACCAAATCCTTGCTTGGCATCTATCCAGGGGCACACCTTGGCGCGCGGCTAAACTAGCCGCTTTCCCCTTTTTATCGAGACACCATGGCCACTTTTCCGATCAAGATCAACCGCCGCTCGGCCCACATCACCGAGGGCAAGTCGCGTGCACCCAACCGCTCCATGTATTACGCCATGGGCTACCAAGAGAGCGACTTCACCAAGCCCATGGTGGGCGTGGCCAATGGCCACAGCACCATCACACCTTGCAACAGTGGTTTGCAAAAGCTGGCCGACGCGGCGGTGGCTGGCATTGAAGAGGCCGGGGGTAACGCACAAATTTTTGGCACGCCCACCATTTCGGACGGCATGGCCATGGGCACCGAGGGCATGAAGTACTCGCTGGTCAGCCGCGAGGTGATATCTGACTGCATCGAAACCTGCGTGCAAGGCCAGTGGATGGACGGTGTGCTGGTGGTGGGCGGTTGCGACAAAAACATGCCCGGCGGCATGATGGGCATGTTGCGCGCCAATGTGCCGGCCATTTATGTGT
>RFXS01000105.1 GCA_009921465.1 Betaproteobacteria bacterium
GTTGGCCACTTTGCTGGCCGCCCCCAAAAAGTCGGTGCTGGAAATCACATACACCAGCGAGGTGTCTTGAAACAAGATGATGGACTGCGTCATCAGCACCGGCAGCATGTTGCGAAACGCCTGCGGCAACACCACAAACGACATGGCTTGACGGTAGTTCAGGCCAATCGCATAGGCCGCAGAAATTTGCCCGCTGGGGATGGACTGAATGCCCGCGCGCATGATCTCGCAAAAGAAGGCCGCTTCAAACAAGGTGAAGGTGATCAAGGCGCTGGCAAAAGCACCCACCTTGATGGGCTCTTTGCTGCCCAGTATCCAGGCGCCCAGCCAAGGCACCAAGAAGAAGAACCAAAAAATCACCAGCACCAGCGGCAGTGATCGCATGAGGTTCACATAAGCACCGGCAAAGGCCGACAGCAGCTTGATGGGCGACAAGCGCATCAGCGCCAGTGCTGTGCCCAGCACCACACCACCGATCATGGCCAGTGCGGTGAGGGTGAGGGTAAAGCTCATGCCCTCTTTGAACAGGTACTCCCAAGAACGGGCAATGACATCAAAGTCGTAGTTCATGCTCAGTGCCCGGCCTGCGGTGCGTTGCTTGCCGACCCGATGTAGCCGGGCAGGCGCAAGTGGTTTTCCAATCGGCGCATGGCCATCACCACGCACAGGTTGACCAGCAGGTAAATCAAGGTGGCTGCGGCAAACGCCTCAAACACATGAAAGCTGAACTCTTGCATCGCGCGCGCGCGCCCCGTCAGCTCCATCAAGCCGATGGTCAAAGCCAACGAAGTATTTTTGATGGTGTTTAAAAACTCTGATGTCAGCGGCGGCAAGATGATGCGAAACACCACCGGCAGCAGCACATATCGGTAGGTTTGCCAAGTGGTCAAGCCCACGGCCAGCCCGGCCATGCGTTGGCCTTTGGGCAGGGCTTGGATGCCTGAGCGCACTTGCTCGGCCACCCGCACCGACATGAACAAGCCCAAACAAAGCACCGCTGGCACCAGCGACGACCAGGGCGGCGGCATTTGCTTGATGGCGTCCCCCCAAGCCTGCGGCAGCAGCTCGGGGAACACGAAGTACCACAAGAACATTTGCACCAGCAAGGGGATGTTGCGAAACAACTCCGTGTAGGCCAGGCAGGCCTTTTCAATCTTGGGCTTGCCCAGGGTGCGCAAGGTGCCCACCAACACACCGAGCATCAGTGCCAGCGTCCAGGCCATGATGGCGGTCACCACGGTCCAGCCCAGACCACCGATCAGGTAGGCCAAGTAGGTACCCGAAGCACCTGGCTCGAGCTCGGCAAAAATGTGCCAATCCCAGTTGTATTTCATCTCGCTGTGTGGTGTGGGTTAAGCGGCAAGGGCAGGGTGGTGGGCCCACAAAAAAAGGGAACTTGCGCTCCCTTTTTGGGCCGAGTTCAAACCATCACTCGTAGGCTTTGGGGTCGGGTGAATCGGTCGGCTTGGCCATCACTTTTTTCAGGCTGGGGCTGATCGGGATGTTCAAGTTGATGCCTTTGGGGGCAATGGGTTTTTCAAACCAGGTGTTGTAGATGCCGTTGATCGCGCCAGAGGTCAGCAAGGCACCAATGGCGCTGTCAACCACTTGCTTGAACTTGGGGTCGTCCTTGCGGATCATGATGCCGTAGGGCTCAACCGACAAGGCCTCGCTGGAGATCTCATAGTCGCCGGGTGTTTTGGCGTTGGCCACCAAACCAGCCAACAAAATGTCGTCCATGGCAAAGGCGGCGGCGCGGCCGGTTTCGACCATCAAAAAGGCCTCAGCGTGGCCGTTGGCCGACACGATGTTGATGCCCAGGTTTTGCGCGGCATTCAACTCAGTGACTTGTTTGATGTTGGTCGTGCCAGCGGTGGAAACCAAGGTCTTGCCCTTGAGGTCGGCCAGCTTTTTGATGCCGGAGTTCTTTTTGTAAACAATGCGGTTGGCCGTTACAAAGGTGGTGGGCGCGTATGACACTTGTTTTTGGCGGTCGGCGTTGTTGGTGGTGGAGCCGCACTCAATGTCCACTGTGCCGTTGGCAAGCAACGGGATGCGGTTGGCTGAAGTGACCAACTGGTACTTGACTTCGAGCTTTGCCAGGCCCAGGTTTTTTTGGACTGCGTCAACGATGCGCAAACACAGGTCCACTGAGTAACCGATGGGCTTTTGCTTGTCGTCGTAGTAGGAGAAGGGGATGGATGCATCCCGGTGGCCAATGGTGAAGCTGCCGCTGGATTTGACTTTTTCCAGTGTGTCGGCGTGGCCCAAGCTGGCGGCCAAGGCAAAGGCCAGGGTGGCCGCGGTGCGCAAATAAAAGCTCATGAAGACTCCTACAAAAATGACTGCGAATGCTAGCCTAGAAAATGCCCCTGGGCAAGAAAATAAATGCTTTTGGTGCACTTGGGGTTTGCCCTTGAACCCGGGGTTTAACCCTTGCCACTTGGCGGTGCATGTGTGAGGATGAAGCACCAATGTGGGGGATAGATCTTGGGCATGTGGATTGAATTGGGCGTTTTCGCCCTGGTGTTTGTGTTTGCCATGCACCAATTTCACGACTTAAAAAAAGAAAAAGCCAAACGCGAAGCCGCCCGCCAAAACGCTGAACAAACCTCTAAGGACCAACATGATTGATGCCCTGCGCCGTTTCATCCCCTGGACGCTACTTTTTGGGGTGTTCACAGCCTGGGCCCAGCCCTATCCCAACAAACCGGTGCGTATTTTGGTGCCTTTTGTGGCGGGCGGCACCAGCGACATCGTGGCGCGGGCCGTGGCGCAAAAGCTCAATGAGGCCGGTTACGTGACCTTGGTCGAAAACCGCCCTGGTGCCAATGGCAGCGTGGCCGCTGAGGCGCTGGTCAAGTCGCCCCCCGATGGTTACACCATCATGGTGGGATCGATCGGCACTTTTGCCATCAACATGGGCCTGTACAAAAATCCGCGCTACGACGTGATGCGCGACTTGGACGCCATCACCGTGGCGGTCAGCACCCCCAATGTGTTGATCACCCCCCCACAGTTTCCGGCCAATAACCTCAAAGAGTTCATTGAATACGCCCGCAAAAACCCGGGCAAGGTGTCATATGGCTCATCGGGGTCTGGTTCCAGCGACCATTTGTCTGCCGAGATGTTCAAAATTCAAACCCAGTCGTTTGGGGTGCACATCCCTTACCGCGGTGGAGCGGCGGCGCAAACCGACATCATGGCGGGCAACATCGAGGCGTCGTTCCAAAACTTTGGCACGGTGGTGCCCTACATCCGCGCGGGCAAGATGAAGGCCTTGGCCGTCACCTCCAAAAACCGCATGCCCCAATTGCCCCAAGTCCCCACCATGATCGAAAGCGGTTTGGCCGATTTCGATGTCACTTCCTGGCAAGCCTTTGCAGCCCCCAAGGGCACGCCCAAAGACATCATCGCCAAGCTGCATGCCGACATGGCCAAGGGCTTGCGTGCGGCCGATCTGACGCAGCGCTTCAATGCCCAAGGCTTTGACATCGTGGCCAACACACCCGCTGAGGCCTCGGCGTTTTTCAAGCAAGAGATCGACCGCTGGTCGGCGGTGGTCAAGCAGTCGGGCGCGACAGTGGACTGAAACGGCGCGTTTAAGTTTCCAAGCGCTTTTGCAATTGATCTGACCACGCTTGCATGGGCAGTTTGCTGGGGTTGTCGCGCACCAAGGCCTCGGTGTCGGCCATCAGTTTGGCAACGGGTTCACCCAGGTCAATGGGCACGGCAAAGGGCTGGGCCACGTACCAAGGTGAGGGTGTGTACAACTCGACCCGGTTGCCTTCGGGATCAAAGAAATAAATGCTCCAAGCGTTGCCATGGCTGATGGTGCGCTGGATTTGCACTTTGGCTTTGTTCAGTTGGGCATAAAAGGTGCGCATGTCTTCCAGCGTGTCCACCTTGAACGATATTTGGTTGATGGGCGAAAACCCCGAATCTTCGGGTCGACCAGAGGCCAGTACCAGTTGGTGATGCTCTTGGGCATTGCGGCTCAAAAACACAATGTGACCGCCAGCGAAATACTCGCCGCCATCGGTTTGTACCAAACCCAGGGTGGCTTGGTAAAACTCAACCATGCCCTCCAAGTCTTGGCAATACAGGCCAAAGTGGGTCAGTTGCGCGTTGGGTATTTTGGATTTGGCCATGGTCTTGTGTTGCGTTGGTTTCAAGCGTTTATTGGCGTTCGATTTTTTTCAGGTCCACCACGCGCTTCCACACCGCCATTTCGCGCTCGATGCGGTCGCGCATTTGGGCGGGTGTAGAGGGAATGGGCGTGCCACCCAATTCGGCAAAGCGCTTTTTTACATCGTCCATGTCCAAAATCACGCGCAGTTCGCGGTTGATTTTGTCCACCACCGCAGCGGGTGTGCCTGGTGCCACGGCCAGGCCCAGCCAAGAGCTGAAGTCCAATCCTGGCAGCGTTTCTGCCACCGTGGGCAGGTCGGACATCAGGGGAGAGCGAGTTGACGCGGTCGAAGCCAGTCCGCGCACCTTGCCGCCACGGATTTGGCCAAATGCAAAGGTGCTGGTCTCGACCATCACATCGACCCGCCCGCCCAACA
>RFXS01000106.1 GCA_009921465.1 Betaproteobacteria bacterium
TTGGTCACATCCAAGGGGAAGAACTCAATGGCTTGAACGCTGCCGCCGCCTTCGGTGACATACTTTTTGACCCACTGTGAAGTGATTTGACCGTAGTTGTAGTCAGCTGCAACGATGTACACCTTTTTACCCCATTTTTTCATGGAGTAAGGAATGAGTTTTTGCACGGTTTGTGCGGGAGTCACGCCAGTACAGAAAGTATTGCGATCGCAAACGCCACCTTCGTACTGGGTGTTGTAGAAGTAAAGCGTTTTATTCTTCGTCAGCACGGGCCGAATCACTTCGCGCGAAGCAGAGGTAATGCCACCGTGGACCACAGCGACTTTGTCTCTCAAAGCAGCCATTTGAGCGTATTCGGTGTATTTCTGCATGTCGGACTGTGAGTCATAGTTGACCAAAGCCACCTTTTTGCCCAGCAATCCGCCAGCGGCATTTTGCTCTTCAATCGCCAAAGTTAACGCGTCAACCATGGGCTTGCCATAAATGTCCAACCCACCCGACAAATCGTGGATGCTGCCAACCATGATGTCATCAGCTGCAAAGGCTGGGGTGCCAACCATGCCAGAAGCGCCGATTGCGATGCCACCCGCGGTGGTCTGAATAAATTTTCTGCGGTCCATGATGTGTTCCTTTTTGAATTGAAAAACTAACGCTTACAAGTTAATGCCCGCCAAAGTGGGCATCTGAATCTACTCACATTTTTTTCCAGTCACCCAGTTGCTCGAAAGCATAAGCGCCACGGTATATGGCACCCTCGTCCCAATGTTTACCAATCAGCATCATGCCAACGGGCAAACCCTCCACCATTCCGCATGGCACCGACATGGCTGGATGGCCAGTGACGTCAAACGGACACGTGTTGGCTAACATCTCAAACGCACGCTGCACCACTTCCTCCACGGCCGCGCCAGGTTTGGGCAAAGGGGTGGCCGTCAATGGCACAGTGGGCATAAGCAGCAAATCGTATTGGCCCAGTGCATCGTCATAGGCTTTACGCAATTGGCGAGACAGGTTTTGGGCCTTGGCGTAATAGTGACCGCGGTAATGCTTGATGAAGTACTCCCCCAACACCATAGTGAGCTTCAAAGTTTCCGACAACTCATCGGCGCGGGATTTCCAACCGGCGTGGAAGTCAATCATGCTGGTGACGTACAAGCCCCTCCAATTGAAGCCGTGACCATTGTCTTTCATCATTTGCTGCGTAGCACCTTCGGCGGCAATGGGCAACCAAATTGCGGGACCAACCAAATGCATGGGGACGGAAACTTCTTCCACAATGGCACCAGCTTTGGCCAACCCGGCCGCAGCTGCTTTAACTTTAGAGTCCGACGCCGCCATTGAGTTGGGCCAGCCAAAGCCCTCTTTAACCACACCAATGCGCAGGCCTTTGACACCTTGCTTCATGATTTGTGAATAATCTTTAGCGCCTTGCTCGGCGTATTGGCGGGGGTCGAGTCCATCTGGGCCGGCAATTACTTCAAGCATGAGTGCGTTATCGGTGACGTTGCGCGTCATCGGGCCGGTGTGGTCAATGGTCAGTTCAATAGGCATCACGCCCGTATAGGGCACCAGACCGTGCGTGGCTTTCATGCCGTACACACCGCAAAAGGATGCCGGCATTCGAATCGAGCCGCCTTGGTCACCACCAATGGCCAGGTCAACTTCACCGGCCGCTAGCAATGCCGCACTGCCAGAGGATGAACCACCCGCAGAATAGCCATGTTTGTGGGGGTTGTGCACGGGGCCAGTAGCGCTGGTGTGCGAACCGCCGGAGAAACAGAAATACTCACACACCGACTTGCCCACTACGGTAGCTCCTGCATCCAACAAACGCGTCACCACGGTGGCGTCGATATTGGGCATGTACCCTTCCAGAGTTGACGCGCCATTCATCATGGGCACACCCGCTACGCACACATTGTCTTTTAAGACCAGCGTTTTGCCCGCCAATTTGCCAGACGATGCCCCCTTAATGGTGGACTTGACATACCAAGCCCCGTATTTGTTTTCTCCAGGCGCAACGAAAGTACCGGGTGTTCGCGGGTATTTAACCTCGGGAACATAATCTGGCAAGGCATCGACAACGTCATAGGCGTCGAAATTACCTTGAAGCAAATTGTGGTAGACCTGCGCCTGATCCTCAGAAAGGTGAATCCCCAAGCTGCAAGCGACTTCTTGTAGCTGGTCGAGAGTGGGTCGTTTAACGGCCATGCGAAACTCCTATGGGTTTAATGGTACTGGACCGCAGTGTTCCACCAAAAAAACCAAACGTCAATGGGTTTATTTGCCTTGGAAAATAAAAAAACCGCCTTTTTTATACGGCTAATGGGTTACTCGCAGTGTTTGACGCCCGGTTCCGCTAACCAAAACTAGGATTGAAGATTTGCTCCAAACCCCTCGGAGTTCGCGGGTCGGGGCTACGTGACCGAATTTACAGGCTCGCCATTTAAAATAATTTTTCCTTTTTTGGCGCCCTGGGGACTATCTGCCCATCGGCTGCAGCAACTCCGTCAAGTCGACGCTTCCACGAGGACTGCGCTGCGCGAAGCGGGTACGGGTGATGGCGGCTGAACCATCGGCAATGTGAAGCACCGCGGATCTGCTTGTTGCGCTACGGGCGCTCAATGCTCCACGACCGGCACCTCGGTAGCTGGTGGCGTGTTGCGGCTGCGGCCGCAGCGCACCAGGCCGTCAATCATCACCATGCCCACGCCAGGAATGTCCCCTAGTTGCACACTTTCCAACAGGGTACGACCAGAGGTTCCTTGGGCGCGATCCAAGAACACCAAGTCAGCAGCACGGCCCACTTCGATCAGTCCGCAATTCAATTTTCGAATGCGTGCGGTGTTGCCGGTGGCGAAGCAAAACACCAGCTCTGCGGGAATGTTTGCCAAGCTCGAGAGCAAGGCGATCATGCGCAGCATACCCAGCGGTTGCACGCCCGAGCCTGCCGGGCCGTCGGTCCCCAGGATCACGCGGTGTGGGCACTTAAGGTCCATTGCGGCTTTGGCAGCAGCATCGGCTTCGAGCACCACGTCTTTATCTATCAAACTCGAGCCCGGAACTGATGGACCCCCAGTGTGTATGGTGCTTTGGATTCCGTACTTGCGTGCCCAAGCCACCATTTCTTTGGCCTCGTAGCCTGCTTTGACTGAACCCAAACCGACCTCGCCCAGGAGTGTCACGCCGGCGGCAGCCAACTCTTGGAAGTCGTGCTCGGTCATGCCTTTTTCAATGATGGGAGCGCCGGCAATAACCTTCACACCGCCGGGTCGGAAGTTGCTGAAAGCGCGTTGTGCGGTGATGGCCAGCGCTTTAAGGCCAACGATGTCTTTCGGGCGACCCGGCAAATGCACCTCGCCAGCCGAGACCATAGTTGTCACACCGCCATTCATGGTCGAATCGATCCAGCCGATTTGGTTTTGCCTGGGCGTCCAGTCGCCAAACACCGGGTGCACATGGCTGTCGATCAAGCCCGGGCCGACGCAGGTCTGTCGGGCGTCGATTACGGTTTTTGCGCTCTCTGTGTCGAGATCCTTGAAGCGGCCAACGGCGGTGATCAACCCATCCAGGATGACGATGGTGTCCGCTTGCAAAATCGGCTGATCGATGTCACCCGAGAGTAGCAAACCAATATTTTTAATGACCACCTTTCCTGAGGCTTCATCTGTTGTGCTGGTGGCCATAGGCGTCTCCTAAGTGCTCGCATTGAAAAATGATTCTGTCAAGCGGCAAGCATAATACGTCGGCCGAGGCATTTTTCAACACGCTTTTCGCAGATGGACCCGCATGAATTCACCCAGCACCATCCTCACTAACGAATTGCCCTTGGGGTTGCAGCGGATCGAACCGCGCCATGGTCCGGTGCGCGACGGCAAGGTGGAGTGCAACGCCTGCCCCGTGCTATGTCAAATATCCGAAGGGCGAGTGGGCGCCTGCGATCGCTACGCCAACCACGCTGGCTTGTTGGTGCGCTTGGACCCAGTGGTTTTTTTAAACCAGCGGCCTCAAAGCACCCAGCTCCACCCCCTTCAAACCCGCTCCGACCTTGAGACTTCCCCTCAAAGCTTGCCCGCCATCGACAGCGCGGAGCGCGGCGTTTTCATCACTGGCATTGGCGCCTCCACGACCTACCCCGATTACAAGCCCGCCCCATTTATCGTTGCGGCAAGGTCCAAGGGCGTGGACATGGTAACGGTGGTCACCGAGGGAATCTTCAGCTATTGCAGCCTCAAGGTGAAGATTGACTCCGACAGGTACTTGGGGGACGAGCGCGCCGCTGTGCTTTACCGAGGCGAAGAAGTGGGCCATGTCACCACCGCAGAGTACGGCTCGCAAATGCTCAGCTTGGGCGGTGTTCATCACTTGACGGGTGGCACTAAGAAACAAGGTCGCATGGCCTTGGAATTGATGCATGTACTAGGCAACCAACAGGCAGCCGAAGTGCAGATCGATAACGGTACAACCGTGGTTTTACAAGCCGGTCGAGCGCCAGTCATCAATGGCGTGACCGAGCAACGCATGCGAGTGGGCTGCGGCTCGGCGGCGGTGGGAATGTTT
>RFXS01000107.1 GCA_009921465.1 Betaproteobacteria bacterium
AGACTTCAAGGGCTTGAAGATCCGGGCTGCCAGCCGCCAGTCCAGCAAATTGCTCGCCCGTTTGGGCGCCACCCCCGTGGGCATGCCCATCCCGGCTGTGGCCGATGCCATGACCAAGGGGACTGTCGACGGCTTTTTGACCGCTTGGGAAATCATCCCCTCGTTCAAATTGCAAGAGGTCAGCAAGTACCACACTGAGGTGGAAGCCAGCCGCCCGTCTTTGTTCACCGCCGGGTTTATTTTTGCAATGAACCAGGCCAAGTACGACAGTTTGCCCGCCGACCTCAAGCGCATCATCGACAAAAACAGTGGCATCACGCTGTCGCGCACCATTGGCCGCTACTGGGATGAGGCCACCGCCGTGGGCCGCAAAGCCGCCGCAGACCGGGGCAATACCTTCATCAAAGTGACGCCTGCTGAAACCGACAAATGGATCCAAGCCTCGGCCCCCTTGTATGACGAATGGGTCAGCGACATGGATAAAAAAGGTTTGCCCGGCAAGCAAATGCTTCAAGACGCCAAGGACTTGATCAAAAAACACAGCGCCACCAAGTGAGTCTTGCACCAGCCCCCATGGTGTTGATTGGGTGCGTTTGACATGGCCCATTGGTTCACCCCTTTGAGTCGCTGGTTTGGGGTATTCGGTGCGGGCTTGGCCTTGATCACCGGCTTCATGACCTTTGCCAGCGTGCTCATGCGGGCCTTGTTCCAGTCACCCATTTCGGGCGACGTGGAGCTGACCCAAATGGGCATCGCCTTGGCCATTTCAATGTGTTTGCCTTGGTGTCAGGCCCAGCGCGGTCATATCTTGGTGGACTTTTTCACCCAAAAAAGTTCTGCCCAAAGCTTGCGTTTCATGGACTCTGTGGGTTGTTTGGCCTTGGCCGTGATGTATGGTTTTTTGGCGTGGCGCACCTCGGTGGGTGCAGTCTCGGTGCGTGAGGCGGGCGAGACCACCATGATCATCAGCCTGCCCATGTGGTGGGCCTATGCTTCGCTCGCTCCTGGGTTGGGCTTGAGCGCACTGATCGCGCTGGCGCAAACGGTTGACCATTGGGCCACCCCATTGAACAAGGAAGTCGCATGAGTGCCTGGGCCACCCAAGTGGGCGTGGTGATGTTTTTGGGCATGATCGTGCTCATGGCCGTGCGCATGCCCATCGCAGCGGCGATGTTCATCCCCGGTGTGTTTGGTTATTGGTTGATGACCGACAGCGCCGCCACGCTGAATTTTCTCAAAGGCAATGCGGTGGCGCGCTTGACGGTGTATGAACTCAGCGTCATCCCATTATTTTTGTTGATGGGTCAGTTTGCTTCGCAAGGGGGCTTGAGCCGCGATCTGTTCAAAGCCGCCTCTGCCCTGGTGGGCCATGTGCGCGGTGGTTTGGCCATGGCTTCCCTCTTGTCTGCTGGCGCCTTTGGTGCGGTGTGCGGCTCTTCGGTGGCCACCTCGGCCACCATCACCCAGGTGGCCTACCCCCACATGAAAAGCCAAGGCTACAGCGGCCGCTTGGCCACCGCCACCTTGGCCACGGGTGGCACCTTGGGCATCTTGATTCCCCCTTCAGTGCCCCTGGTGGTGTATGCCATCCTCACCGAACAAAACATCGCCAAGTTGTTTGCTGCCGCCATGGTGCCGGGTATTTTGGCCATGCTCGGCTACATCGTGGTGGTGGCATTGACCGTTCACTTCAAGCCCGACCTGGCCCCCGCCACCGGCAAAACCACCGGCCGCGAAAAGTGGATGGCCCTGGGCGGCGTGTGGCCGATTGCTTTGGTTTTTGCGGTGGTGTTCGGCGGCATTTACGGCGGCGTTTTCTCGCCCACCGAGGGCGCGGCCGTGGGCGCGGCCATGACCTTGCTGGCGGGTGTTTTTAAGCGAGAACTCAACGCCGAGGGCTTGAAAAGCGCATTGCTCAGCACGGCCGACACCACGGCCATGGTGTTCATGATCTTTTTGGGCGCGGACATGATGAACGCCACCTTGGCGTTGACCGAGATGCCCAAAATCATTGCCGAATGGGTCACCCACTTGCCCATCCCCGACCTGAGCATCGTCATCATGGTGCTGGTGTTGTATGTGTTGCTCGGTTGTGTGATGGACGAGTTGTCCATGCTGCTGCTGACCATCCCCGTCATCTTCCCGGCGATCATGGGCTTGGAGTTGTGGGGGCTCAACGCCGAAGGCAAGGCCATTTGGTTTGGCATCTTGGTGTTGATGACGGTGAGCATCGGCATGATCGCGCCGCCCATTGGCCTGAACGTGTATGTGGTCAACAGCATGGCCAAAGAAGTGCCCATGTCCGAAACCTACAAAGGGGTGATGCCCTTTTTGGCCTGGGACGCCATCCGCGTGGTCTTGCTGTTGTGCTTCCCGGTCATTTGCCTGGGGCTGGTCAAACTGTTGTTTTGATTCGCTCAGGTCGATGCGGCAGTCTTGTGCCATGGCATAAGCGCATAACGGGCCACGCCCTTTGTGATGCAGGGTGACCAATTCGATACCCGGCCTTCGGTGAAAGCTTGTTTTTCGGGCATGTATCGCTCTCAGGCGGGGGAGTTTCCTGGCGACTTCTTTTTTCGACATGCTTCAGAGCAGTACAAAACCTGCGCCCAATTTTTAGCCCAGGATTTGCGCCAGGTCATTTCGCGCGCGCACACGGTGCAGAGCTTGCTGGGCAAATGCTGCTTGTTGCCTTTGAAGGATGATTTCATGGTTCAGATGTGGGCGGGTTGAGCGGCCAAGTCTTCTTCGGACCCTTGAAACGCATTCTCGCGGGCGGTCAGCACCAGGGTGTCGCGGTGAGCGGCGTGCTCCAGTGGTTGGATGGGCGTGCTTTCATGAATCACACGCGCATCGTCGAGCAGCAGCACAGACCAAGGCTGTTGGAGCGTGAAGCGCGCGCCTTGCGGTCCATGGGCATCAAAAACCCGCGTTTCTCCACCGATGATGTTTTGTCGGTGCAGTAAAAACACCGCGACAAAATCCACTCCATCTCGGTGTGCACCTTCAGGCGTAGGGCGGCCAATGCCTTGGCTGCAGTCGATGCGAAATGGATGTGCTTCGATGCACCACTTGGCTTGCGGCTTATTGCGCCATTGGCTGCATGCCCGGGCAAATGTCGTCAACAGTTGGGTCCACACAGGCAATTTCACCATCTCTGGGCTGATGGGCTCAAACAAGCGATGCATGCCACCGTGCAAGGCGTTGTAGTCCAGCGATTGCCAATGCGCGCGGTGCGGTGTTTGGGTCAGGTTGTCATGGTGGAATTCAAAGCAACTGTGCCGTCTGCGTCGATAGCTGCCGCCATCTTTGAGGTGTGAGTCCAAAGGCATGTGATCCCAATAGGGCAAGAGGGCGTTGAGCTCACTGGGTTGGCAGCCCGCCCACAGCGCGGCGGCTGAAGGGTTGAGAACCGCATAGCCTTTGTGCGACATGGTGTGGCAAAGGGCATCTAGAGGGGTGTCTTGGGGTTCAGGCCAGACCGATGTCATTGCATTGGGGGCGGACGCCGTCATTTGGAAAGACTCGCCAAGTCGATGCCTTCGTGTTGGGCCACCATTTCCAAAGCGGATTCAAACAATGCACGCGCAGAGCCAGACACAGAGCTGAGGTAGGCGTGGATGTGCGCATCTTCACTGGATTTGTTCAAGCAATCGTGGCTGTATTGCTCAAAGCTGGCCAGCTGAGCGATGATTTCCGCCACATGGCGCGGGCATTCGCACAGCACATTGGTGGAAATGCCCGATACCCGCATGAGGGTCATGTCGTTGAATTTGCGCTGCGGTATCAAGGTTCCAGAGCTGGAGCCAACGGCACTCTGTGATGGGTCCATCAGAAGGACTGCGTTGACCAAGTCTGCCAAATCGGCATCGCTGATGGGGTCTCTGCGAACAATCATGCCGCAGCGTTTCATGGCCTCGATGACGGGCTCTTGACCAAAGCCATACAACACGATCACCTGAATGGCACCGAGCGTTTCCGCCAAGCGGTGGATATCGACTTGAACGCCTGCATGCAATGAATTGCATTGGATGAGCAAAATTTGTGGCTTGTGATGACCTGTGCTCTCCAGCGCCTGGCTGATATTGGTGTAAATGTCGGTCACCTGGATGGCGTGGTGTTGAAAACCCAAGGTGAACTTTTTGGACTCGATGCGGCTTGCCAGTGTCAGGCCCACAACGGCCATGGACACCGTGCCCCCAGGGTTCTCAGTGGGTTGTTTTCTTTGATTGGCCGACTGCTGCTGTTGCAGCAAGTCATTGAGTGCCGTGCATGAAAGGGGCGCCACACTGCTGATGCTGTGGCCATTTTCGGTGAGCCTTTTCAGCAGCGTCGCCTTCAATACATCGTCGTCGGTGTAGAGGCGATGATTGCCGTCAGTTTTGTGGGGGTTGAAACAGTCGTACCTGGACTCCCAAATGCGCAACGTGGGTGCGGGCACGCCACTGAGGCTGGACACGGCACCTATCTTGTGGTGGTATGAAGGTGAGGTTTTCATGG
>RFXS01000108.1 GCA_009921465.1 Betaproteobacteria bacterium
GTGGGTGTGTTGGGTGTAGTCCAGCATGCTCTGGGCAATCAGCTTGACCACGTTGGACTTGCCCAAGCGTGTCTTACCCAGCATGGCGGTGCGCTTGGTGACCATGTCGCTGATGGCAATGCGCGCCGTGATCGGTGATGGGCCGGTGTCAATGTGTTCGTTGTAGCGCAAATGCCCAAAGTCAAATTGCCCGTCTCGTGTCAGCGTGCCATTGATCAATGCATGCAGCACCTCAGGGCTGGGCACGTGCACATGAAACCCGTGCGGCAATTGGTTCAAGCTGATGCGACTGGTAAAACCCCAGTCAGCTTGAGGCTTGTCTGGCGGGGTAAAGCTGCCCAAAATGGCGCAGCGCAGCAATACGGTTGAGGGCTGGGTGATCGTCAGGCCGGGCTCTTCCCAATCTTCCACGCGCAACACATATAACGGACTGTCGGCATAAGCTTCGACGCTGGAGAGCATGACCAGAAACTCAGACTGTGCCACCGGGTGGCGTGACAGCGCATCGCTCAGCAACGAAAGCCATGCGTGGCGAAACTGCAAGCGAACGCAGTCGCCCAGCAGGGGCAGTTGACGCAAGTCCTCTTGCGAAAACCGCACCCCCAACGGCTCAGTGGCCGTTGCTGAGCTGGACAACTCATGTTCACTGAAAATCATGGCCAGTTATTTGCGCGTTGAACTCTTGATCACCACTTGACACTTCAACGAAAGCAGCGGGGCGATATTGAATATCTTGTTGGTCAAAGCGGTGGGAGTGGCCGCTTCGCCGGAGGTCATGCGGGCAGAGATGTTGTGGGTGGCAAAAGGAGCCTGGAAGATATAGGGATCCACATTGCGCAAATTACCGGTTTGTATGAGGTCCACTTGGTTGTTGAATGTGGCGGTGTCACACCCATCGGCATTTTTCATGCTGATGGACGAGTCCGCCGCATTGATTGAAAAAGCAGGACTGCATTGGCTGCGCGTTTTTGCGTCTGTCGCAGCAGCATTGACAGCGCTGAGGCTGCGGGTGACCTGAAAAATCAGGTTTTCTTCCGATTTGCCGGTCACGCAGGCCGTTGATGAGGCGCTGGTCTTGGGGCAGCTGTTCCAGCGCAATTTGTATTTGTCCACCACCGTTTGCACGCCAGACGCAGCAGAAGACAACAGGGTGAGCATGTTGGGGGTACCCGTGTTGTCACTGCCCAAAGTCAGTCGAGGGCTGCTGATCACATCGTCCCTGAGTAAAGTGCAACCCGTCAAATTGGTTTGGCTGGAAAACGAACCGATCAGCTTAGACACATTGTTGGTGACCAATCCTTCGGTAAACGAATTGGGTGGCGGCATTGGATAAGAGGTGGTGTTGCCATTGCATCCATTGATGAAAGGAGCTTTCAACTTATACGTATTCCACACCAAGTCCACCGACGCAGTTTGGTAAGGCGTGGCTGATGCGCCTTGGGCAATTCCAAATGTGAGGCCACCCATTTGGGCTTTAGAAAACGAATACTGGGTGACTTTGTTGCTGGGGTCGGTTGTTTTAACCGTGCTCAACATGCTGTCAGTTTGAGTGGTGGCCAGGTTGGCTACCAATTTTAGGTATTTACAGGCACTCACATTTGAATAAGAGACCACGCCATTTTGGTCTTGTGAAATGGTTGCAGTGCATGGATCCATCAACCCTGGTGTGGTCGTCAACACCAACAGTCGGTAAACCAGAAAATCAATCTTTTCATCCAGTATGGGGTTGCAGTTGGTGCATGGAAAACGATAGGTTTCTTTGTAAAAGGGTCTGACCTCTCCCATGAAAGCTTCGCTCTTGACTTTCTTCAGTGGGCTGTCGCTTGAGCCAGCGCGTGGGTATAGATAGATGTAATCATTCGGGGCAAAGTTGCAGGGCCCAGCGGAGATGGAAAAGCCGTTGGAACTGATTTGAAAGGGCATGGGCCCCGTAATGGATGTGGTGAATTCGGTTGAACCGCTTGGATTGCTGAAAGTCACATTGCGACAACCCCAGGCGGTGATGGTTGCTGCAGGCAATGTGGTGGTGTTGTCGGCGTAGTAGCCGCTGTGATTGGCAGAGTGTTGGCCCGCTGCCATGGTGTAAAAGCTCAAACCCACCAAGTCAGGGCTCAGACCTGTGGCTGATGTTGAGGACGTCATGTATGTGCCTTTGTTCAAGCCATTGATGCCCGCATAACCAGATGCCTTGTAAAAGGGCTTGAGCGACGTGACGTTGCTGCCGTCGTAAGTGCCTTTGATGGTGAAGGGCACATACATGGTGTCACTGGCGCAACCCCATGTTTCGTAACCCACGCCTGAGGCAGTGAACATATTTCCCCACTTGTAATCATTGCCACCGATGACTGGGAAAAACGTCCCGCATTTATAGCCGACGGCTGAACCTGTTGCCGATGTGGCTGTGTAAGTGCCATCATGCTTTTGCACCTCGGCGTTGCCAATCGTCAACACCAAGCCGCCGCCAATCTCGTAGGTGCTGCCTGGGCGTGGAAAGGTAAAGATGCAGGAGTCACCTCCTTCGTGATAATCAATATTGATGGTGAATGTGAAGCGCCCATCCTGCGCGACGACCTGTCCAGGCTTAAAGCTGATATTTCTTTTGGTGTATTCGTAAACCACACCAGCCTTGGTGCCGACCTCGGTTTTGAAGTAGGCACTTCCCGTGTGCGGACACGCTGTGGCGTGTGCTTGTGACCAGCCCATCAGGCAAAACAGCAGGGGCCATAAATGCTTAAACAGTCTGAAGAGGTGTTTCATGTGGTCCTCCCATCAGTTGGCAGAACAGCGCCATTCAGCTGCATTTTGCACTGCCAAAATGCCGGCAATGCCTTTGCGTGTGCTGCCTGAGACGTACTGAATGGGGTTGTCGGTAGAGGTTTTTTTGCCCACGCCATAGAGTTTGCCCAGGTTGTCTGTGTCCATATTGGTGTCCAAAGACATCAGGCCATCGCCGCCCATTGTGGCAATGGCCGCACCCAGCAATTGGTAGCGGGTCAACTTGAAAAAGCCTTCGTTGTCGGTGGAAAACGGCTGTGCATTGAAGGTCAGGCTCTTGAGTTGCACTGCCACGTTGCAGGTGTTGGTGTCATCGGTGATCAACTGGCCCTGGCACCAACGTTGAATGCTGTTGACATAAACGGCGGGCACCAGGTTGGCGGTGGTGCTGCAATTGACGGTGCATGACGCATTGGGCGCGTTGACCACCTTGTCCGTGCTGAACAAAAAGCTGTCTTGAAATCCTTTGTCCAGCATGCCCAGTTTTTGCAATTCGCCCACGCTGGGCTGCATGGCGTTGGCCGGGCTGCTGGTGCTGACCGAGGCCAATTTGCAATTGGTGCTGGTGGCCATGGCTGTAGGGGTTTCCCCAGAGGTCAGGCGCACCACTGAGCAGGCCGAAGGCATTACCTTCAAATCGTCGTAATAGGTTTGCATGTACTTGCCCACGGCATCGTTCACGGTCAGGTAATAGCCCGCCTGCACCTTGGCGGTGGCGGTTTGGGTGTCTTGCGATTGGTTGTACAGATAATTGATCGATACCAAGGCCGCCAATGCCAGGGCAATGGCAATTTCCAGCAGGCTAAAGCCTTGTTGGCGTTGTGGGAAATGAAGGTGGGCGAAGGGTTGGGATTTCATTTCGAGACTCCTTGGACGGTGGGGTTGCGAATGCCAGACTGCAATGACATGGTGGTGGAAAAAAAGGCGGCCATCATGGTGCCCAGCATCAAGCCGCAGACCACCAATAAGATGTTGTTGAGTTGCTTGGCGCGTTTCTCGATGCGCATGGTCATGCGGTCGATAGAGCCCACGCCAATGTGGATAAAGGCCTCTATGGGGTTGCTGCGCTCGGATGCATCTTGGATGCGGTCTTCCATTTCTTGGTCGAACAATCCGGTGGAAAACGCCTTGCCAAACGACCCGCTGCTGGGTTTGGACAGGTTGATGAGAATTTGGCGAATGTGCCACTTGCCCCACGGCGAGCTGTTTTTGTAGGTGCGCTCCAGCGAAGAGCGCAAAGAGATGCCCGAGCGCATGAGCGAGGCCAGCGAAATCATCAGCATCGAACTGGCGAAATCGCGGTACAGGTTCAGCGGCAACCAGTTGTCAAAGCGTTTGCGCACGGGGCCCGTCCAGCGCGGCAAGCTGAAAAAAAATGCCAGCAACAATCCCACCATGCCCACGGCCAACCACACGCCAGACTCGGTGATGAACTCCGACACGCTGTAGAGCTTTTGGCCCATCATGGGCCATTGGCTGGGCGGTGACAGTTGCGACAAGATCGGCACCGCCTTGAGCGAAAACCCCACCAACAACAAGCTGAACACCGACAACAAGCCCACGGGGTAAATCACGGCCTTTTTCATGGAATGGGAAAGCTTATGCCACAACAAGATGTGAGGCGGCGGTATGACC
>RFXS01000109.1 GCA_009921465.1 Betaproteobacteria bacterium
CGGCAATGGCGCGCAAGGCTTCCACGTCCATGAAGTTGCTCAAACGCTCGATCACGGCCTCGGCCAATTGGTGTTGGTGCGCCAGTTGCGACAAGGTGTCGCCCTTGAGCTCTTGCGGGGCGTCGCCGCCGGTGTGGATGCTGGCGTCTTTGAGCGCAATGCGCAGCAAAAACCCATCGAGCGCCGCGCCGTCTTTGAGGTATTGCTCTTCCTTGCCCACTTTCACTTTGTACAAAGGCGGCTGCGCAATGTAGATGTGGCCACGCTCGACCAGCTCGGGCATTTGGCGGTAGAAGAAGGTGAGCAACAAGGTGCGGATGTGCGCGCCGTCCACGTCGGCATCGGTCATGATGATGATGCGGTGGTAGCGCAGCTTGTCAATGTTGAAGTCGTCAGTCCCCGACTTGCCCGACTCGGCGCTGACCTTGCCAATGCCCGTGCCAAGCGCGGTGATGAGTGTCAAGATTTCGTTGCTGGTGAGCAGCTTTTCGTAACGCGCTTTTTCCACGTTCAAAATTTTGCCGCGCAAAGGCAAGATGGCTTGGAACTTCCGATCCCGCCCTTGCTTGGCCGAGCCGCCCGCAGAGTCGCCCTCGACGATGTAAATTTCACACAGCGCCGGGTCTTTTTCTTGGCAGTCGGCCAGTTTGCCGGGCAAGCCCATGCCGTCCAACACCCCTTTGCGCCGCGTCATTTCACGGGCTTTGCGTGCCGCTTCACGGGCGCGTGCAGCGTCAATGATCTTGCCGCAAATCATCTTGGCGTCGTTGGGGCGCTCTTGCAAATAGTCGCCCAAGACCTTGCCCACAATGTCTTCCACCGGGGCGCGCACTTCACTGGAGACCAACTTGTCTTTGGTCTGGCTGCTGAATTTGGGCTCGGGCACCTTGACCGACATCACGCAGCACAAGCCTTCGCGCATGTCGTCGCCTGTGACTTCCACCTTGGCCTTTTTCGCCAGCTCGTGCTCTTCAATGTATTTGTTGATGACACGGGTCATGGCCGCACGCAAACCCGTGAGGTGGGTGCCGCCATCGCGCTGTGGGATGTTATTGGTGAAGCACAACACACTCTCGTTGTAGCTCTCGTTCCATTGCATGGCCACTTCCACGCCAATGTGGGTCCCGGGAATACCGCCATAGGATTCTGCAGGACGCTCACCCTCGGCATAAAACGCATTGGGGTGCAAAACCTTTTTGCCCGCATTGATGAACTGCACAAAACCAGCCACACCACCCGCACCAGAGTAATCGTCGTTTTTGCCGGTGCGCTCGTCCAACAAGCGGATGCGCACGCCGTTGTTCAGGTAGCTCCACGTTTGTCTGTCTCTCCCGTGATGCGCATGGGAGACACCTCCACGCCATCGACCGTTTCCAGCAAACGGTTTTGCACAAAACCTTTGGCAAACTCAATCGTGTGCACCTTGCCTTCGCGGCGCACCACCAAGCGCAACCACTTGGAGAGTGCATTCACGCAAGATACACCCACGCCGTGCAGACCACCCGACACCTTGTAGCTGTTTTGGTTGAACTTGCCACCCGCATGCAGCTCGGTGAGCGCAATTTCTGAAGCACTGCGTTTGGGCTCGTGCTTGTCGTCCATCTTCACGCCCGTAGGGATACCCCGGCCGTTGTCGGTCACGCTGATCGAGTTGTCAGAGTGGATGGTGACCACGATGTCGTCACAGTGGCCAGCCAAAGCTTCGTCGATGGAGTTGTCGACCACCTCAAACACCAGATGGTGCAAGCCTGTGCCGTCCGAGGTGTCGCCGATATACATGCCAGGGCGCTTGCGCACGGCCTCCAGGCCTTCCAAAATTTGAATGGACCCTTCGCCGTAGGCATCCTTGGCGGTCAGGTCGACGGGTTCTGTTGCGGGGTTGGGTTCTGCGTGATCGGTCATGGACTCATTCGACCCCAATGGGGCCGCTCAAATAAATACAAAAAAATTCAAACAACTCAGATGCGCATGGGCATCACAACATATTTAAAGTTGGCGTCATCCGGGATGGTGAGCAAGGCAGAACTGTTGCTGTCTGAAACCTCGATCTTGACCATTTCTTGGTCCATGTTGGTCAGTGCATCGATCAAATAACTGATGTTGAAACCAATTTCGACAGTGTCGCCGTCGTAATCAATTTCAATCTCGTCGGTGGCCTCTTCTTGCTCGGTGTTATTGCACACCACACGCAAACAACCTGGTTCCAGCGTCAAGCGAACGCCTTTGAACTTTTCGCTGGTCAAAATGGCCGTGCGCTGCAAACTGGCGAGTAGCGGTTGGCGACCCAGCACGACCAGGTTTTTATGGCCTTTGGGAATGACCCGGTTGTAATCCGGAAATTTACCTTCCACCAATTTGGTCACAAATTCCATGTGATCAAACCTGAACCGTGCTTGGTTGTTGGCGAATTGCAACTCCAACGAGCCCTCTTTGTCACTGAGCAAACGCTGCAACTCCAAAACGGTTTTGCGTGGCAATATGACTTCTTGGCGCGGCACTTCGTTGTCCAAAGTGGACGATGCAAAAGCCAAACGATGCCCATCGGTGGCGACCAAACTCAATTGCTTGCCATCGGCCACAAACAAAATGCCGTTGAGGTAGTAGCGAATGTCATGCACCGCCATCGCAAATGAAACTTGTTGCAATAGGTTTTTCAGTGTTTTTTGCGGCAAGCTGAATGCAGGCCCAAATTCAACCGACTCTTGCACCAACGGAAAGTCTTCGGCCGGCATGGTTTGCAAGCTAAAACGGCTTTTGCCACCCTTGAACAACATTTTGTTTTGGTTGGACTCCAAGACGACGTTTTGCTCAGAGGGCATGGACCGCAAAATATCAATCAATTTTCGGGCAGCCACGGTGGTGGCAAACGCGCCCGCATCGCCGTCCAATTCAACCGTTGTTTTGATTTGAATTTCCAAATCACTGGTGGTGAATTGCAATTGATTGCCCGTTTTACGGATCAATACATTGCCCAAAATAGGCAATGTCTGACGCCGCTCCACAATGCCAGCGACCGCTTGCAGTGCAGATAAAACCTTGTCTTGCGTGGATTTGAAGACGATCATGTCAACCTCTTGATGAATTAATTAAGAGTAGTAGCTAGTAGTAGAGCAACGCTTGGATTGTGGAGAACCCCATTTTCTCCTTTTTCATCAACCACTTGTTTGCTCGCAAACCATGTGTGCAAGCCAACTTGATGGGACAAGTCAAATGGGGATAACTTTGGAAAAAGCGTTTGCCCTGTGGACAAGTGTACTGTTGTGCGCGATTCATCCACAGGGTTTGCGGATGGCATCATATCAATAAATGTCATTTTGATATCAACCTTTGAGCGTTTGTTCCAACACATGCAATTGTTGGTTGAGTTCATTGTGTTGTTGCCGCTCGGTCGATATTTTTCGCACAGCGTGCAGCACGGTTGTGTGGTCACGACCGCCAAACAGTTCACCAATTTCTGGCAAACTTTTTTGGGTCAGCTCTTTGGCCAGGTACATGGCAATTTGGCGCGGCCGGGCAATCGAGGTGGGACGTTTTTTGGAATACATGTCCGCAACCTTGATCTTGTAATAGTCGGCCACGGTTTTCTGAATGTTTTCTACGGAAATTTGGCGATTTTGTATGGACAGCAAATCGCGCAAGGCTTCACGGGCCAAAGGAATGGAGATGTCTTTTTGGTTAAACCGGGAATAAGCCAAAATTTTGCGCAGGGCACCTTCTAGTTCGCGCACATTGGAGCGTACATTTTTGGCTGCAAAGAAAGCCACTTCTTCAGGCATTTCAACCCCTTCATGGCGCGCTTTGCTGATCAAAATGGCCACCCGCATTTCCAGCTCTGGTGGTTCGATGGCCACTGTCAAGCCAGAATCAAATCGAGAAACCAGCCGCTCATGGATGTCTGTCAAACCCTTGGGATAGGTGTCGCTGGTCATGACCAAGTGAGATTTTTTGGCCAATAACGCTTCAAAAGCGTTGAAAAACTCCTCTTGTGTGCGCTCTTTATTGGCAAAGAACTGGACATCGTCAATCAGCAGCAAGTCCAAGGAGTGGTAACGCGCTTTGAACTCATCAAAAGTTTTGCGCTGATAAGCCTTGACCACATCCGACACAAATTGCTCGGCATGGATGTACAAAACTTTGGCATCGGGCCGATCTTGTAACAACTTGTTGCCGACCGCATGGACCAAGTGGGTCTTGCCCAGACCCACGCCGCCATAAATGAACAAGGGGTTGTAGAGCTGACCTGGAATGGTGGCCACGTGCATGGCCGCAGCACGGGCCATGCGATTGGCCGAGCCCTCGACCAAGGAATCAAAAGTCAAGGCGCTGTTGAGTCGCGTTCGAAATCCCGCGCCCGCAGGTGCTTCGGCTTCGATGCCCGGTTCCATGACCAGCTCTGGCTCGGGCATGGG
>RFXS01000110.1 GCA_009921465.1 Betaproteobacteria bacterium
CGTGGTGGATGACTTCCATTTGGTTCACCTTGGCGCCCGCGCCATGGGAGGTGCTGGATTGGTGATGGTTGAAATGACCAGCCCAACACCTGAGGGCCGCATCACACCCGGCTGCCCGGGTTTGTGGAATGACACACAGCAGCAATCTTTCGAGCGGATCACCCGGTTTGTGCACCAGCAACAAGCCCACATCGGCATCCAACTGGGTCACAGTGGGGCCAAAGGCTCCACCCAGCTGGGATGGCAATCGATTGATGAACCTTTGCCTGAGAACAATTGGCCATTGTGGGCTGCCAGCGCAGTGCCGTATGGCCCAAACAACCAAGTCCCGTTGGCGATGACTGAAAACGAGATGCAAGCACTGTTGGATGCATTTGTCGCGTCAACGCAGCGCGCTAACGCCGCTGGGTTTGATTGGCTGGAATTGCATTGCGCACATGGCTATTTGTTGTCGGGCTTCATGTGTCCATTGACCAATCTGCGCCAAGATAAGCATGGTGGTTCCTTGGAAAACCGTTGCAGGTATCCCTTGCAAGTGTTTCGGGCCATGCGTGCCGCCTGGCCAACCCACAAACCCATGGCGGTGCGTATTTCTGCCCATGACTGGGCGCCAGGGGGCAACACCGATGACGATGCCGTCCTGATCGCTGCTTTGTTCAAAGACGCGGGCTGCGATCTGATCGATGTGTCATCGGGACAAACCACCCGTGCTGCCAAACCAGTCTATGGCCGCATGTACCAAACACCCTTTGCCGACCGCATTCGCAATGAAGTGCATATCGCGACCATGGCTGTTGGCGCCATCACTGAGGCTGACCATGCCAACAGCATCATCGCCGCCGGTCGGGCGGATTTGTGTGCCGTGGGCAGGCCGCACTTGGCCAATCCCCACTGGACGTTGCATGAAGCCGCCAAATTGACAAGCCGTCACGTCGTTTGGCCCCAGCCCTACGAAGCGGGCCGAGATCAGCTCTATCGCCTGCAACCTAGCCAATGACCCGCCATGGACCTTGAAGCCCGTTTACACAGCACCCATCCCCAAGCCTTGCGCTTGTGGCTGCGCATGCTGACCTGTACCCAATTGATTGAAAAACAGGTGCGCACAGGGTTAAGGGATGAATTCAACACCACCTTGCCACGGTTTGACTTGATGGCCCAACTGGAGCGCGAACCCCAGGGCATGAAGATGAATCAACTGTCGCGCCGCATGATGGTGACCGGCGGCAACATCACGCCAGTGACTGACCAATTGGTCAAAGAAGGTTTGGTTGAGAGGGTCAATCTGCCAGATGACCGTCGTGCGTGGTTGGTGCGCTTGACACCCGCAGGTCGCCAACTGTTTAAAAAAATGGCACACGCGGTGCAATTGGCTTCCCTGGAGACACCTTGAAACATTTCATCCCTGATGACAGCCCGATGCGTTCTGACACCCGTTCATTGGCCCATTACCACGCCAACCATTTTGATTGGCAATGCGACACCTCGGGTGTTGGCGTGGTGACCCTCAATCGGCCTGAGCGTAAAAACCCATTGACCTTTGCTTCATATGCAGAGCTGAGAGATTTGTTTATTTCTCTGCGTCATGCCAATGATGTTCGAGTGATTGTGATGCAAGGCGCTTGTGGTAATTTCTGTTCTGGTGGCGATGTCCACGACATCATTGCACCGCTCACGCGCATGACCATGCCCGAGTTGTTGTCCTTTACTCGGATGACAGGCGAGTTGGTCAAGGCGATGCGTTTATGTCCTCAACCCATCGTTGCAGCGATTGACGGTGTCTGTGCAGGTGCAGGTGCGATGCTGGCCTTGGCCAGTGATGTGCGATTGGGTACGCCTCAAGCCCGAGTGTCGTATTTGTTTTCGCGTGTCGGTTTGGCCGGGGCTGACATGGGTGCGTGCAGTTTGCTGCCTCGCGTCATAGGACAAGGCCGGGCCAGTGAGTTGCTGTTCAGCGGTCGAGCGATGACCGCCGATGAAGGGTTCGCTTGGGGATTTTTCAACCAGCTCCATGAGCCCAGCGCATTGACCCAAGCCGCATTGCAATGGGCCACTTCATTGGCAGAAGGTCCGACGTTTGCACACGGCATGACCAAAACCATGTTGCACCAAGAATGGAACATGTCGCTGGATCAAGCGATCGAGGCCGAAGCGCAAGCCCAAGCGATTTGCATGCAAACACAAGATTTTCACCGTGCTTATGAAGCATTCGCCGCCAAGCAGCATCCAGTCTTCCAAGGAAATTGAATGAACAGCCCTTGGGATTTGCCATTCTTTGAAACGCATCACCGCGAACTGGCAAGTTCGCTGTCAAAGTGGGTTCAAAACCAGCAAGTCGACGAGCGCGATGACAGGGCTGCATGTCGAGAATGGGTTCACCGCTTGGCGCAAGGTGGCTGGCTGCGCTACTGTGTCCCGCGCTCACAGGGTGGTGCACTGGACCAACTGGATTCGCGCTCGCTGGTCATTGTTCGGGAAACCTTGGCTTGGCATTCGCCCTTGGCTGATTTTGCATTTGCCATGCAAGGGCTGGGCAGTGGTGCCATCACATTGGCGGGCTCTGCTTCTCAACAGAGCAAGTACCTGCCACAGGTGGCACAAGGGCTGTCCATCGCTGCATTTGCATTGAGTGAACCGCAAGCCGGCTCGGATGTGGCGAGCATGCAAACCACCGCGGTCAGCACTTCTGAGGGCTATGTGTTGAATGGCGTCAAGACATGGATCAGCAACGGTGGCATGGCTGGTTTTTATGTCGTGTTTGCCAAAACCGATGCGTCCGCTGGTTCTCGTGGCATCACCGCTTTCATCGTGGATTCGCCTTGCACAGGTTTGGATGACAGCGAGCATCTGCAAGTGATGTCACCTCACCCTTTGGCGACCTTGCGATTTAATCAATGCCACATTGCCCATGATCAGCGCTTGGGGGCACTCCATTCAGGCTTTCAGTTGGCGATGCGAACATTGGACATTTTTCGTGCTTCTGTGGCTGCGGCAGCGATTGGCATGGGTAGACGCGCATTGCACGAAGCCGTGGCTTACAGCCGACAACGTCAAATGTTTGGTGCTCGCTTGGCAGACTTGCCGTTGACCCAAGCACGTCTTGGCGACATGGCAAGTGCTTTGGAATCCGCTTCGCTGCTGACTTACCGCGCCGCTTGGCTCAGAGACACCCATGGCAGCGACGGTGTTGCAGCGGTCACATACACGCGCGCTGCGGCCATGGCCAAATGGGTGGCCACGGAAAACGCCTTCAAGGTAATCGACATGGCTTTGCAAATGCACGGCGGCATGGGCGTGCTGGTGGGCCAGCCGCTTGAAGCGCTTTACCGTGACATTCGCGCATTGCGCATTTACGAAGGCGCTTCCGAAGTGCAGCAACTCATCATTGGCAAATCTTTGCTCAAATCAATGGTGTGACGATGCAAGCAGATCGGTTTGTCCATGACCACATGCCACCTGCCACTGAATGGCCGGTCTTTGTGAACATGGATGCCCAAATCTCTGGTTCCGATGCTTTCCTTGACTTACCGAGAGACCCTGGCATTGGTGAATCAGCGCGCACACGTGTTGACGCAGACCTTTGGTCTTCAACCTGGTAACCGTGTCCTGATCCGTGGGGGCAACAGCATCGGCTGTGCGCTGGCCTGGTTGGCGGTGGTCAAAGCAGGGCTGGTTGCGGTTGCAACCATGCCATTGCTGCGCGCCAAAGAATTGGGTGACATCATGGCACTGTCTCAGCCGGTGCTGGCATTGTGTGATGCCGCTTTGCTCGATGAATTGCTGCTTGCGCAAGCACAACACACAGCACTTACTCAGATTGTTTTGTTCAACGGTGCAGAGCATCCGCAGTCATTTGAATCGCTCAGTGCCACCCATCCTGCCAGCAACACACCTGTTTTCACGCAAGCAGACGATATTGCGGTATTGGCTTTCACCTCGGGAACCACGGGACAACCCAAGGCGGCTTGCCATTCCCATCTGAACATTTGGTCTGCTTGTCATGCTTGGCCACGCCATGTTTTGCAAACCTTTGGCTTTCACTTTCGGTTTGGGTGGTTTGTTGTTGTTTCCCATGGTGGCCGGTGCCTCGGTGTTTTTTCCTCAAAGCCCTTTGAATGCCGAGCGCATGGTTGACTTGATGGCGAAATCAGGTTGCACTGTTTGCTACTCGGCACCCACTTTTTATCGACAAATGGCACCTTTTGTTCATCACACACCTTTACCCAAGTTACGTCTGTGTGTCAGTGCTGGTGAAGCCTTACCTAACGCCACACGGGACTTGTGGCGAACGCAAACAGGCATTGAACTGCTCGATGGCATTGGTGCGACTGAGATGTTCCACATTTTCATTTC
>RFXS01000012.1 GCA_009921465.1 Betaproteobacteria bacterium
CGTATAGAATCAGCCACCGGGCCCAAGATTCTTGTGCCCGGTTTCTTTTTGGTCGATGCGCACCCTGCGCCACACGCCCAGCCAGCAACCGGAGCCAAGCCAAGCGCTCACCATTTGTTTTGTTCTGGAGCTTGGACCATGGAAATTTTCGACTACGACAACATCTTGCTGCTGCCGCGCAAATGCCGCGTGGAAAGCCGTTCCGAATGCGACACCAGCATCACCCTGGGTCAACACAGTTTTCGCCTGCCAGTGGTGCCGGCCAACATGAAGACCGTGGTCAATGAAAGCATTTGCGAGTGGCTGGCCCAGCACGGCTATTTCTATGTCATGCACCGTTTTGATTTGGACAACGTGGCCTTTGTGCGCGACTTCAAAAAGCGTGGCTTGTATGCTTCGATTTCACTGGGGGTGAAGCAAGCTGATCGCGACACTGTGGCCCAGTTGGTGGCCGAGGGCTTGGTGCCCGACTTCATCACCATCGACATCGCCCACGGACATGCCGACAGCGTTCAGCACATGATTGCGCACTTGAAGCAACACCTGCCAAGCGCTTTCATCATTGCGGGCAATGTGGGCACGCCAGAGGCGGTGATTGATTTGGAAAACTGGGGCGCCGACGCCACCAAAGTGGGCATTGGCCCAGGCAAGGTGTGCATCACCAAAAGCAAAACAGGTTTTGGTACCGGTGGCTGGCAGTTGTCGGCCCTCAAATGGTGCGCTCGGGTGGCCACCAAACCCATCATTGCCGACGGCGGCATTCGCGAGCACGGCGATATTGCCAAGAGCGTGCGTTTTGGTGCCACCATGGTGATGATTGGCTCCATGTTGGCCGGCCACGAAGAGTCGCCCGGGCAAACGGTAGAGGTCGACGGCAAGCTGTTCAAAGAGTATTACGGCTCGGCCTCTGACTTCAATAAGGGCGAATACAAGCACGTTGAGGGCAAGCGCATCCTTGAACCCATCAAAGGCAAACTGGCCGACACCTTGCGCGAGATGCAAGAGGACGTGCAAAGCTCCATCTCATACTCGGGCGGCAAAAAGCTGATGGACGTGCGCAAGGTCAACTACGTCATTTTGGGTGGCGACAACGCGGGCGAACACCTGCTGATGTGAGCCCTTGGGCCCGGGCCCCTGAACCAGGCTCAATGGGCCGGACGAACCCCCAATAAACGGCAAGCGATCTGGTGCACTTGGTGCGTGGGGTCGCACAAAGCGTCAAGCATTGAAAAGTGTTGCCGTCCCGGCATGGCCAAAGCCAGCGGCACGCGCTGTGCACCCCAGGCTTGCTGCATCAATTGGTTTTGGCGCAAAAATTCGCTGCTTTCATCGCCCCCGACCACGCACGACAGTTCACCCCGCGCCGGAGCGGGCAACCAGGCCGGGCTGGCTTTGCGCACGTCTTCATCGCTCAGGCACAGACCCGACTGCAACAAGGGTGAGCGACGCACCGACTCCAGCTCATGCAAGCCAGAGATGGACAAGGCGTTGTGCATCAAGTCACTGGGCAAGTCACGGCCAAACACCGGCCAATTGCAGGCCATCAACATGGCCGCCAAATGCCCGCCCGCCGAATGACCGGCCACGGTGATGCGGCGGGGATCGCCACCAAAGTCGGCAATGTGACGCCACACCCAGGCCAGTGCGCGAACCATTTGCATGGTGATCTCGGGCACGGTCACAGCCGGACACAAAGCGTAATTGGGCACCACCACGGTGCAACCCGCTTTTTGAAAGGGTGGGGCAATAAAAGAATGGTCAAACTTGTCCAAAAAGCGCCAGTACCCGCCATGGATGAACACCAACACCGGCGCATTGGGGCGGTTGGCAGGGAAAATGTCCAGGCTCTCTGTGCTGTGCGTGCCATAGGGCACGCTGGTGGAACAAGCTTGCTGGCGGGCGCTGACAGAGTCACGACCCCAGCGCTCAAAATAGTTGGCGAAGTCTGGCACCATGGCCCGGTTGTTGTACATCCGGTCGTACCAGTGCTCATCGTGTTGGGGTGTGCTCATGCCTTGTTCCTATTCAAACATCAGGTGAATGCAGCCAAGCCTGGGCAGGCCGTACCAAGTGGCGGCCCAACCGCCCCTGGGAGGCCTCAGGACTTGCCGATTTGGGCGGTGCGGATCACGCTGTCGGCCTCGGCCGTGCTGCTGCCCCCGCCACTGGGGGTTTGGATCACCAAGCCCAGCAGGCGTGCGCCGTGCTCGACGGCAATCGAGCCATAGGAGATGTCGCCGTGGACCACAGAGTCTTTGTGGAATTCGACGCGCTCAGAAGCATAAATATTGCCCTCGACCTTGCCCGCCACCATGACGCGGTGGGCCGTGATGTCGCCCGAGACCTCGCCAGTGGGACCAATGGCCACGGTGACCTTGTTTTCCTTGGTGGTCTCGATATTGCCCTCGACCTTGCCATCGATGCGCACGCTGTCGAGCAACACCAAACGGCCATAAATTTGGGTCGTGCGGCCAATGATGGTGTCAAAGCGCTCTTGCGAGGACATCATCGACTTGTCTTTGAGCTTTTCAAACATGGTGCTGACTCTGTGTGGCAAATAAAACGCTCAGCTCGAACCGAGCGGCAATACCTGCAATGGGTTGAGGGGGCGATCCTTGCGAAACACCTCGTAATGCAAATGGGGCCCGGTCGAGCGGCCGGTGCTGCCCACATCACCCAACTGGGTGCCGCGCTCGACCACTTGGCCTTCGACCACGCGGCGACGGCTCAAATGGGCGTAACGCGTCATGAAGCCTTCAGCGTGGGTGACTTCAATCACCTGACCGTAGCTGCCCTCAAAAGAAGATCGGGTCACCGTGCCCGGGGCCACCGCCACCACGGGAGTGCCCGTGGGTGCCGTGAAGTCCAAGCCCTCGTGCATGGCCAACAAGCCCGTGAAAGGATCATTGCGAATGCCAAACCCGCTGGAGACCCTGAACTCACCCTGGATGGGCAAACCTGTGGGCAGGGAGTGCAGCCATTCCAAGTGTTGGGTCCAGTCCTGGCGCAGCTCCCGCACCGAGGCATCCAAACGCATCAAGTCTTGCATGGTCCCGTTGAGCTCTTGGTCCAGCGTTTGTCGGAAAAACAAGTTGCGCAAAGGGGTTGGCAATAAAGGGCCGCCACGGGCATCGTCTTTTTTGCTGTTGTTGAAGAAGCGGTCGCGCAACTGGGTCGGGGTGGCCAGCTCCATGAATCGGTTTTTCAGGCTCTCCAACTGTTTGATCTCTTGCGAAGTGGTGTGCAGGTTCTGACGCAACTGGTCGAGCCGCTCGCGGTACACGGCCTCCATGCGTTGCTGCTCGGCCTCGGTGGTCACCCCCCCCATGCTGCGCGCCAGGTCGGGGCTGAACTCCACGGCGATGCGAAAACCCACAAAGTACATGACAAAGCCCACCATCATCAGTGCCACGGCCAAGCCTGCCGTGGCCATGATGACCTTGCGCGCGGTGATGGATACGGATCGGACGGTACCGGTCGGGCCGGATACCCACATGAACTGCATGGAAGCAACCTTGATTCTGGGAGGGGCAGTTTAATACTGATCGACCGCTCTAGCCAAGGCTTGAATGGATTAAAAACTCAGGGTTTTCAGCTTGGGAATTGCCAAAATCAAGGGTAAACACCTAAATCTTAAATATACAACCTCCAATTTGAGCAATAAATCACCGCAGGGAAGCAGGTGACCCAGGCCCAAAAGAACCGGTTGAGGCCAAAAAACCAAAAGACCAAAAAGTGAAAAACCCCGGCCACGGCGCACATGGCCTGGGCCTGGGCCGGACCGCCCAGGGCCAGCGGGAAGGCACATTCCCAAAGGATAAAGCCCCAGGCACTCAGGCGCGCCAGCCAGGGCTTTCGAAACCAGCTGCCGGCCGGCAACGGGCCATGGATGGCACCATTTAGAAATATGGTGAGCGCTCGCCCACTTCGCCACTGCGCATGCTTGAGTTTGACCCAACCGGACATGAAATAGGAGCTGATGGCATGGATGCTGATGTACCAAAGTCCGGCTTGCCAGCCCAACTCAGGGCGCGACCACAGGCCCACGGCATGGGCGAGCAAGCCGCCGGTGAGCACCACCAAGGTCATGAAATCGCTGCCGCCATTGAATGCGCCACGCCAGCGGATCAGCACCACCACGGCGCTCGAAAATAAAAACACAAAATGCCCCAAACTGGAACCTTGCCAAGCCATGTGCAGGATCACCGACAGGCGCAACCACAAATGCGCCTGGTGCATGGCCGGTTGGTACAAGTGGCCCAGCGTCGCCTTGAGCCAAGCCGGGCGATCGGGTATGTCGTCTTTTTGATCAGGCCAATGCCAAATGCGCTCGACCACGCCAGATCGGTGGATGCGCAAAAATTCAAGCGTTTGCACCCCCAAGCTCCAAGCCAGCAGCCACTCGAGCATGCGCACCGCTTGCGCCAATTCCAAGGCCTGCCCCATTCAAACCACCCCCCGGGCGGCGGGCAGCAAGGTGTGCGACTCCACCTCCCCCAAGGTGTCGCTTCGCTCCAAGCGAATCTGAAACTCAAAGGCCGCACCCCGAGTGGCACCCAAGTTTTGCAAACAATGTTCGCGCACCATGGCCTGCACCAATCGGTACGTGACCAAGCCACGTGCATCCACCCCAGCGGGCAGGTGATTGAGGTCGTGGGCCAAGTGGTCCACCAAATTTTGCCGGGACAACGCCAAATTGACCCTGGGGTTGTGCACCAAATCCAGCCCTGAACGCTGCACTCGGGGGTAAACCAAATGCCAAGGGTTGATGGGGGTGTCAGGGTCTGGCCCCTCGCCGCTGGCGTTTGAAGGCCACCAGCGCACATACAAACGCGGTTCATGGCCGACCGCATGAAAAAACTTCCAATTGGGGAAAAACGCGCGCAGCAAAAAAAGCCACGGACCCTGGATGAACCGTGGCCCCCACCAAAGGGTGGCCAGCAGAAAAACGAAATACAGCAGGATCAATGCGTGCGTGATTTTCACGGGGTGAAAGCATACCCCACAGAGTCGGGCCGGCGGACCCATCCAGCCAGCCCCGTTTGATGGGGCCAGCAGTGGCCCGTTTGTCAGTTCGGCAAGCCCCAATTGGCAACCGGCGTGACAAGCGCGGCGCAATCGGACACAGAAACAGGTTAAGCTGAATGGGTGGATACCAACGCTTTCAAAGAAATATGGGCCCAGCGCAGCTTCATGCGCTACTGGGGCTACCGAATCACCACCACCTGCGCCAATCAAATGATGATGGTGGCCTTGGGCTGGCAAATGTACGAAACCACCCAAAGCGCATGGGACTTGGGCTTGGTTGGGCTTTATCAATTTGTGCCTGCCTTGTTGCTCACCCTGTGGGCTGGCCATGTGGCCGACCGATTGAACCGATTGCACATCATCTTGGCGTGCACGGTGGTGCAAGCGGCTGTGGCCGCCACTTTGCTGGGAGCGAGCGCGCAAGACACCATCAGCAAAGAGTTGATCTTGGCCCTGGCCTTGGTGATGGGTTCGGTGCGGGCTTTTCAAATGCCTGCTTCTCAGGCCTTGATGTCGGCCTTGGTCAGCGACGCCATGATGGCGCGGGCCACCGCCTTTAACTCCTCGGGCATGCAGGTGGCCATCATCTCTGGGCCGGCCTTGGGCGGTTTGATATTTGCGCTGGGCGCCAGTGCGGTGTACGCCACCTCACTGGCGTTGCTGCTGCTGGCATGCGCTTTGCTGTGGGGATTGGGCTACCAGCGCCATGTGGTCGCCAGCGAACCGGCCACCTTGCGCACCGTGTTGGCGGGGGTGCATTTTGTGTTGCACAACAAGTTGCTGCTGGGCGCCATTTCACTGGACCTGTTTGCCGTTTTGTTGGGCGGGGCCACCGCTTTGTTGCCCATGTTTGCCAAAGACATTTTGATGGTCGGTCCCTGGGGCCTGGGTTTGTTGCGCGCTGCGCCCGCTTTGGGGGCACTGGCTGCTTCCATGTGGCTGACCACCCACCCCTTGCAACGCCGTGTGGGCCATATTTTGCTGATCGCGGTGGCCGTTTTTGGTTGCGCCATGGTCTTGTTTGCCTTGTCCACCCATTTTTGGTTGTCCATGCTGGCGCTGGCCATCAGTGGCGCGGCCGACACCGTGAGCGTGGTGATCCGCATGACGCTCATGCAACTGGAAACGCCCGACGAAATGCGCGGACGGGTCGGGGCTGTCAACTCCATCTTCATTGGCGCGAGCAACGAGTTGGGCGAGTTTGAGTCGGGTGCTGCGGCGGCATGGCTGGGTCCTGTCATGGCCACCTGGGTTGGCGGTTTGGGCACCATATTGGTGGCCGTGTTGTGGTTGCGCTTTTTCCCCAAACTGGCAAAAAGGGATCGCCTGGAATGAGGCCGACCCTGGCCCATCTGCGGCTTTGGGGCCTGTGCTTTTTGGCCCTGTCGGTGAGCTTGGGCACGGCCTTGGTTTCATTGGCCAAATTGTTATTGCTGTTGCTGGTTGTGGCGCAAATTTGGACAGATCTGCGCCGACGCGCAATCCCCCTTGCCGACGACAACGCGGCAACAATGCAGCCCTGGCCGAGCAGCCTGATGTGGGGTGCAACTGCCTTGTTGTGGATGGGCTTGTCGATGGCTTGGGGCGCAGCCCCTGAGGGCGACGCATGGCTGTCCTTGTCGCGCCACGCCAGGTGGCTGGTATTGCCCGCCGCTTTTTACCTGATGCGCGCTGGCACACCAGCCTGGCCGGTGTTGCAATGCTTGGTGTTGGGGCAAATTTTTGTGTTGATCAGCTCTTGGTTGATGGTGTTGGGCATTTCCCTGCCCTGGGCCATTTCAGTCATGACCCCAGACAACGCCGTGGTCTTTAGCAGCACCATCGAGCAGCCCATCACAAGCACCTTGATGATGGTGGTGGTGTGGTACTTCCGAGATCAGTGGCCGCTGGCGCATCGCCGTTTTTGGGTTTGGGCGGTCATGGCATTGGCCAGCGCCAATGTGCTGCTGGTGGTGACGGGTCGCACGGGGCAAATCGCCTTGTTGTTGGCCTGGGTCTTTGTTTTGATGGGCGTCTTGCCGCGCCGCCACCGTTGGAGCGTGTTGTTGCTGCCCCTGCTGGTGGCCCTGGGCGTGGTGTTGGGCTCAGAGCGTATGCAGCAACGCTGGCTGAAAGCCAAGTCGGATGTGGTGGCCTTGCAAAGTGGCCCGTTGAAAGTAGAAAACTCTTTGGGTTTTCGCATTGACGCATGGCAAAAATCGGTGCAAGCCGTGGCCGAGAGACCGCTGTTGGGTCACGGGGTTGGTGCCTGGCCCCAGGCCTATGTGGCGCAAGGCGGCACCATAGCCAATGCCAACGACCCGCATCAGCAATTTTTGCTCTGGGCGGTAGAAAGTGGGCTGCTGGGTGCCGCTTTGTTCATTGGATTTTTAGCCCTGTTGTGGCGCAATGCACTTGCCCTGCCCTGGGCTGCGCGCTGGTGCTTGCGCAGCGTGGTGGCCATTGAGGTGCTGACCGGTTTGGTCAACAGCACTTTGCTGGGCGCTGGGATTGGGGAGTTTTTTCTGCTGCTGTGGGCCAGCTTGCTGGCCTATCAAACCCAGCAATCCCAGGCCTGATCACAGGGGCTTTTGCTGCCAAGCCAATGCCGCGCCCAGCAGCAAGGCCAGGGCTGAAAAAACCAACCCGCGGGCCAAGCCGCCGGGGCCGTCTGAAATCCAGCCCACCACCAAGGGACCGATGATTTGCCCCATGGCAAACACAATGGTGAAGGCGCTGATGCCAGCCGCCCATTGCGATGCAGGCAGGTTGTGCCGCACCAAGGCCGTGGTGGAAGCCACCACTGACAAAAAAACCGCACCAAACAACAGGCCAGAGACCATCACCGCACCGGCATGCGCGGTCAGGGCAGGCACGATGGTGGCCACGCCCAGCAACGCGTTGAGCGCGGCCAATGCCCCACCGGCCTTGGCACGGTTGAGCAAGCCCGACCACAAGCGCGATGACAGCAACACAGCGCAGCCCAACAAGGCATAAAACACCATCAAAGCAGCTTCGCTTTGCCCTTGCGCGCGCAACAAAGCCACCACAAAGGTCATGTAACCGATGTACCCCACACCAAACAAGCCATACCCGATCAAGGCAAAAGACAAGGGTTGCCAAGAAAACACCTTGGGGTCTGCCGTGCTTTGGTCCGGTGCTTGCCCCAACCACCCTTGGCGCTGCCACATGGCACAGCGCTTCAAAGGCCACCACATGGCCAAGCAACAAGCCGCGCATACTGCACTGAGCCACCACCAGGCCCACACCCATGGATGGGCCAACCCTTGGGCTTGCGCCTGGGCCATGACGGGCGACAGGCTCAGAGCAGACAAGATGATGCCCCAGCCGGTGCCACCGTAATACAGGCCCAACAACCAACCGGCACTGGGGGGATGCAAATTGCCCAAACGAGCGGCCAACAAGCCCCCGGCCACAAACACCCAGGCGCTGGACAGGCCGGCCAAACCGCGTTGCAGCAGCAGGGGTTCAGCTTGTGTGAAAAACCCGCTCAAACCCATGAACACGCTGGTCAAAATTGCACCGGCCATGAACACCTGCACCGCGTCCCAGCGGCGCAACATGCGCGGCAAGGCCAAGGCCCCCAACAAATAACCCAGCGCGTTGGCGGTGTTCATGGCACCGGCCAAGGTGTAGCTCCAGGCCAAGTCTTCCCGCATGGGTGGCAGCAACATGCCATATGAAAAACGCGCCATCCCCAATGAAATGGCCGCCCCCAAAGACAGCGCAAAGGCCATGCCCCAGAGGCTGCGCACCGAGGGCATGGTCATGTCAAGCCATCAGGGCTTGGGGTTGAGAACGAAGTCGTATTCCATCAAATAAGTGCCGTCGGACTGCTGGACCCAATCGGCCACCAGCGACTGGCGGACCCCAAAAACGGCATCAGAGTCGAGGTATTTGTCGTGGTCGCGAAACACATGGGTGATCAGCCGCTCGTAACCAGGCGCTTCGACCATGAAGTGCAAATGCGCAGGCCGCCATGGGTGGCGCTTGGTGGCGTTGAGCAAAGTCCCTACAGGGCCGTCAGTGGGGATGGGATAAGCCTCTGCCAAGATGGTCGTGAAATGAAAATGGCCTTGGTCGTCGGCGTTCAAAATGCCACGCGCCTGCGGTTGCGTCAGGTTTTCGTATTGCACATCGTATTTGCCGTCGTCATCGGCTTGCCACACATTGAGTTTGGCTTTTTTGACAGGCTCGCCACCCAACCCCTTGACTTGGCCACGCACCAGGCATTTTTGGCCCGACGCGCCATTGGACACATCGTCACCCAACGCGTAATGTGGCGCGTTCTCTAGAAAGAAGGGACCAAACACCGTGGGCTCGGTGCAGCCAGCGGGCTTGTCTTGGTTCATGGCAATGGTGAGCATGGACAGGCCCATCACATCGCTGAGCAAAATGAACTCTTGCCGCACGTCGGTGCACTTGTGGCCGGTGGCGGTGAGGTATTGGATACCGTAGAACCACTCGTCCTCGGTCAACTTCACATCACGGGCAAAGTCGTGCAGGTGTTTGACCAGGCTGAAGATGATTTCCTTCAAGCGCGGATCGGGCGTGTTTTCAAATCGGGCCAACACGGCCTGGGTGATGGTGTCTTGGTTCAGATTGCGCACGGTTTACTCCTGGTGAATGCCTGCGGATTGTTCCACCACCTTGATGATGGCAGCATAGTCTTGTTCGGCCCAGCCTTGGGCCAAGGCCGATTGCATCAGGGGCACTTGCAAGGCGTCGCCTTCGGCCAAAATCAAATCGATGTCTTTGAGCATTTGCGGCACCGTGAAGGTGGGGGTGAAGTCGCGTTGCGACAGTTGCACCGCCTTGGCTTTGACAATGGGCGATGCCACCGCGCTGGCACCGATGACTTGCCAAAGGTCAGACCAGGCCAAGCCGCCTTTGCTGCCCAAGCTCAAGGCCTCGGCCAGCATGGCACTGGTTTGGCCAATCATGAGGTTGATCACCAACTTCATCAACCGCGCCTGTTCGGCCTGACCCAAATAAAACTGCACCGACCCCCAGGGCTTGAGCATGGGTGCCATGCGCTGCCAAGCAGCTTGGGGGCCCGACGCCATGAGCGTCAATTGACCTGCTTCAGCCATGTGGTTGTTGCCCGACACGGTGACGCGCAAATAGTCGCAGCCGGTGGCTGCCAGCATATCTGCCACCGCTGCCGATGCAGCCACCGACACCGTGCTGGTGTCAAGGTAAAAGCCTCCCTTGCGAAGGTGCTGGGCCACCACCGCAGCGGCGCTTTGGAGGGCCGCATCATGGGGCAGGGATGAGAGCACGCCATCGGCTTGTGAGATGGCAGCACCCAGGTCTTGCGCAACCCCGAGCCCAGCCGCTTGGGCCAACGCCAAACGGTGTGCATCCACGTCGTGCACCACCACCTCATGGCCAGCCACCAACAGATGCGCGGCCATGGGCAAGCCCATCTTGCCCACGCCCAAAAAAACCAACTTCATGCCGTGGCCGTCCAAGGGCAGGCCATCAATTGGCTTTCAAGCCCGCGGCCTTGACGATGCGCGCGGCGGTGTCGATTTCGGTCTTGATATAGGCATTGAAGGCGTCGGACGCCATGGTGAAAGGGTCCGCCCCGAGTTTGGCCATGCGCTCCTTGATGTCGGCACTGGCCAAGGCTTTGAGCGCCTCTTCATGCAGGCGTTTGACCACCGCCGCAGGGGTTGCGCTGGGCACGATCATGCCGACCCACAAGGTGTAGTCCGATGCGGGCAGCCCCGCTTCGATGCTGGTGGGCACCTGGGGCAGGGTCGAGGCGCGCATCTTGGTGCTCACCGACAGCGCTTGCAGCTTGCCGTCTTTGATCAGCGGCAAGGCCGATGCCAAGGGCGCAAAGAACCAATCGTTGGAGCCACCAATCACATTGGTCATGGCGTCGGGCGTGCCTTTATAGGGCACGTGCAAGGCGTCGATGCCCGACTGCAAGCGAAAGATCTCTGCGTTCAAATGGGTGCCGCTGCCCACACCTGCCGATGCGTAGTTGAAGGTGCCAGGCTTGGCTTTGACCGCCGCAATCAACTCGGACTGGGTCTTCCAACCCTTGCCAGGGTTGACCACCAGCACATTGGGAATGGCCGCCAAGGTGGTCACGCCCGTCAAGTCTTTCAGCGTGTCATAACCCAAATTGGGGTACAGCGAGGCATTGAGCGCATGGCCCGAAGAGTGCACCAAGACGGTGTAGCCATCGGCCTCGCTCTTGGCCACCATGGCCGCGGCAATGGTGCCGCCAGCGCCCAATCGGTTATCGATGACGATGGTTTGCCCCATGGACTTGCCCATCGCATCGGCCACGGTGCGCGCCACGATGTCGGTGGCGCTGCCCGCGCTGAAGGGGACCACAAATTTGATGGGCTTGCTGGGGTATGCCTGGGCCCAGGCCTGCCCCTGAAAAAATGCAAAGCCCAGGGCGCTCCATGCCAGCAACGTGCGGCGCGCAAAACCATAAGTCGACTTCATGAATGTGGTCTCCTGATTGAATAGAAAGGTGAAAAACCGATCAAGACTCCAAGCCGTCGCTGATGGTCTTGTTTTCTGATTTCAGCTCCAAGCCGGCGTCGCGCGCGATTTCGATGAGCAAAGCGGCAAAGTCGATTTGATCGTAACCGCGCCCGACCATGCGCGCCACCGACTCGCGGGTGGCTGCAGCAGCGGGCATGGACACGCCCTGGGCCTTGGCCGCAGCCATGCCCAAATCCATGTCTTTGAGCAGCAGTTTGGGGGTGAAGGTCACTTGGTCAAAAGTCAAATTGGTCAACACGGGCGTTTTGTAACGGGTGTACATCGAGCCCAGCACCGAGTCGTTGATGCTTTCTAAAAACAAATGGCGTGGAATGCCCGCTTTTTCGGCCATCACAGTGATTTCACACAGGTTTTGGATCACCACACCAAACATGGTGTTGTGCGCGATCTTCCACACCCGGGCCAACTCGCCCTCGCCCACCCACATGGTTTTGCGCGACATGGCCTGCAGGTACGGCTCGGCCATGTCATACAACGGGCGCGGGCCCGAGGCCACCACCAGCAGTTTGCCGGCTTTGGCCACTTTGGCATTGCCCGAAACCGGTGCACACAAATAGGCCACGCCCAGTTTTTCCAAAGCAGTGCGCACTTCGGCCGAGCCTTCTTGCGAAATCGAAGAGCTGTCGACCACCATCTTGGGCAGCGTTTTGCCCGTGACCAAACCGCCTGGGGCAAACAACACTTCTTTCAAGTCGTCGGTGGTTGAGACCATGGTAAATACCACTTCACAGGCGGCCAGGTCGAGCTTGTGGTCGACGATGGTGGCCCCGTATTCGACCAAGGGCTCGGCCTTGCTGCGGGTGCGGTTCCACACATCCACGCCGTGCCCGGCTTTGGTCAAACGCTTGACCATCGCTTCTCCCATGCGCCCCAAACCGATCCATCCCACTTTGTTAGCCATGTTGTTTCCTCGTCTGAATTAAAAAAATGAACTTCAAGCGGCGATGGGCAAGCCCACCAATCGCTCCAAATCGGGCAGTGACAAACCGTCCACCGCGTCAACCCATTGCAAACCTTGCGGGGTCACGTCCAAGGTGGCCATGTCGGTGTAAATGCGTTTGACGCAACCCAAGCCGGTGATGGGGTAAGTGCATTGCGACACCACTTTGCTCACGCCCTGCTTGGTGAGCAAGTCCATCATGACCCAGGTTTGTTTGGCCCCAATGGCCAAATCCATGGCCCCACCCACGGCCGGAATGGCGCCGGGCTCTCCGGTGTGCCAATTGGCCAGGTCACCGCTGGCGCTGACTTGAAACGCACCCAACACACAAATGTCCAAGTGCCCCCCGCGCATCATGGCAAAGCTGTCGGCATGATGAAAAAAAGCACCCCCCGGCAACAGGGTGACGGGTTGTTTGCCTGCATTGATCAAGTCAAAGTCTTGCTCAGACTCCGCAGGGGCCGGGCCCATGCCCAAAATGCCGTTCTCGCTGTGCAAGATGATCTCCAACCCCGCTGGCAAGTGGTTGGCCACCATCGTGGGCATGCCAATGCCCAAGTTGACATAAGCCCCGTTGGGAATGTCTTTGGCCACCAAGGCGGCGATTTGGTCTTTGCTTCTGCGTTGATGTGTCATATGGGCCTCATGCCTTGAAACCGCCGCCTTGCGTTTGAACGCGAGGCACCTGCACCACTTGGGCGACAAAAATTCCGGGGGTGACCACGGACTCTGGATCCAATGCACCCAAGGCCACCACCTCGTGCACCGATGCCACGGTGCGGCGTGCGGCCATGGCCATCACCGGTCCAAAGTTGCGTGCTGCTTTGCGATAGGTCAGGTTGCCCCAACGGTCGCCACGCTCGGCTTTGATGAGCGCCAAATCGGCGTGGATCGGGTGCTCAAGCACGTGCATGCGGCCGTTGATCTCGCGCGTTTCACGCGCACTGCCGTCGGTGTTGCGGGCCAGATCGGTGCCATACGCCGTGGGCGAGAAAAAAGCCCCAATGCCCGCACCCGCTGCACGGATGCGCTCGGCCAAATTGCCTTGGGGGACCAACTCCAACTCCAGTTGTCCGCTGCGGTACAAAGCATCAAAAATTTGGCTGTCGGCTTGCCTGGGAAAGCTGCAAATCACTTTGCGTACCCGCCCGGTTTTGAGCAAAGCGGCCAAGCCAGTTTCGCCATTGCCTGCGTTGTTGTTGACCACCACCAGGTTGCGCGCCGAGCCATTTTGCAGCACGCGCATCAAGCCCTCGAGCAATTCATTGGGGATGCCCGCTGTGCCAAAACCGCCCACCAAGATGGTGGCGCCGTCGGCAACCGGACCCACGGCTTCCTCCACGGAAGCGGCGATTTTGTTGATCATGCTTGGCTTTCGAATCGGGTTTCGTACGCAGTGCACAAGCCGGGCTGACTTGAAGCGTTGGCAAAAGGGCGCATTGTGTCACTGTCGCCGCATTCTAAGGAGGTCGACGGCCCTGCGCTCGAAATGCAGTGACACCGCCAAACGCCAGCATGACATCTAAAGTTTGACCAATTTGGGCAGCCCCCAAGCCACAGCAGAGACGGCACAATGGCGCTCTGCAGCGAGGCCCCATGAACACCCCCATACGCACTTACAACCCCAACCCTTCTCGACCAGATAAGCATCTACCCACCCTCGCCTGTGACAGCCACGTGCACGTGTTTGGACCCGCCGAGCGCTTTGCATTTGCCAGCACCCGCAACTTCACGCCGGTGGATGCACCCAAAGAACGCTTGTTTGAGTTGCACCGGCATTTGGGCATTGGCCGTTGCGTGATCGTTCAGTCGGCCGTGCATGGCATGGACAACCGGGCGGTGGAAGACGCCATCGCTGCGGGCCAAGGCCGTTACCTGGGCGTGGCCTTGGCACCCATCGATGTGAGCGACACCGAGTTACAGCGCTTGGCGTCGGTGGGGTTTCGCGGTGTGCGGTTTAACTTCATGCCGCACTTGGGTGGCGCCGTGGACACCCAGGCGTTGTTGGCACTGACACAGCGAATGGCCCCGCTGCACATGCACTTACAAGTGCATTTCCCCTCGGCCATGGTGCACACCCTCGCACCCGTGCTGGCCCAAAGCGCGGTGCCCGTGGTGATCGATCACATGGGTCGCGTGGATGCACTACTGGGCGCACAGCATGCCGACTTTGTGGCCTTGTGCGAACTGCTGGCCCAGCCCGGCATGCACGTCAAGGTCAGTGGTATTGACCGCATTGACCCGACCCCGCCTTATGCCGCCGGTTTGCTGTTGGCGCGCACCTTGGTACAGCGCTTTCCAGACCAATGTGTGTGGGGCACGGATTGGCCGCACCCCAACCACAGCCATGTGCCCGATGATGGCGCGCTGGTCAATGCCATTTGGCACATTGCCCCTGAGGCCGACCTGCGCCAGCGCTTGCTGGTGGACAACCCACAGGCCTTGTACCGTTTTGCCCACCCCTGAATGAGGTCTGTATGGGACGATTTTTAAACAAAGTGGTGGTGGTCAGTGGCGCGGGCTCGGTGGGCCCGGGCTGGGGCAATGGGCGTGCCATTGCAGTACAAATGGTCGAAGAAGGCGCACATGTCCTTGCCTTGGACCGCGACCTCGACCGCATGAACGAAACCTTGGCCCTGGCGCAACAAGCGGCCAAGGCCAGCGGCGGGAGCATAGAGGCATTGGCCTGCGATGTGACCGTCTCAGACGCCATCAAGGCGTGCATCGACCACGCCATGGCGCGTTGGGGACGCATTGACGTCCTGGTCAACAACGTCGGAGGCTCGGCCGCAGGCGGGCCGGTGGAGATGAGTGAAGCCGTGTGGGACGCACAAATCGATCACAACCTCAAAAGTGTTTTTTTGGGCTGCAAACATGTGCTGCCCATCATGGCCGCACAAGGCGCAGGGGCAATTGTCAACATTGCCTCCACCTCGGGACTGCGTTGGACGGGCTCTGCCCAGGTGGCTTATGCGGCCACCAAGGCGGGTGTGATCCAACTGGGAAAAGTGGTCGCGGTGCAATATGCCAAGCAAGGGGTGCGGGTCAACACCGTGGTCCCCGGTCAGTTGCACACGCCCATGGTGGAGACCCGTTTAGCGGGACAACGAGCAGGTGGCGATGTGCACTCCTTGCTCCAAGCGCGCCAAGCACGCATCCCCCTGCCCTTCATGGGTGACGGCCGCGACACGGCCCGCGCCGTGCTGTTTTTGGCCAGCGAAGAAGCACGCTTCATCACGGGCACCGAGATCGTGGTCGACGGGGGCATGTCGGTGCGCTGCGACTGAGCCAACTGAAAATGACTTCACTTTTGTATCGATGAATCAAACCGCCAGGAGCAAACAATGAGTATCAAACCGCGCACCCTGCGCTTCACCACGGTGGCCCTTTTGGCCTGCCTGGGCATGGCATCTGTGGCCTGGGGACAAACCAACAAAGTCACCCGCATGCTCGTGGCGTTCCCGCCCGGTGGACCGGTGGACTTTGTGGCCCGCACGATCAGTGAACAACTGGGCAAAGAGCTGGGCCAACAGGTGGTGGTGGAAAACCGCGCCGGTGCCAACGGTGCGATTGCGGCCGAGGCCTTGCTCAAAGCGCCCGCCGATGGGCAAATGCTGTGGTTGTCCAGCGTGGGTGCCATCTCCATCAACCCGGGGCTGTATCCCAATTTGCCCTACGACCCGGTGCGCGACCTCGCAGCTGTGTCCCTGGTGGTCAACAACGTCGAGATGCTGGTGGTGCACCCCAACGCCCCGGCCAATAACCCGCAAGAGTTCATCGGTCTGGCCAAACAAAAACGTGTGACCATGGCCTCCTCAGGCACGGGCAGCGTTCCGCATTTGGCGATGGAGTTGCTGGCTGACGCGACCAAAACCGACCTTGTACATGTGCCCTACAAAGGGGCTGCACCGGCGATCACGGACGTGATGGCGGGTCACGTGGATGGTTTTTTTGGCGACATCCCCGGCTTGATCGGTCATATCAAAAGCGGCAAGCTCAAACCCGTGGCCCTGGCCTCCACAAGACGCCACCCTTTGTTCCCCGATGTCAAAACCTTCCAAGAAATGGGGGTCGCGGGCGTGGACTCTGACAATTGGTATGCCTTGTTTGCCCACAAAGCCACTCCGAGCGCAGAGATTGATCGCATCAACCAAGCACTGCGCCGCACTTTGGCCAACGAAGCCGTGCGCGCCAAGATCGTGGCCTCTGGCGCAGAGCCGGCCGCCAACAGCCCACAAGAGTTGAGTGCCTTGGTCAAAACCGACTTGACCAAATGGAGCCGCGTGATCCGCGACAAAAAAATAAAGGCCGATTGAACATGGTGACAACCGATGGTTTGTTGTTGCGATTGCAAGCCGAAATGGGCGCACGCGATTTGGCGACTTGGGCCATGGCCACATTGACGCCCCAACCCACACAAGTGCGCCTGACCAGCACCGCCAAGGATGAAAACGGACTGCCTCTGACGCATGTATATGTGCACTTTGATCAAGCCGTGCCCATGGGCACAGCGCAGGCCTTGACTTGGGCAGACAGCCTCTCACAGTGGGCGGGGCAAGCGGCGCAAGTCTCACGATTGACGCTGGTGCTTGACTGCACCTGCGCCAGCCCCAACGCTTTGATTGGCACCCACTACACCGTGCAAACCGACCCTGCGCCGGGGTGGGATGAAGAAATTTCTCAGTGGTATGCGCAAGAGCACATGCCAGGTTTGGCCATGGTGCAAGGCTGTGTTCGCGCGCAGCGCTACATCAACCACGACCATGGGCCACGCTCTTTTGCCTGCTACGACCTGACCTCCCCCGAGGTGATGGGCTCACCCGACTGGTTGGCCGTGCGCGCCAGCGCGTGGAGCAGCCGTTGCCGGCCGTACTTCACCAACACACGCCGTACTTTTTTTCAATCCCTTCACACTTTGGCTGGAGCCACCACATGACCGAACGATTTGCCCTGCGCAGCTATGAAGAACTTCCCCCAGAGGTGCGCCCCTTGGCCGACGACATTTTGAAAGTCTCCAGCGCAGGCTTGGGCGGACCTTACAACGCGCTGATGCGCAGCCCCGAGATGGCCAGGCGCTGCTTTGATCTGCTGGACTACCTGCGCTTCAAGACATCGGTCCCCAAAGCGCTCAACGAATTGGCCATCTTGATCCAAGCCCGGGTGGCCAATGCCCAATACGAATGGTGGGCCCATGAACCCATCGCGGTGCGCGCTGGGTTGCCCCAGTCCATTGCCGATGATTTGCGCCAATGCCAGCGCCCCAAAGGCATGGATGAAAAGCAATCGCTGGTCTATGACTTTTGCGTGCAAATCACCTTGAACCACCAAGTCAACGATGCCTTGTGGAAGAAGGCCATCGACCTGTTGGGTGAGCAACAAGTCATCGACCTCATCGTGGTCTCTGGCACCTACACCATGGTCTCGATGCTGCTCAATGCCACCCAGGTGGGCATACCCAACCAAGGGCTCGAACCCTTGCAAGTCATGACACCTGAGGCCATTCGCCAGCAATTGCTGGCCTGATGGCCCCATTTGCTTGCACGATCGACCCAACACATTTGCGAAAGTCCAAAATGAAAAACCTGTTTGTTTTCAACCTGCCCTTGCGTGCCCTTGGCGCCTTGTTGACTTTGGCCGCGTTGGCCTGTACCACCACCCCAACTTTGGCCGCAGACGGCGACTACCCGACCAAACCCGTGAGCATCATCGTGGCCTATGCACCCGGTGGGCAAGGCGACACCTTTGCCCGCTTGGTCAGCGAGCGGCTGACTTCGGTCTACAAACAAACGGTTTTGGTCGACAACAAGCCCGGTGTATCGGGCACGGTGGGCACCCGCTTGGCGGTCAAGGCACGCAACGATGGCTACACCTTGTTTTTGGGCCAAACCGGTGAGATCGTGGTCAACCGGGTGTTGATGAAGGACCTGGGATACGACCCCTTGAAAGAAATGATCCCGGTGGTGCTGATCGGCAATGCCCCATTGGTATTGCTCGCACCCAATGACGCGCCCTACAACTCCTTGAACGAGCTGCTGCAACAAGCACGCGCCAAACCCGGTGAATTCAGTTACGCATCGGTGGGCGCTGGCACGCCAGGTCATTTGGCCGCAGTGGCCTTGTCGGTCGGTGCCAAGCTCTCGATGGTGCACGTGCCTTACAAAGGCGTGGGCCCGCTGATGGCCGACCTGATGGGCAACCGCATCCAGCTTTTCTTCAGCAGTGCGTCGGCCGCCGTGCCTCAAATCAAAGGTGGCAAGCTCAAAGCCCTGGCCGTGACCACACCCACCCGCATGACATCGCTGCCCAATGTGCCCACGGTGGCCGAGGTGGCCATCCCGGGCTTCAGTTATTCGCTGTGGGGTGGCTTGTTCGCGCCGGCTGACACGCCCGCTGCCGTGGTGCAAAGCCTCAACAAAGAGGTCAATGCCATCATGGCCAGCCCCGATATCCGCGCACGTTTTGAAGCCGACAACCTGAGCGTGCCACGCAACTCCACCGCCGAGTTTGCCGAATACGTGCGCAACGAAGCGGTCAAGTTTGAAAAACTGGTCAAAGACGCCAACCTCAAAGCCGAGTGATTTGCCATGAACATTGTGATCATCCCCGGCGACGGCATTGGGCCTGAGACCATGCAGGTCAGCGTTGACCTGCTGCAAGACGCCAACCAAGTGTTCGGTTTGGGCTTGAACTTCCAGCACGAAATCGCTGGTCACGACAGCTTGCAGCGGCATGGCGCAACGGTCACCGATGCCTTGCTCGCCACCGTCAAAGCGGCCGACGGATTGCTGCTCGGGCCCATGGCCACCTACGACTTCAAAGACGAGTCCAAGGGTGAAATCAACCCCTCCAAATTTTTCAGAAAAAACCTCGATCTGTACGCCAACATCCGCCCCGCCAAAACCTACCCCGGCATCAAAACCCTCACCGGCCCCTTTGACCTGGTGGTGGTGCGTGAAAACACCGAAGGTTTTTATGCCGACCGCAACATGGCCTTGGGCCACAGCGAAATACTGGTGACCGAGGATGTGGCCATTTCAATGCGGCGCATCACACGGGTGTGCTGCGAACGCATCGCCCGCAGTGCGTTTGGCTTGGCCCGCCAGCGCCAAAAGCGGCTCACGCTGGTGCACAAAGCCAATGTGCTGCGCATCACCGATGGTTTGTTTTTGCAAGCCTGTGCCGATGTGGGCAAAGATTTTCCCGATGTGGTGGTCGATGACTTCATCGTCGACGCCATGATGGCCCATGTGGTGCGAGCCCCAGAGCGCTTTGACGTGATCGTCACCACCAATATGTTTGGCGACATCTTGTCCGACCTCACTGCCGAGTTGTCGGGCAGCTTGGGGCTGGGAGGCTCCTTGAATGCAGGCGATCACCATGCCATGGGCCAAGCCGCCCACGGATCAGCCCCTGACATTGCTGGGCAAAACAAGGCCAATCCTTTTTCTCAGGTCTTGTCAGCGGCCATGCTGCTGGCGTGGCATGCATCACGCAGCAACGGCAAGCCGCAATATTTGGCCGCCGCGCATGCCATGGAGCAAGCCGTCAGCGACTGCGTGGCCGCTGGCGAATGCACCCGTGACATCGGTGGAAAACTGGGCACCCATGAAACGGGGCTGGCGCTGCGTCGGCGCCTGAAAGCGGCGTGAGGGGGTTGCTACAGGCGATGCGGCCCGCTCTCACCACCCTTGAAATTTTCTGACCTGAAAGCATCCCATGAACATTGCACCCTCTCAAGAACTGTTGCACGCGATGGTGATGCGCGAAATGCAGCAAGGCATACGGCGCGACGGCTTGTGGGCGCAGGCTTTGGCCGAAAGCGGCGCCGACCCGCAAAAGGCACAGGCAATCTACATCCGCTTGCGTGTGGCCACCCTCCAGCAAGAAACCACGGGTTTGTTGGTGCAGCAAATCAAAGGGGCGGTGGCCGATCAGTTGCGACCTCCACCCGACTTCAAATCTTCGCGCGACCTTTGAAACTTTTTCATCATTCCAGGTGCACAGCTTTCCCCAATTGGGGGTTGTGGTGCGACCCTAACGGCTTAAAATGAATTCCGTCTTGATTTTTCAGTGAGACGGTATGGTGATCAAATATTCGCGTTGGTTTTTATGGGTGGCGCTCATCGTCACCCAGCCGGTTTGGGCCGAAGATTGCGACAAAAAACCCACCAAGGACAGCCGCTTGATGTGCGAAGCGGCCGAGCAAAACAACCCTCGTTTTTGCGATGAAATTTCCACCAAAGACCAGCGGCTTTATTGTCAAGCCCGCATTCAGCCCAACTCCTACACCTGCGAAAAAATCACCTCCAGCAGCGTGCGTTTCGATTGCTTGGCATTGGTCAAAAGCAAACAATTCAATTTGATCTGGTCTTTCAATAGCACCAAACCCAAAAGCTGAGTTCCCCAAGACATGGGGGCAGGCAAACCCCAGCGTGACGGCCTGCTTTCTTGTGGGAAGATTTGCCCCTTTCCCGCCTGACTTGGCGGGCTTGCCACGAAAGGGTTCACATGCGAGTCAAAGGTCAATCCATTTTGGTCACTGGGGCGGGCAACGGCATTGGTGAGGGCATCGCCAAGCGGCTGGCCGAACAAGGCGCTTGCATCACCGTCAACGACCTCGACGCACTGCGTGCCGAACGCGTTGCCAACGACATCAAAAGCAGCGGTGGCCTGGCTTGGGCCTGTGCGGGTGACGTCACAAAAAGCACCGATTGGGCACGCATGGTGGCCTTCGCCAAAGAACACGGCAAAGGGCTCCATGGGGTGGTCAATAACGCCGGTTGGACCCACCGCAATCGACCGGCACTGGAAGTCACTGAGGCCGAGTTTGACCAGGTCTATGCCATCAATGTGAAAAGCATTTACCTCTCTACCGTGCACGCCGTTCCTGTTTTTCGCCAGCAAGGGGGTGGTTGGTTCATCAACATCGCGTCCACCGCCGGGGTGCGCCCCCGGCCCGGCCTGACTTGGTACAACGGCTCCAAGGGGGCGGTCATCACCACCAGCAAGTCACTGGCGGCCGAGTTGGGTCCAGACAACATCCGCGTCAACTGCATCAACCCGGTGTTCAATCCCGACACCGGCTTGTCGGCCGAGTTTGCCGGTGGGCCCGTGGACGAAGCCCGGCGTCAAAAGTTTTTGAGCACCATCCCACTGGGGCGTTTTTCAACTGCGCTGGATGTGGCCAATGCCGCCTTGTACCTGGCCAGTGATGAAGCATCGTTCATCAGCGGGGTGTGCATCGAAGTCGACGGCGCACGTTGCGTATGAATATTTTTAAAGTGTGCGCCCCATGACCAAAGTGCTGCAAGACATCCGTGTCGTGGAATTGGGCACCTTCATCACTGGCCCATGCGCTGGCATGATGCTCGCCGACCTCGGGGCAGATGTGATCAAGGTCGAGCAGCCCGGCGTTGGTGACCCTTTTCGGGGCTACCAAGGGGCGCAATACAGCTCGCAATTCCAAACCTACAACGCGCGCAAACGCAGTTTGGCGTTGAACCTGAAGTCCCCCCACGCCAAAGACATTTTGGAAAGGCTGCTATCCCAAGCCGATGTGCTGCTGGAGAACTACCGCCCCGGGGTGCTCGACAAGTTGGGCTTTGGTTGGGACGCGGTGCACCAGCGCCATCCCCGCTTGGTGTATTGCTCGGTGACCGGCTTTGGAGCGACGGGTCCATACGTCGAACGGCCGTGCTATGACACCGTGGCACAGGCCCTGAGCGGCTACTTGAGTCAAACCATGGCACCCACACCGCCGCGCATCTTGGGCCCAGCGGTGGCTGACACCGTGAGCGGCATGTATGCGGCTTATGGCATCTTGGGGGCTTTGGTCGAGCGCGGGCGCACCCAAGTCGGTCGCCGGGTCGAGGTGGCCATGCTCGACAGCATGGTGGCCTTTGGCGCTTCGGCCTTTGCCGCCTACTTTGCCGATGGCCAAGTGCACGGCCCCATCAGCCGTCCCCGCACATCGCAGTCCTATGCCTTGCAATGCGCCGATGGCCAATGGTTGGCATTGCACCTGGCTTCGGTGGATAAGTTTTTTCAAAACCTGACTGTCGCCGTGGGCCACACTGAATGGGCCAGTGACACGCGGTTTGCCAGCGTGCTGGCGCGCCAAACCCATTACGAAGTGCTCACCGAACAGTTGCAAAAGGCGTTTGCCCAGCATGACATGGCCCATTGGCAAACCTGTTTGACCGAGCACGACATCCCCCACGCCCCGATCGCCAGCATCGACCAAGTGGTTGCCGACCCACAGGTGGTGCACAACGGCGTGTTCACAGATTTGCACCACCCCACCCAGGGTGTGGTGAAAAACACCCAACGCCCTGTGCTCTACGATGGCCAACGATCGGCCAGCGACATGGCCCCTCCCATGCTGGGCGAGCACAGCCGTGATGTGCTGTATCAACTGGGGTTTGACAGCAACGCCATCGATGCCTTTGTGCGTGAAGGGGCCATAGCTTCACCAAAATCTCCCAATACCCTCACACCATGAAACCGCAAAACCTTTACACCGAAATTTCCACTTTTGACGAGGCAGGCATCACCATCCGTGGCAAAGACCTGGTGCGTGAACTCATTGGCGAAATCAATTTCACGCAAATGATTTACTTCCATATCCTGGGCCGCATGCCCACACCGGGGCAAATGCGGGTGCTCGACGCGGTGTTGGTCACCTTGGTTGACCATGGGGTGCTGGCCACCGTGGGCGCGCGCATGGTCTATATGTCCTCACCCGAGGCCATTCAGGCGGCCATTGCCACTGGCATCATGGGTTTGGGCAGCCAATTTGGTGGGGTGATGGAAATCACTGGGCAACACTTGGAGACCATCATGGCCGCACCCGATGGTGCCCAGGCCGCAGCAGACATCGTGGCCTCATACCGAACCATCAAAAAACCCGTGCCCGGGTTTGGCCACCCACACCACCGCCCAGAAGACCCCCGCACCCCCAAGCTGCTGGCTGTGGCTGAAAAAGAAGGCGTGGCCGGGGCCCATGTCAAGGCACTGCACACCTTGGCCGCTGCGGTGGATGCTGCCATGGGCAAGCACATCACCATCAATGCCACGGCGGCCATGGCCGCACTGCTGGGCGACATCGGTGTGCCCGGCTCCATCATGCGTGGATTTGCCGCCATCTCGCGCACCCCGGGCATCGTTGGGCATTTGCTCGAAGAGCAACAACACCCGGCGGCCTACAGCATTGGCATGCAAGCGCAAGAAATGGTGCCCTATACCGGCACCATTCCAGATAAAAAGTAATCAGCCGCTCAGCGGTGGTCAAGTCTGTGGCATCGGCACCGACTGCCATGAGGCCATTTGCCAACCAGCGCTGCGCTTGGCCCACACCTGCAAGTAGCGGCTGTTCACCACTTTGGGCGTGCCGTTGACATCGACTTCAATGCGCACATCGCCATTGACCAGCACCACATCGCCTATCACACGCATCTCACGCTGCAGCGTCTTGAAAGAGCGGTAGGTGTAGTGGCCGCTGGCCAACTTGGCCAGGTATTCCTGTTTGTTTTCCAGCACAGCGCTGGAGTGAACGTAACGCAAATCTTCGGCAATCATGGGCTCCAAACCAGCGAAGTCACGCGCCAAAATACAGGCGGCTCGCTTGGCATCCAAGGTTTCAATCTGGGCAATGGTGTCTTTGTCGCTCATGGGGTTCTCCTGTTTCAAAAATACATTGTGACACCAAGATGCATGGACCTCAGCCCACCGCACTGTCCTGCGCGCGGTAGGTATGCGCGGCTAAGATGACCCACTTTGATCTACCGCACAGGCCCACCCGTGAACGCAAGCAAACCTGAACACCCCCGCGTGCTGATCGTCGGTGCCGGACCCACCGGTTTGGCCTTGGCCATTGAATTGGGCCAGCGGGGCATCCCTTGCCTGGTGATCGAAAAAAACCCACGCGTGGGCCATGCACCGCGCGCCAAAACCACCAATGTGCGCACCCGCGAGCACATGCGCCGCTGGGGCATTGCAGAAAACCTCAAACGCGCCTCACCGCTGGGCCCTTATTACCCGTCCAACATTTTGTTTGTGACCCGCATGGCAGGGCATGAGTTGGCACGCTTTGAAAACGCGTTTTACTGTGCACCAGGCAAAAACCCTCTGTACTCCGAACACGCACAGTGGATACCCCAGTACACCGTGGAAGAAGTCATGCGAGCCCATGCGCAAAATTTGCCTGGGGTGGAAATTCGGTTCAACTGCACGCTCACCTCCTTCACACAAAACAATGCGCAGGTGAGCGCCCAAATTCACGATCTACAAGCCCAACGCCACCATGAAGTGACAGCCGATTACTTGGTCGGTGCCGATGGCTCGCGCAGCACCGTGCGCGAAGCCCTGGGGGTGGCCATGGAAGGTGTGCAAGGACTGTCCCGCAACTACAACGTTGTGATTCATGCGCCAGGTCTGGCCCAAGCACACAAACACGGCCCGGCCATCATGTATTGGCAAGTCAACCCCGATGTGCCCAGCCTCATTGGTCCCATGGACCAAGGGGACAAATGGTTCTTCATGCCCACGGCGGTGGCCGCTGACATGCACTTCGAGCCTGCGCAAGCACCCGACTTGATACGCCGTGCCACCGGCATTGATCTGCCCTACAGCGTGCTCAGCAGCGACGAGTGGCAAGCCAGTCGCTTGCTGGCCCAACGCTACCGAGACAAGCGTGTCTTTCTCGCCGGAGACGCATGCCACTTGCACCCACCATTTGGGGGCTACGGCATGAACATGGGGGTGAGCGACGGTGTCGACCTGGGATGGAAGTTGGCCGCCCATTTGCAAGGCTGGGGCGGTGCTGGCCTGTTGAGCAGTTACGAGGCCGAGCGCCGCCCCGTGCATCAAATGGTGTTGGACGAGGCTGTGGCCAACCACGCCATATTGGGCAACCAACTTTGGCAGACTGGCATGGAAGATGACAACGCCATGGGCGCGGCTTTGCGCGCCGACATTGGGCAGCGCATTGAAGCAGCCAAGATCCGCGAGTTCAACACCTTGGGCGTGGTGTTGGGGTATCGCTACGACCATTCGCCCATCGTGGCAGATGATGGCACTGCGCTGCCCCAACGGGACTTTTTAAACCATGTACCCACGGCGCGACCGGGTGCCTTAGCGCCACACGCTTGGTTGCATGATGGCAGTTCGCTGTACGACCACTTTGGCAAAGGCTTCACCCTGTTGGTCACAGATGGTGGAAAGCACGATGCGGCGCACGCCCTGGTGGAACATGCCCATGCCTTGGGTATACCCCTCACAGTGGCATGTCCCCCGGCCATGGCTTTGCAAGACCTTTATCAAGCGCGGTTTGCGCTCATTCGTCCTGATCAACACGTCGCCTGGCGGGGAGACGCGATCCCCGCGCCATTGACGCCGTTGCTTCACAAAATCACAGGCAATTAGGACCGGATGCCATGCCCCTTTTGACATGTCGCTTGGTTCAGAACAAAGGGATTTGTCTCCGCTGCAACAAATAGTCCGCCACAAATTGCCACAGCATGGGGTGGTGTGTGTTGTGGTGCCATTGGGCTTGCATGACCTTTTTGGTGTACCAGTGGGCCTGACTTTCTAAGTGGCAGCCCACCAAACCCACCGAGCCTTGCACAATGGCCATGGGGTCGCCGTTGGCGTAACTGGCCACGGTCTCAAACTGGCCGCCCAAAAATGTGGGGCCATCGTAAAAATACATGCGCTGTGGTTGGCCGCGCCATTGGACAGCGGCCGTGGTGCCATAAGAGGATCGGATCTCGGCCTTGGGGCGCTTGATGTATTGCACAGCACGTGTGCCACGCAAAAAGCCAAAGTAATGGGCGTCCGCCCAATACGCCCCCATGCAAATGCCCAGGTACTTGCCCCCCCGCTGCATAAAGGCGCGCACTTCGGGCAAATTGGGTTTGAGCAAGCTGCGAAACGCCGTGGCCTCCCCATCCCCACCCGGGAAAACCACCAGATCCACATCGTCGAAAAATCCATCCAAAACTTTTTGCTTGGTGAACAGTTTGATGCGGGCCAGGGGCGACAAAGCCGCCATCACCCCATTGACCGAATCGGTTGAGCAAGTGGGGTGGTGCAGGAAAACGGCGATGGTTTTGGACATGGGCCGTCAAGGATAAACCCATCCACTGCCATCAGTGGTTGCCAGTCTAGGTTAAGAGCCCCGCGCTCAAGCTTCGCATTCCACAACAAAACTGACAACTGTGGCGCAAGAACCGCCGATGTTGAGTGTCTGCAAGCGCTTGGCACCCTCGATTTGACAATCACCGGCTTGGCCCGTGACTTGGCGAGCAGCATCAAACAGCATCCGGGAACCGGTTGCCCCCACTGGGTGACCACATCCAATCAACCCCCCACTTACATTGACCGGACAACGCCCGTCTGGCTCTATCCATCCCTCCTCAACGGCCTGCCAACTTTGGCCCGGAGCGGTCATGCCGAAATGATCGATGGCCATATATTCGGTCGTTGTAAAGCAATCATGGGTCTCAATGCCTGAAAGATCATTAACCCCTGAAATGCCTGCGCGCCGCCAAGTATCCACAATAGTTTCTCTGACATGTGGGAATACAAATTGCTGTCCCTGGCTATGCTCTAACTTGTCCAAAAGTTTAAGTGGCGCTGTGCGGTGCCCCCACCCTGAAATTCGTGCCAAATGGCCAGTGGCTTGCTTGAGTGAATGCGCTTGGGCAAATTTGGCCGAGGCCAAGATAACAGCGCAAGCACCATCAGTGATTTGCCCGCAGTCTTGCCGTCGGGTGCCAGGTTCGATCACGGGATTGGCCTGATCATCGTCGGTAAAACTGAGATCATCAAACTGCCATTTTCGGGTTTGCGCCAACGGATTGCGCTTGGCATTGGCATAATTTATTTGTGCAATCCGGTTGAGGTACTTTCGGTCCAATCCATAACGTTTTTCATATTCCTGCGCCACCAAACCAAAGGCTGCAGGCCACATGAAGGTGCAGTCAATGTCTTCATGACCTTGCCACGATGCTGCATTTTGATTGACCGATGCCACGTTGCCCGTTGTGTTTTTGAACTCCTCCACGCCAAGGACCAGCACACAGTCATATCGCCCTGACTCAATTTCAGCCATGGCAGAAAGTATCGCCAACGAGGAAGACGCACAAGCCCCCTCATGTCGCATGGCTGGAACACCCCAAAGTTCGGGGATCACTTGTGACACCATCGCCCCCAAATGAGCCTGGTTGCGTTGCAACTCAGCAAAGGCATTGCCCACATGGATGCTTTCAATCGCTTTAGGGTCCAGGTCACTGGCGTTCAAAGCCCCCATGGTGGCCTCACGCACCATGTCAGATATATCTTTTCCCTGACGAGACCATACTGTCGCAAAGTCAGTCTGATAGCCTCCTAAAACATACACTGGTGCACTCATCTGCTTCTCCTGGGTTGGGTATAAATCAGTCTACATCAGCGACCCGTTGGGACTGGGCGTCTGACCGCAGTTCAATAGGCGTCATTGGACTGCATTTGCGGGCTTAAACAACATTTTTTGCACGGAATTCATCGATCTGCGCGTGGGTGAAGCCCACACCAAGCAGCACTTCTGTGGTGTGCTGCCCAAGGGCTGGTGTCGCAGAATTCAAAGATGCGGGGGTTCTCGACAAGGTGACGGCTTGGTTGACCAACTTAAGGTCACCGTATTGCGGATGGGTGACGGTTTGCGCCGCTTTTAAATGCTGAACCTGGGGGTCTGCAAATACTTCATCCATCTTGTAGATGGGCCCGCACGGAACACCTGCCTGATTCAAAATGTCGATCCATTGTTGAGTTTTTTTCTGCTGGAAAGTGGTTTGAAGTGTTTCGTTGAGGGCGCCTTTATGGCGCACGCGCAGTGGGTCAGTTGTGAACCTGTCATCATTCAATAGGTCAGGCCTTTCGATGACATTGCAAAGACGAATCCAAATGTCTTCACCGTAAGCACCGATATTCATGTGGCCATCTGCCGTCTTGTAGGCAGATGTAGGCATGCTGCTGGGGTGGTCATTGCCCGACATCTGGGGTATCTCACCTTTGATCAGGTAGCGGGCCGCTTGAAAGTCAAGCAGCGCAATGCCAGACATCAATAGAGAGGTATGCACCCATTGCCCTGTGCCAGAGCGCTCTCGCTCTAATAAAGCGGTCATGACCCCCAGCGCCGCATGCAAGCCCGCTGTGATGTCAGCGATGGCTGCGCCACTGCGCATGGGACCTGTTTCGGGAAAGCCTGTCACCGACATCAAACCGCTCATGCCCTGGGCAATCTGATCAAAGCCGGGACGGTTTGCGTAGGGACCATCTTGACCAAAGCCAGAAATACTCACCAAAATAATCCGTGGGTTGATTTCACGCAAAGACTCGTAATCGAGACCCAAACGATGCTTGACATCTGGGCGGTAGTTCTCCACCACAACATCGGTCGTTGCAGCCAGTCGAGCAAAGATGCGACGGCCTTCACCCTCTTTCAAGTTCAGTGTGATAGACCGCTTGTTGCGATGCAAGTTCTGAAAGTCAGATCCCTCTCGCAGCGCGCCATCACCTCCGTTTTGCCCCAAATGGGATGGTGATTCAATTTTGATGACATCCGCACCAAAATCGGCCAATTGCTTGACGCAGGTCGGCCCAGATCGTATTCGCGAAAGGTCCAGCACACGTATATGAGACAAAGGCCCAGAAACTGACGGATTGGACATTTAGAGTTCGCCAGTCAATTGGCGAGGTGCTTGAATTGCCATTGGAATATCGACACAAGCAGCCACGCGTGGCATTTCAATTGTTGATGGCGCCAGAGTTTTTGACCACTGGACCCCACATTGCCAGGTCTTTGCGAACAAATGAAGAAAAATCATCCGGCGAGGTGGAGGTCTCTGTGAGCATCGCGTCACGGGCGAATCGCTCAATCACATGAGGCATCTGCAAAATTTTCGTGATCGCCTCAAAAAGGCGACCCGTGACTTCGGGGCGCATATTTGCAGGCCCCCAAATGCCCCAGTAACCGTCCATGTCAATGTCTTGTATGCCATTGGCCGCCATCCCGGGTACACCAGGTATCAAGTTTGAAGGCGCCCGGGAAATGAGGCTCAGTGGAATGAGTTTTCCAGCCCGTACCTGTGGCAGAACAACGGGGCTGCTTCCAATCAGCACCTGTACATCTCCAGACAACACGCCAGCCAAAGCAGGAGCCCCACCTTGAAATGGAATGTGTTGTAAATCCAGGCCCATCAACCGGCTCAATTGTGAGCCCGCCAGGTGTTGCGGTGTGCCAATCCCAGGCGAGGCAAATGACCACTTACCAGGCTCACCCTTGACCTTGGAAATCAATTCGCTCAAAGTGCGTATTTGCCGCGCAGGTGTGACCGCAATGACCATCGGCATGGTTGACACCTTGGTGATGGGCGTGAAATCTTTAATGGCATCCCAGCTTAACTTTTTATAGAGCCACGGATTGATTCCGTGCCCGGTGTTACCAGAAACCAATATGGTGTTGCCATCTGGGGCCGCGCGAGAAACATACTCAGAAGCGATGTTCGTACCGGCACCTGGTTTATTTTCAACAATCGCATTCTGACCTGTTAATTTGGTAAATTCTTCTGCAATGATCCGTGCAATCAAGTCACCACTGCCCCCAGGGGGGAGCCCTACAACAATCCGCAATGTAGCGCTTTGGGCAAATGCGTCGAAGGTGGTTCCGGCCATCATCAGTGCCACAAAAGCATGCAAACAATATCGGTTGATTTTTTTAAACATTACATCGCCAAATGGGTATGAATTTATATAAATCTATTGCGGCTAGCGTATTGGGGAAAAATTAGCTGGTTTTAATATTTTATTTTCTTGTGCAACGATCATGGGGTAAACAATCTCGGCAAATTCAAGCCATCGTGGGTCGGCCCACAATCGTTCGCGCCGTTCCTCACGCTCTTGCATGGATGTATAGCTCCAAATATGTATGGCTTGGTTAAGCGGTCCAATATCGCTGGTGAAATAGCCCACCAGATTACCCAAATGAGAAATTTGAATGTGCAAGGCCTCTGGCTCATAGAGCTTCAGGAATTTACCAAGCTGCCCGGCGTGAAAAGTATAGGTGCGGTGATCGAATATCATGGTTTATCAGTGCCCACTAAAAATGGTTTTCTAAAACAATCTTTCCCACAGTTTTGCGTGACAGCAACGTGTTCAAAGCCAATACCGTGTCATGCATCTGAAACCTGTTTGTAATGATGGCGGGAATTTTTCCAGCTTCCGCCAAGCTCAGCAAATCA
>RFXS01000111.1 GCA_009921465.1 Betaproteobacteria bacterium
CAGCTGGCCCTCCAGCTCTTGAACCAGCAGGCTCGCAGCAGATTGAGTCATGTGGAGCTTGCGGGCAGCAGCAGTAAACCCACCGCTGCGAACCACTTCTACAAAAACTCTGAATTGGCGCAAGGTAACGTTCATTATTTTTTCGAATAAATAGACATGATTGATTTATTTTGCCACGGGTTTGAAAAATTAACGAGGTCGGGTGGTCCTGCAATAGGAAATCAATCGAGAAGAAAGCTTTGACAAGCTGCAGACATATACCCAACGCAAAAGGCATGGTGCTGACGCGCGACACTCAGCACAAGTCCAGCGTCCCTCATTTAGCCGAAAACTACAGGGGCAAAGTAGCGCTCGACAGTGGCAAACAAACTCAAGCCAACTACCCATGATGTTTTAGGATTTTGGGGTGATGGTTTATTGACTATTTGAATGTGCATATCCCCAAACGCACCTTTGGCATGCACCCGGTGGGTGTTGCCAGTTGCATCGGGATCTACCACGATGCGGACTTGAGTCGCATCTAAACCTATTCCTGCAAACGCTAAGCTAGCTGCAACATTTAAATTTTGCGGGTATCGCAGGGCGGCCTCACGTGAATGTCCCTCAAACAACACAAACTCATGACTAAGTGGCTGAGTCTGTCCTACTCGTTGCAACTCATCAGCCCAAGCCGAGGGGGGCTTGCGAGATTCATAGATCACTTGAGTATCGGGTAAGTCGCGTACTGCGCGAATGTAGTCAAGGGCACCAATTGCGCCGCTGGGGAAAATTAACTTCGCACGCCCCAGCTTTGCAGCCTGACAGAGCTGATCGTAAAAAATTTCATCCGCCATGACCCCAACGGAGGCCACAACAAAAGACAAACCTGAAGCCAAACAAGTTTGTGCATAATCCCGCACCGCTTGATGGCCTGCTGCCTCCACTACCAAATCTGGCTGAAACTGCAAGACGTCACTAACACTCGACAAACGGGTGACACCCGGGGGTAGGTGAGCGGAAGAATTGGAGTCTGGACGCAGCAACACAGCTAAAGTGCATGTAGTTCCATACTTACCACTTAAACGCTGAATCAACTCAGCTGCAATTGCGCCGTAACCAATGATCACCAAACGAGCATTCATGCATTACCCAAATCTATTCAGTGGTACATCTTAATTCTTATTGAATTTGGTTGTTACCGTAGCGTAATCATCGACGTTCGAAAATAAATAGTTTTTAATTGGTGGGCCCACCAGGACTTGAACCTGGGACCAAAGGATTATGAGTCCTCTGCTCTAACCAACTGAGCTATAGGCCCTACGGCGCAATTCTACTGGCGGTTCAGTAGCGCTTGGTTCGCCACAACCACAGCGCGCAAGACGCGATGCCGGCGCAGGCCAATGTCATTTGCAGCAACTGGGCCAATGGATACAGCGTATTGACTTGAAACGTCCATGCACACATCAGCATGCAAACCCAGGCCAACAAACGGATGGTTCGGTCTTGTCGATCTTGGCTTTGTCGCTGCAACCACTGGTCCGCCCAGGCTTGGGTCAAGGAGCCGCACAACCACCCCAAGGCGGCACCGGCCATCACATCGGCAGGCCAATGTGCCCCCACGGCCATGCGAGACACACCCACACCAGCGGCCAAACCCAAGGCCAACACACCCGCAATATGCATGCGCCGCCCTGCCAGCAACACGGCCACCAGCGCAAATGCGCTCAAAGTATGCCCAGAGGGAAAGGCATGAAACTCCAGCACCGGACCAATGATGTGAATACTGTTTGGGTCCATGGCCCCAGCCGGACGCGGTATTTGTGTGAACACTTTGGTCAAACGCGACACCGCCCCTGCCAAAGGAACTGCCAACGCAAACCCCATCAGTGCTTTCGGCTGCCACCACAAGCTGAGTGCCAACAATGTCAACACCACCCAGGTGTCGCCCAAAATGGTCAGGCACGCCCACAGTGCATCTGGCAGCGCAGTGCCCCAGTTGTTCACGGCCATGAATACCGTGGCATTCATGGGGCTGGCCTGCAAGACCCATGCGGCCATCAATAAGGCACAAGCTGTCCAAAATGCCTTGGGCAGTTTCATGGCTGCGGCCTCCAGTCGCGACAAATGTGGAAGTCAAACGTGGCAAACACATGCCCCCAGCGTTGGCTGATGTGCTGCTCTATGGGGTCGCAATGCGCAAAGCCCGCTTGTCCAGCTTGACTCAATGGGGCTGGATAAGGTTTAACAGACCAATCGACCCACAAGGCATCGTCTCCAGCTTTGAACTGGCCAAACCACAGGTCAAACTGGTCTTGGTGGCTTTGCGCCACGACCACCGGCATGGGCCGTGCGTACCATGCCAAGCGGCTGGCCAAGCTCCAATTGACCACCGTCAATGTGCGCAGCCCCTGGGCCTGCGCCACTTGGGTGGCCCGTTGCGCAGCCGCTTGCCAACCTTGGACATCTGCAAACGGGTTGGCAGGCCGCCCGGCCAACAAGCCCACGCCCAAAGCCAAACAGGCCAGCATTTGCAAGACCAAAGCGAACCGCCACCAAACCCGGTGACGGGGCCAAGCCTCCAGCCAAGCCCAACCAGCCACAGGCAACAGCAACACCCACGACCAGCTTGTCCAATGTGGCAAAGCCGAGCCCCTGCCCGACAACGCCATGGTCAGCAGCAAAACGGGCAACGCCAAGCCCAGCGCCACCCACACAGGCCATCGTTGCTCAGTTTGAGGCATGCCCCGCCACCCAGCCACCAAGGCCCACCAGGACAGGGGGCCCAAAACCAGCAGTTGCACCAGCACAAAGCCCAAGACCCGTTTGGCCTGCCATTCTTCACGCCCACCAGCGTGGCCCAATTGGTAGGCAAAAGAAATCCATTCGTGCGAATGGTTCCACCACAAAATCGGGCTGATGAGCACCACAGCGATGCACGCTGCCAGCCATGGGCCAGGCCCGCGCAACCAGCGCCATCCCTGTGACAGCGTGAGTGCCATCACAAAGCCGGGCACCAACAAAATTGCGGTGTATTTGGTCAACCCAGCCAGCCCCAAGCACACACCCACGGCGCACCAGTCGCGCCATGGACAGGCGTTATTTGCCACGGGGGTGGTCTGGTGTTGTGTCAAGCGCAAGGTGAAATGCAACAGCGCCAGCACGATGGGCATCAACAAAGTGTCGGGTACCAAGGCCAGCGCCAGCAAGTGCACCATGGGCGCACACAACCACAGCCACAAGACACCTTGGGCAGCGGTTTGGCCGTCGTGCCCCTGGCCTTGACGAATAAACCATTGTTGGGTGATAAACCACAGCAGCCAAGCTGATGCGCAGGCGCAAGCCAGGGGCACGATGCGCAACGCCATGTCTGAGCCGCCCAATGCAACGGCTGGCCACTGCAACCACCCCACCAAGGGGGGATGGTCAAAATAGCTCCAATCCAAGTGGTATGCGTACAAGGCGTAATGGGCTTCGTCCACCGATAAGCCTACGCCCATGGCCAGCAACAGGTGCGCCAATGCGCTCAGCGTCAGGGCCCAGCGCATGGAAACTTATTTGCTCTGGTGGCTGAGGGCATTGCTGACCAGCCGTGAAGTGATGTCCACGATCTGGATCATGCGCTCATAAGGCATGCGGGTGGGCCCAATGACACCCAAGGTTCCCACCACTTGACCATTGACTTCATAGGGGGAGCTGACCACGGACAGCTCTTCAAAGGGCACGATTTGGCTTTCGCCCCCAATGAAAATGCTCACCCCTTCGGCCTGAGATGAGACGTCGAGCAAGCGAATGAGCTGGGCTTTTTGCTCAAACAAATCAAATGCGCGGCGCAAATGCCCCATGTCGCTGGAGAAGTCGCTCACCGACAGGAGGTTTCTCTCGCCGCTGATGACCACTTCGGCGGTTTCGTCTCCCATGGCCTCGGACCCTGCGGCCACGGCGGTTTGCATCAAGGTGGCAATTTCGCTGCGCAGCGTGTCCACCTCGCTTTTGAGGCGCTCGCGCACTTGCTCGATGGCCATGCCCGCAAAATGGGTGTTGAGGAAATTGGCGGCCTCCACGAGTTGGCTCGACGAGTAATCGGTTGGGGTAAAGATCACCCGGTTTTGCACATCACCTTCGGGCGAAACGATGATGAGCAGCAAACGGCGCTCAGATAAACGCAGAAATTCAATGTGGCGAAACACCGATGTGCGCCGTGGTGCAATGACCACGCCGACAAAATGCGACAGGCTCGACAGCAGGTGGGCGGCGCTGGCGATGACTTTTTGAGGTTGCTCGGCCGCCAGCGCCGGGGTTTGGAGTTGCTCTCGCTGGACCGTGAGCATGGTGTCAACAAACAAGCGGTAACCGCGTGCTGTGGGCACCCGC
>RFXS01000112.1 GCA_009921465.1 Betaproteobacteria bacterium
TGTGGGCATGCAATCTGACCGCTATGCGTTTGACGCAGAAGTTCGATCCACGGGGTTTTTTGAACGAATTCGCACCCAATGGAGCAGCACGGATTACCAGCACACTGAATACGAAGATGGCAGTACTGGCACCGTGTTTAAAAAATCGGGCCATGAGTTCAGGCTGAGTGCGCAACACCAGGCATGGCAAAGCCCGATGGGCAAGTTAGAAGGCGTGTTGGGTTGGCAAAGCAATGGCTCTGATTTTGAGGCCGATGGCGACGAAGCCTTCATGCCGTCGACCAACACCAAAGAATATGCGCTTTATCTGGTGGAAGAACTGTCACCGACTTGGGGCAAGTTCAGCCTGGGCTTGCGTGCTGAACAGGTCAAGGTCAAGGGGGATGCATTTGCTGCCGGCTTCGATTCAGACAATGTAGCAGCCACTTCGAAGCGCTTTACCCCCTTTAGCGCGTCGATAGGCAGTTTGGTTTATCTCAGCCCCACTTTAAAACTCACCGGTCATTTGGCCCGCACCCAAAGAGCACCGAAAGACTATGAATTGCGCGCCAATGGGGTGCATATTGCAAGTGATGCGGCTGAGTTAGGGACACCGACTTTAGCTACCGAAAAGGCTTGGCAGGCAGACATCGGTTTGGGCTGGGCGCAGGGGCCGCATACTGCGCAGCTCAATTATTTTCAAAACCGGTTTGACAATTACATCGGCTTGATTGCAACCGGAGCGACCCATCCTACTGAAGACTACGATGTGTACCAGTTCACCGCCGCCCGCGCTGAATTCAAAGGCATAGAGGCGGTCGGCGACTGGCGCGTGATCGGACAAAACGGCTGGCTGCCGTCTGAGGGTGACGCGGTATGGCGAATGAAATGGCGTGCCGATGCGGTCAGAGCCACTTACCTTGACAGCGGGCTGGCTGTGCCGCGCATTCCTGCCGCGCGCTTGGGCACCACCTTGCTGCGCGAGTCCGGCCCATGGCGTACATCTTTGGGCGCCGAGTACAACGCCAAGCCCCGCCGTGGTGAAAACCAAGCGGCCAGCAGCGCCTATACCTTGTGGAATGTCTATATGAGCTACCGCCAGAAAATCGCTTCCTCGCAAGCCATTTGGTTTGCCCGAGTCGACAACCTGACAGACGCGCTGGCTAACTCGGCCACTTCCATCCTGACCACCACGGCGATGGATGACGCATCTGGCCGTCCCAAAGCACCCTTGCCCGGCCGCTCCTTCAAGCTTGGTTTGCAGTTGTCTTTTTAAACCCCACAGAAAGTATCAATGACTTTGATTTGGATTTTGTCGGCTTGTTTTGCCAGCCTCACACTCAGCTTGCTGACCTCATTTTGGTTGGCCAAGAAAATACCACAAAGTGCTTTGAACTTGATGGTGGCTTTTTCGGCGGGCACCATGTTGTCAGCGGCATTACTTGATGTCTTACCAGAGGCCTTGGAATCGGGGCAGGCTGACGTTCACTGGTTACTGGCTGCCTTGTTGGTTGGTTTGTTGGGGTTCTATTTTTTAGAGCGGGGTGCTATTTGGCGCCATCAACATGTTCACGGCATCCCTGACGCTGATGCGCCACTGGTCATCGCCACCAAAGCATCTTGGTTCGGGGACGGTGTGCATAACTTTGTTGATGGCTTGCTGATTGCTGCGGCATTTGCAGCCGATCCCGCCCTTGGAATCACCACCACGCTGGCGATTCTTGTGCATGAAATCCCTCAAGAATTGGGCGATTTTTCCTTGTACTTGGCTGCGGGGTACACGCGGCGACATACCTTGCTCATGAACTGTTTGTCTGGCTTGCCCATATTCGCCGGTGGTGTCATGGGATGGTGGTTGTTGAAAGCCGATGATCCCGTGGTCGTGTATGTATTGATGGTGACCGCGGCAAGTTTCATATACATTTCAGTCTCTGATCTTTTTCCGTTTTTGCACAAACAGCACCGCGTGGAAAATTTTGCCAAGCAGACCATGTTGTTATTGTTCGGTTTGGCTTGGGTGCCCGCATTTGGTTTATTTATGCATTAAGCTTTCGTCATTGCCTAAGCGAGGTTTTTCAAAAGAGGTGGATATGAAACGTTTTCTGACGGCAGCCAGTTTGGGACTTTTTTGCATGGCTGCCCCATTTGCTTTTGCCCAAGACAAACATACGCATGCTGCCCATTCCCATGGGGTCGGTTCGTTGGAACTCAGCGTACAAGGCGGCAAAGTCAGCGGGAGTTTTGAAATCCCCATGGAAAGTTTGTTGGGCCACGAGCATTTGCCGCGCACCGAAGCACAGAAAAAAGCCATGGCCCATTTGCAATCCGGCTTGGCCTCTGCTGATTACTTCATGGCCTTGCCTGCTGCCGCACAATGCAAGCAGATTTCTCTCAAAGCCAGTTCCAGCATGTTTGAGGGAAAAAAATCTGAGCATTCAGATTTGGACATTGATGTTGCATTTGAATGCGCTCAACCGGCGGCACTGACTGAGTTGCGTATTGCACTGTTTGCCAAGCATCCGCGATTGAAATCCCTAAAGGTAGACATGGTGGGGCCCAAGGGACAAAAATCGCTCAGCCTGACCGCCAAAGATCCCGTTTTACGCTTTTGAGCACCCACGCACTTTTACTGTCGCAACTGTCACACGCTTGGCCGGGGCGCCCGGCATTGTTTGATATTGCCCATTTGGCTTTGCCGCAAGGGGAACATTTGTTCATCCAAGGTCCCAGCGGCTGCGGCAAAAGTACCTTGCTGTCTTTGCTCGCTGGGGTTCAAGCCCCGCAAACCGGCGTGTGTGAAGTGCTTGGTTTCAACATGGGAATGCTCGGGCCCATGGAGCGCGACCGCTTGCGTGGAGAGCACATGGGCGTGGTGTTTCAGCAATTCAATTTGTTGCCTTATTTGGACGTGGAGGCGAACACCTTGTTACCCACACGCTTGTTCGCCAGTCGGGCCATGGCGTCTGCTCAGCAATGGGGCAGTCCTTTGAAGCAAGCCAAATCATTGGCCAGCGCATTGCACTTGGCAGAGCATCTGTGGCACCAACCGGTTCACCAGTTGTCAGTTGGTCAACAACAGCGTGTGGCTGCTGTTCGCGCATTGATGGGCGCGCCGCGCTTGTTGATTGCCGATGAACCAACTTCAGCGCTTGACGACGACAACCAATTGGAATTCATCGAGTTGTTATTGACAACCGCACAACAGCAACAAGCCAGCGTGGTGATGGTCAGCCACAACGCCAGACTGGCCTCGCGGTTTCACCAGGTGTACAAAATGCAGCCGGGTGGGTCGGCATGAAGCTGTGGTGGTCCTTGGCTTGGCACAGCGCTTGGTCACGGCGTTTCGCTTTGTTGTTGGTGATGGTGTCAGTCAGTGTGTCCGTGTTGATACTGTTGGGCGTGCAGCAATTGCGCGATGACGCCAGGCGCAGTTTCTCTAATGCATTGAGTGGCGTGGATTTGATCGTCGGGCCGCGCGGCAGCGCCACCGAATTGATGCTCTACAGCGTGTTTCAAATTGGCAGACCAACTCGCAACATGGGTTTTGCTGGGTTTGAAGACATACAGCGAATGCCCCAAGTGCGTTGGGCGGTTCCGATACAACTGGGCGACTCATACAACGGTTATCCCGTGCTGGGCACCACCGCCACGTTGTTCACTGAATTCAAATCGCAGGGCAAGGGTTTGCAATGGCAGGCGGGGCAAGCCTTTGGCAATCCCAGCGAGCGCGCCCAAGCAATGTCAGAGGTGGTGTTGGGCGCGGAGGTCGCCAAACGTTTTGGTCACCGTGTCGGGGACAAATTGGTGCTCACCCACGGTGCGGGCGGGGGGCCGGAGGACACCGACCATGATGACCACCCCTTGACGGTGGTGGGCGTGCTGCAGCCCACTGGCGCACCGATTGACAGAACGGTGCTGGTCAATTTGGAAGGTTTTGAAGCCATGCACCAAGGCTGGGGCATGGGCATTTCGCCGAAATCGCTGAAATCTGCTGCAGCGGCTTTGCCGCAAATCCAGTCTGTCGTGGACTTGAAGCCGGTCAGTTTGTCGGCCGTTTGGGTGGGTTTGCACAACCGTGCCGATGTGTTCTCTGTGCGTCGAAAAATTGAAAGCTTGAACCGCGATCCTTTGATGGCGGTGCTCCCCGGGGTCGCGCTTGATGAACTGTGGCAAGTCGTCAAGGTCGTTGAAAACAGCCTGGTCTTGATCGGGTTCATGGTCGCCGTCAGCGCCATGCTCAGCGTGGCTGCTGTGTTGTTGGTGGCCATGAGCGGCCGTCGCAAAGAATTGGCCATTTTGCGTGCCATGGGTGCCGGTCCGCGTGCGTTGTTGGGTTTTGT
>RFXS01000113.1 GCA_009921465.1 Betaproteobacteria bacterium
GCATTGCCGCAAGACCTGAATGCCATCATGGCCGCTGGAGCCCACTGGTATCCGCTGCAAATGGCGCGTGAACTGGACGATGCCATCTTGAATTTGCGCACCAATGAGCTCGACATGGGAACGTGGTTGATCAAGACAGCCGGTGACGCGAAGCTGGCTTTGCAAAGCGACGCCATCTTGGTCCAGTATCAAAACCACTGGTTTGTCAACGAAACCATTGGCATGTTGCGCCGCACCTTGGCGCGTGTGGATGTGACATCGCGATCGCTCTTTGCTTTGATGGATGAAGGATCATGCTTTGCGGGCACCTTGGCTGAATTGGCATTTGCCGCAGACCGTGCTTACATGCTGGACTTGCCCGACAGCCCCGAAAAAGCACCACACTTGACGCTGAGTGAAATGAACTTTGGCTTCTTTCCCATGGTCAACCACCAATCGCGTTTGCAGCGCCGCTTCTACGAAGAGGTGGGGCCGCTCGAAAATGCGCGCAGCGTGATCGGGCAATCGCTGGATGCCCCCAAAGCCTTGGCCTTGGGCTTGGTGACCGCTGCGCCGGACGATATCGACTGGACAGACGAAATCCGTTTGGCCGTGGAAGAGCGCGCAGCGATGTCACCCGACAGCTTGACGGGCTTGGAAGCCAACTTGCGGTTTGCGCAAAAAGAGAGCATGGAAACACGCATCTTTGGTCGCTTGTCCGCTTGGCAAAACTGGATTTTCAACCGGCCCAATGCGGTGGGTGAAAAGGGTGCCTTGAAGGTTTATGGCAAAGGTGAAAAAGCCGCTTTTGATATGAACCGCGTTTGATGTTTTTGCGTTGTGCGGAAGGCTTCCCGGTGGTGCCTGCTGCAACCGAAATGTGACCCCACCGTTGCGTAAATTTCTGGAGAACCGTATGTCTGCAATCACAACGCGCACTCGAGCAGTGGCAGCCTAACTTCATCAACTGGTGGGACGACATGGGCCCCGAAGGCTCAACAGACATGGATGTGTACTTGCGCACTGCCGTGAGCGTGGACCCCCAAGGTTGGGCGCAGTTTGGCCACGTCAAGATGCGCGACTACCGTTGGGGCGTGTTCTTGAACCCTGGCGAGCAAGACCGCCAAATCCACTTCGGAGACCACATCGGCGAGAAAGTTTGGCAAGACGTGCCTGGCGAGCACCGCGCCAACCTGCGCCGCATCATCGTCACGCAAGGCGACACCGAGCCGGCATCGGTTGAGCAGCAGCGCCACCTTGGCCTCACTGCCCCCAGCATGTACGACCTGCGCAATCTGTTCCAAATCAACGTGGAAGAAGGCCGCCACCTGTGGGCCATGGTCTACTTGTTGCACAAATACTTCGGTAAAGACGGCCGCGAAGAGGCCGATGCCTTGCTCCAGCGCAACAGCGGCAACGATGACAATCCGCGCATCTTGCAAGCCTTCAACGAAAAGACACCCGACTGGTTGTCCTTCTTCATGTTCACTTACTTCACCGACCGTGATGGCAAGTTCCAGTTGTGCGCTTTGGCCGAGTCTGCCTTTGACCCCTTGGCGCGCACCACCAAGTTCATGCTGACCGAGGAAGCGCACCACATGTTTGTCGGCGAGTCCGGCGTGAGCCGCACCATCCAGCGAACGGTGGAAGTGATGAACCAACTCAAAACCGACGACGTGGCCAAGCTGCGCGCTGCGGGTGTGATCGATTTGCCCACCATCCAGCGTTACATCAACTTCCACTTTTCGGTGACCATTGACTTGTTCGGTGCCGACCAGTCGTCCAACGCTGCCACCTTTTACAGCTCGGGCCTGAAAGGCCGCTACGAAGAAGGCAAGCGCGGGGACGACCACGTTTTGAAGGGCAATAGCTATAAAATTTTGTCTGTCGAAGACAGCAAGCTGGTGGAAAAAGAGGTGCCCATGCTCAACGCTTTGAACGAAGTGCTGCGCGACGACTACATCACCGACTCCATCGGTGGTATTGACCGTTGGAACCGCGTGATCACCAAGGCGGGTATCCCCTTTACATTGAAGGCGCCACACAAAGCGTTTCACCGCAACATCGGATCTTTGTCGGGCACCAACATCACGCCGGATGGCCAGGTGGTCAATGAAGCACAGTGGATGGCCAAAGTGGGGGAGTGGTTGCCGACCAACGAAGACCGCGCCTTTGTGGCCAGCCTGATGGGTCGTGTGGTGGAACCTGGAAAATTCGCCAACTGGATTGCGCCGCCTGTCATGGGCATCAACCGCCAGCCCGTGAACTTTGACTACGTTCGTTTCAACTGACCACCGATAAGGCACCGCTGCCATGAATGCACCCGCCGAACTGTTTAACCAGCATTTGATTGACCCGGAAATTTGTATCCGTTGCAACACCTGCGAGGCCACTTGTCCGGTGGGTGCCATCACGCATGACAGCCGCAACTATGTGGTGATGGCCGATAAATGCAATTTTTGTATGGCCTGTGTGCCGCCATGCCCCACAGGCTCGATTGACAATTGGCGCATGCGTCCCAAATCCGCAGCTTACTCCTTGGAAGAACAATACGCTTGGGACGATTTACCCCCTGTGCTGACGGACGCCGAGCTGTTGGCGATGGGTGCCGATGCGTCTGCTGTCGCCACAGCGGTTGCAGAAGTGAATGCCCAAAGCACCACCCGCCAAAACGGCGTGTTCAATTCAGCAGACTATGGTGCCACCGTGCCACCTTGGTCAGCCGCGCATCCCTACACCAACTTGCATGGCCCGAAGGCGCCGATCAGCGCCACCGTGGTGGGCAATGTGCAAGTGAACGAAGCGGGCACAGCCAACGAAACCCACCACATCGTCTTGGACTTTGGCCACATGCCATTCCCCGTTTTGGAAGGGCAATCCATCGGCATCGTGCCCCCAGGTGTCGATGCACAAGGCAAGCCGCACCATGCGCGCCAGTATTCGATTGCCAGCCCGCGCAATGGCGAGCGACTCGGTTACAACAACCTGTCGATCACGGTGAAACGGGTGGTGGAAGACCACGATGGTCAACCGGTCAAGGGTGTGGCCTCCAACTATTTGTGCGAACTCCAAACAGGCGACGCGGTTCAGGTGATTGGCCCCTTTGGCAGCAGTTTCTTGATGCCCAATCACCCCAAGTCCCACATCGTGATGATTTGCACGGGCACCGGCAGCGCGCCCATGCGTGCCATGACCGAGTGGCGGCGACGCTTGCGCCAAAGCGGCAAGTTTGAAGGCGGAAAACTCATGCTCTTTTTTGGCGCGCGCACCCAAAAAGAGTTGCCTTACTTTGGCCCCTTGCAAAAGCTGCCCAAAGACTTCATTGACATCAACTTCGCGTTCTCACGCGAGGCGGCCCAAACCAAACGCTATGTGCAAGACCTGTTGCGCGAACGCAGTGCCGACTTGGTGGCCTTGCTCAAAGACCCCAATACCTACATCTATGTGTGCGGCTTGAAGAGCATGGAAGAAGGCGTGGTGTTGGCCCTGCGGGATGTGGTCACTCAAGCGGGCCTGAATTGGGAAAGCCTGGGGTCATCGCTCAAGCAAGAAGGCCGTCTGCATCTGGAAACCTATTGATGCGGTGGGGTAATCCTCCCCTTTTGCAAGGGTTGCGAAAGTAGAAACGTGAAGCAGCCATGGCCAGCCGCTGCCTGGGTGTGAACCAGACTAAGGCCCCGATTGGGCGTCTTGGCGTGCTCTAAATTGCATCACTGTGTGTGCGATGCATCTGCATCATTTCCCCGCGTTGTATTGCCTGGCATGGATCATTCGGCGCAATTTGTTCAGAGTTGTACCAATGTCTGCCTTTGTCATGCGAGTACCTCAAAGGTTATTGATGAGGTGGCGGATGGTATGGATCGAGGTGGGAATGGCAAGTGGGTTTTTCAGTGGCAACAAAAAACCCACACCTCGTATGAGAGTGTGGGTTTCATGTTCAAAGTACATAGGTTCGGAACTCTGTACTTTGCAGTCGTTCATGAAGTCTTGAGGCTTCGTAACCTGTTGATTTCATTGTATTTTATTGGTGGCGCTTCACGGATTCGAACCGCGGACCTGTGGATTATGATGAAAAAGTTTATTAAAAAACCCATATAAATCAAGGGTATTTTTCTGGTGTGTAGCAAGGTGTGTAGTGAGCAATTTGCTTTTATTGCCCTTTATGTACTGCTACCGTGTGATTTTTAAAAGTATAAGCACGAGTTCAACTTGGGTGTTGGCGCCGACGTCGATTTGACTAGGAATGCCGAAAAACGATGACCCACCCTAGACTGGATACT
>RFXS01000114.1 GCA_009921465.1 Betaproteobacteria bacterium
TTGGCAATCACGATGCATTGCAATTGTTCATGGTTGGCCATTTGGCGATTGACCTCTTTGAGCAGCATGCCCAGCTCGGCATTGACTTGTGCGCGCTGCTCGCTGCCATGCAACTCCAAGCGCAGTTGTTCGGCCAGCACCACCAAGGCATAAGGCTGGGATTGCGAGGCCCCAGCCACCATGGACAGTTCAATCATGGGGTGTGCATTGAGCCGGTTTTCAATCGGGGCAGGGGCGACGTATTTGCCCTTGGAGGTTTTGAACAACTCCTTGACGCGACCGGTGATTTTGAGTTGACCATCCGATCGGCGCTCGCCCAAATCACCCGTGCGGAAATACCCATCGGCGGTGAATGACTCGGCATCCAGGTCAGGCCGCTTGTAGTAGCCCACCATTTGGCCGGGCGACTTGATGAGGATTTCACCCTCAGGGGTGAGCCTGACTTCGACACCCGGGTAAGGGATGCCCACATAGCCTGGCTCGTTGAACTGTTCGGTGCCTGTGTGCGAGTAAGCAAAGTCCTCGGTCATGGCGTATCCCTCGACCAGTCGCAAGCCCAGGTGGCGGTACCAATACACCAATTCGGCGGGCAGTGGGGCCGAGCCGCTGCCGGCCAAGGTGGTTTGGTCCAGGCCCAAGCCGGTCAACACCTTGCGCCGAACGATGTTGTTTAGGATGGGAATGCCCAATAAAAAATTCAGCTTTTTGCTGGGCATTTTGGCGAACACGCCTTGCTGAAATTTGAGCCATAAGCGCGGCACGGAAATAAAGATGGTGGGCCGCGCGCGTTGCAAGTCGGACACAAAGGTATCCAGGGCTTCGGCAAAAAACACCTGGATGTGCCCGCTGTAGAGAGCCGCACTTTCGACAAAAGCACGCTCAAACACATGGGCCAGGGGCAAATACGACAGCATGCGGTGCTGTTTGCCTGTGCCTTGGTCGTTTTCGAGGAACTCAAAAATGCCTTTGGCCACATCACAAATGCGTCCAAAGTTGTGCATCACCCCTTTGGGTTGCCCGGTGGAGCCCGAGGTATACATGATCAAGGCCAAATCGTTGGGAGAGCGGCTTGGTTCACCTGTCAGGGGCGATGTGCTGGCCACAATGTCGTCCCAGCGCCTAAAGGGGGTGGGGGGAGACAAGGGCAGGGCAATGCACTGGACGCCATCGGGGACGCCGCTGGCTTGGTCGGGCCAAGTGTCCAGCTTGCCGACAAAAAGGGCGCTGGTTTCACTGTGCTCCATCACAAATTGGATGGTTTGGGCGCTTTCGGTGGGGAATATGGCCACTGTGGTGTGGCCGGCCATCCAGATGGCCAATTCGGCCATGAAAAAGGGTTTGCAAATGCGTGGCCATGCGCCGCGCCTGGTCCATGGTTTGTGCCCAGGTGTAGCTGACCACCGACCCACCCCCTGTGGGTTGGGTCAAAAAAGTTTGTTGGCCCAGTTCTTTTTCGTGGCGGTAGACGTGGTCTAGCAAAGTGTATTTAGGCATGGCTGGATGGGGCAAGATTGAAATAGGCTTGGCCTGGGCTGGTGGGTGGCCTGAAAACCTGAATTTCAGGCATCCAGTCCATTCTAAAACTAAGGCATACAAGCCAAAACCCGGGTTGCCCCTGATAGGTGGGTACTTGTTGACCCCGTTTGGTGAGGATGGGATGGTCCAAAACCAATGCACATCGAATTAAATATGGCCTGAATTTGATTTCTAAAGAGTTACATTAAGGGCCTGTCGAAGGAGTGCCCATGAATAAGTACTGGCTGATGATCGCGCTGTGGTGTCCGATGTTGGTGTGGTCCCAAAGGGTGGCATTCATCAACCCTGGGAAAAGCGACGAAACCTATTGGGTCACTGCGTCCCAGAGTATGCAACTTGCCGCTGAGAGTTTGAACATGGACTTGGAGGTGCGGTATGCCCAAAGAGAGCACTTGCGCTCGTTTGACATTGCCCGGGAGTTGATTGCACGCCCTGCAGCCAGTCGCCCCGAATATGTGATCTTTTCCAACGACCATGCGGTCAGCCCCGAGTTATTGCGTCTGTTTGAGCCCAGTGGCATCAAGTGTTTTTTGGCCTACAGCAAACCCACACTGCATGAACGTGCACAAACCGGTGGACCGCGCCAAAAATACAAAAACTGGATTGGCTCGCTGGAGCCCAAGGCGCAAGATGCCGGTTACCTCACAGCCAAGGCCTTGATTGGCAAAGGGCGCAGCATGAAACTGCATGCGCCAGATGGTCGCTTGCACATGGTGGCCATTGCAGGGGACCGTTCAACCAACTCGTCGATCTTGCGCAATGCAGGCATGCGCCAGGCCGTCAAAGAGGCCGGCGACGTGGTGTTGGAACAAGAGGTGTATGGCGACTGGACCCGCGACAAAGCCGCTGAGCAAGCACAGTGGTTGTATGAGCGATACCCTCTGGCCCGACTGGTTTGGGCGGGCAATGACTTGATGGCCTTTGGTGCCATGCAAACCCTTGAGCAGCGCCATGGCGTTGTCGGCAAGACGGTGTTGTTCAGCGGGGTCAATACATCGGATGAGGCCCTGCAAGATTTGCGCATCGGCCGCTTGAGTGCTTTGGCCGGCGGGCATTTCATCACCGGCGCTTGGGCTTTGGTGATGATTTATGACCACCACCACGGCAAAGATTTTGCCAATGAAGGTTTGGAGTTGGAGTTGCCCATGTTTGCCTTGTTCACACCGGCATTGGCGGACCGCTTCCAACAGGTGTTTAACAGCAAGACGCAAAAAATTGATTTTCGAAAATACAGCAAAGCATTGAATCCGCGCGTTCAGCGCTACGCATTTGGGTTTGAGCAACTGCTCAAGTAAAGGCATGCCCAATCGCAACCTCCGCTCTTTCAGGTCGATCGTCCAAGCGCTGATCGGGCGCATATTTTTGCTGGCCATGGTGTTGCTGATGATTGCCTTGGGTTTGCAAGCTTGGTGGGCGCAAGAGCAAAACAAGCAACATTTTCAAGAGTTGATGCAAGAGGTGGGGGAAACCAATGTGCCCATGATGGCCTTGGCCTTGTGGGACATCGAGCCGGCAGCCTTGCGAGCCCAGTTGGATTTCATGGCAAAGCGCCCTGAGATCGGGTATGTGCAAATCAAATCCGCCACCGGCCAGGTGTACGCGCAAGGTGACGCCCAATTGCTTGGCAGCCAGACTGCTCACCGTTTGGCCATTCAATCGCCGCAAGGCAATTTGCAGTTGGGTGAACTGACCTTGGTGGTCAACCCGAGTTACTTTTGGCGCAATTTTTTCAGCATGGCCTGGCAAGCCGCCTTTGGCTATTGCGTACTGACGGCTGTCATTTGTTTGCTGATTGTGTTCATGCTCAAACACGATTTGCAGCGACCCTTGGAGAGCATCGCGCAGTTTGCTTCTGAGTTGACGTCGGAGAAGTTGATCCATTCGTTACAACTTGAGCGCCGACCAAGCGCGCACGAGGATGAAATTGACGTTTTGGCACGAGCCTTCAACCAGTTGCAACGCAGTTTGCGCCGCCACATTGAAGATTTGAATGGGCTGGTGATCGAGCGGACCGCGCAGCAAGAAAAACTCATGGTGGCCAATCAAAAATCACAAGTGGCCAACTTGGCCAAATCCCAGTTCTTGGCCACCATATCGCATGAATTGCGAACCCCTTTGAATGGTATTTTGGGCATGGCGCAGTTGCTCAAGCACGCAGGTGTCACCGATCAGCAACGGGTGGAATATGCCCAAATCATTTTGGACTCGGGCAAGTCCTTGGAAACCTTGATCAGCGATTTGTTGGACATCTCGCAAATTGAAGCCAATAAATTGGTGCTCAGGTCTGAGCCCTGCGATGTGGGCAATTTGACCCACGATGTGACCACTTTGTTTTATCAAACCGCCCAATCAAAAAAGCTCAATATCGACTCCGTGTGGCAAGGGGCGATGGGTCAATTGTTCAGAACTGATCCGATCCGCTTGCGCCAAATGCTCTCTAATTTGGTGAGCAATGCGATCAAATTCACCGAGCAAGGATTTGTGCGCGTCGTGGGGCAAGAGGTGGAGCGCAATGGTGCAGAAGCCATATTGGAGTTTTCGGTCAGCGACAGCGGCATCGGCATTGCGCCCGACAAATTGGACTTGTTGTTCAAGCGGTTTTCTCAAGTCGATGCGTCTCACTCGCGCAGTTTTGAAGGAACCGGTCTGGGTTTGTCCATCAT
>RFXS01000115.1 GCA_009921465.1 Betaproteobacteria bacterium
GAGGCCACCGCTTTTGCCATCCGCATTGATGTGGCAGAAGAGTTGACCCGATTGCGTGCGCATTTGGAAGAAATCACGCAGTGCTTGAACTCCCCCCCGGCCAAGGAAGGTGTGGGCAAAAGACTGGATTTTTTGATCCAAGAGTTGCACCGCGAGGCCAATACCCTGGGCTCTAAATCGGCCGCCCTTGAGATGACCCGCATTGGGGTCGACATGAAAGTCCTGATCGAGCAGATGCGCGAGCAGGTTCAAAACCTGGAGTAAAGACCATGGATTACCCTGGAAATGTGTATGTGGTCGCAGCCCCCAGCGGGGCAGGAAAATCCAGCCTGGTCAAGGCCTTGATGGAACTTGACGCTGCGGTACGGCCCTCCATTTCACACACCACACGCCCCCCAAGAGGTCAAGAAATCGACGGTCGGGAATACCACTTTGTGAGTGACGCGCAGTTCGATGCGTTGATCCAAAACCAAGCCTTTCTGGAGTGGGCCACCGTGCATGGGCACCGCTATGGCACATCTCGAGAATCCATCGAGCAGCGCATCGCCCAAGGGGCTGATGTGGTGTTGGAGATCGATTACCAAGGCGCATTACAAATCAAGAAAATATTTGCCAATGCGGTTTTGATCTTCATATTCCCCCCCAGCTGGGAAGAATTGCGCTCGCGACTGAAGAACCGTGGTGAGGACAGCCCCGAGGTGATTGAAACGCGCCTGAAGAATGCGGCCCACGAGATGTCTCAAGCCCCTAAATTTGACTTCGTTATAATCAATGAGCTGTTTGAAAGGGCTTTGTTTGATCTCAAAGCCATTGTTCATTCGCAACGGCTCAAATACAAAGCCTTGCGACGCGCCCGGGCTGACATTTTTCAGGCCCTCAGATTGAAATGACCCCTTTGGAGTAAACAATGGCCCGCATCACCGTAGAAGACTGCTTGGAACAAATCCCTAACCGCTTCCAACTTGTGCTGGCTGCCACTTACCGTGCACGCATGATCAGCCAGGGCCACACCCCCAAGATCGAAAGCAAAAACAAGCCCTGTGTCACCGCTTTGCGCGAAATTGCGGCAGGCAAAATTGGCCTGGAAATGCTGAAAAAAGTGCCTGGCTAAAACCAATAGAGCCACACCAAACACCGCTCAGGCGGTGTTTTTTTTCGCCTTTTTGGCGTACACATCCCGGCGGTTGGCCAAATTGATACAGTCAAGGCTGTGAACACCCTGAGTCCATCCCATCCGGCCAAACCCACGCACGCTGCCGCCAACGCGGCGGCGGCGAGTTTTGCTGCCTTGATGGCCAAGCTCGATTACCTGTCCACCGAAGAGATCGAGCACGTCCGTCGGGCCTACCGACTGGCCGACGAAGCCCATTTGGGCCAATTGCGCAGCAGTGGCGAGCCCTACATCACCCACCCCATTGCGGTGGCCGCCCAATGCGCCCAGTGGAAGCTCGATGCCCAGGCCCTGATGGCCGCTTTGTTGCACGATGTGCTGGAAGACTGTGGCATTGTCAAAACCGAACTGATTGAGAAATTTGGCCCCACGGTGGCCGAATTGGTCGATGGCCTGACCAAGCTCGACAAGCTGCAATTTGACACGCGGGAAGAAAACCAGGCCGAGTCGTTTCGAAAAATGCTCTTGGCCATGGCCCGCGATGTGCGCGTCATCTTGATCAAACTGGCGGACCGCAGCCACAACATGCGCACCCTGTCCGATGTGCCACCCGACAAATGGCGGCGCATTGCCAGCGAAACACTGGACATATATGTCCCGATCGCCAACCGCCTGGGCTTGAACCAGACCTACCGCGAACTGCAAGACCTGTCGTTTCGCCACCTCATGCCCTGGCGCTACAAGGTTTTGGAGAAAGCCATCACACGTGCGCGCAACCGACGCCGCGATGTGATGAAAAAAGTCCAACACGAAGTGGAGTCTGTGTTTCGCAAGACAGGCTTGGCCATGCAAATCACCGGACGCGAAAAAACCCTTTTCTCCATTTACAAAAAAATGGATACCAAAAACCTGAGCTTTGCCCAGGTCAATGATTTGTACGGCTTTCGCTTGATATTGGGCGGTGTGACTGAGTGCTACACCGCGCTGGGCTTGCTGCACCAGTTGTACAAGCCCGTTCCAGGGCGTTTCAAGGACCACATTGCCATTGCCAAGCTCAACGGCTATCAGTCCTTGCACACCACCGTGGTGGGGCCATCTGGCACCAACGTTGAGTTTCAACTGCGCACACAAGCCATGAATGTGGTGGCCGAGTCTGGGGTGGCCGCACATTGGCTATATAAAAACGACCGCCAAAGCTCAGAGCAAGCCGAACGCCTGGGTGCAAAGTGGTTGCAATCTTTGCTCGATATCCAAGATGAAACACACGACGCGTCTGAGTTTTGGGACCATGTCAAAGTCGACTTGTTCCCCGACGCCGTGTATGTTTTCACCCCCAAAAGTCGCATCATGGCCATGCCCCGGGGTGCCACAGCGGTCGACTTTGCCTATGCGGTGCACAGCAACATTGGGGACCGCACCATGGCGGTCAAAATCAATGGCAACTCTGTGCCACTGCGCACCGAGTTGCGCAATGGGGATGTGGTGGAAATCATCACCTCCCCGGTGGCTGCACCCAACCCTGCATGGCTGGGCTTTGTGCGCACTGGCCGGGCACGCTCAAAAATTCGGCATTACCTCAAAGGTTTGGCCCACGCTGAATCCACCCAAATGGGGCAAAAAATGCTGCTCCAAGCCCTGCGCGCCGAAGGGTTTGAAGACTTGCCCGATCACCAAGGCCCGCATGCGGTGATGTGGGAGCGCTTGTTGCGCTTCACCGGTAGCCGTAACCGAGAGGAACTGCTCACCGACATTGGCCTTGGCAAAAGGGTGGCCCACATCGTGGCCAAGCGGTTGGTCGGTTTGCTCAGCGAAATCGGAGAAAAGCCCGACCCTTTGTTGCTCAGCCGCGAGCGCTTTACGGCACACGAAAGCGTCTCTCAGGGTTCGGTGCTGATCGACGGCAGCGAAAACGCATCTGTGCAATTTGCGCCGTGCTGCCGCCCATTGCCTGGTGACCCCATCTTGGGCTACCTTGGTCGCGGGGAAGGACTGATCATCCACACCGCAGACTGTGCCGTTGGGCAGCGCTTGCAACACAAGGACCGCGAACGGTTCATGGGCGTGGAATGGTCAGAAGAGCCGGCCCGCACTTTTGAAGCCGAGTTGGTGGTGACCGTCACCAACGGCACTGGGGTTTTAGCGAGAGTGGCAGCTGCCATCGCCAAGGCAGAGGCAGATATCACACGGGTGAACATGGCCGACGAGACCAGTGGAGAGGCCGCGATTGAACTGCGTTTTGTGATTGCAGTGCGCGATGCCAGTCACCTGGATGCGGTGTTGCGCAGCCTCAGGCGCACCGCGTCGGTCATGCAAGCGCATCGGGTAACTTCAGTGCCCTTGCCCGGGCGTGGTCACTGAGAGGACGCTTGCTCGGGCGCGGGGTAAGTGACCGCCATGACCTCCAACTCCTGCACGCCTGCGGGAGAAATCAATCGGACCACATCCCCGACATGGGCCTTCAACAAACAGCGGGCCACGGGAGATACCCAACTGACTTGGCCCTGCAAGCTGTCGGCCTCATCAATGCCCAAAATGGTGATGGTTTTGGTTTGCCCATCTGGCATTGCATACGTCACACAGGCCCCAAAAAAAACCTGATCGCGCCCGTGGTGTGCTGTGGGGTCCGTGACTTCGGCCAACTCCAGGCGACGGGTCAAAAAACGAATGCGCCGATCTATTTCGCGCAAACGCTTCTTGCCATAGATGTAATCGCCATTTTCTGACCTGTCTCCATTGCTGGCGGCCCAGTGAACCACGTCCACCACCTGGGGTCGCTGGTTGTCCATCAAGTCAAAGAGCTCCGCGCGCATGCGTGCGTAACCAGCAGGGGTGATGTAGTTTTTACCGCCAGCAGGGATCGGCGGCAAACCATCATGCTCGTCATCTTCGCCGTCGCTTTCGCGGGTAAAGGCCTTGCTCATGGGTAAAACACCGAAAAAAAACCTGCCATCCGAAGAAAGCAGGTTATGAGAATGGTGCGGCTGGCAGGAATTGAACCC
>RFXS01000116.1 GCA_009921465.1 Betaproteobacteria bacterium
TGTCACCGAGCCGGGTTCGGGCGACTCTATTGACATTTTGGATCCCGCCACAGAAGAACTGATCGACACCATCCCGCGAGGACACACCAACGATGTCGAGGCTGCAGTTGCGGCCGCTCGCCGTGCTTTTGAGCCATGGGCTGCACGCTCGCCCATGCAGCGCCGACAGCTTGTTCTGACAGCCGTTGACAGGTTGACACTGACCCGTGACGAGGTGGCCCATTTGCTGACCCGAGAAATGGGCAAGCCTTTGTCACATTCACAGAATGAGATTAACAAAGCCATTGAGGGTATGCGCTCCAACGCAGAAATGGTGATCCATCTCCGCAGCGGTCAACAGATGGCCGCTGACCTTGAACTCAATTTTCAACAAAGGTTTGCAAGGGGGGTGGCCGCCTGCGTCATGCCGTGGAATTTCCCTGTGGCCTTAGGCCTCGACAACGTGGTGCCCAATTTGCTGGTGGGTAACACGGTGGTGTGGAAGCCCTCTGAAAAAACACCCTTGACATCACGCCTGATCGCCGAACGCATCTTTGACCAGTTACCCGCCGGCGTTGTCAATGTTTTGCTGGGGGACGGTCCGACCGTGGGCGACGCCCTGGTGCGCCATCCGCAGGTGGATTTGCTGGTCTTTGTTGGCAGTGAACCGACCGGACGTCATCTGGGCGCCATTTGCGGTCAAAGCTTGAAGAAAGCCATTTTGGAGTTGGGCGGCAAAGACGCACTGATCATTGATGAAACCGTCGATGTCCCTGCCGCAGCCCGCATGGCCGCAGAGGCGGCGTTTTCAAATGCCGGGCAGATCTGCACCTCGTCCGAACGGCTGTATGTCGCACGAAAAATATTTCCAGAATTTGTCGCGGCGCTGACCGAGCAGGCGCGAGCGATCCGCCAAGGCAACGGATTGACGGCTGGCATTCAGATGGGGCCCTTGGTCGACCACAAGCAGCTGCAAATTGTGTCGCTCCAGGTCGAAGAAGCCCTTGCCACAGGCGCAAACCTGCACCATGGGGGCGCACGACTGGCAGGACGAGGCTTTTTCTATCCGCCTACTGTCCTCAGCCATCCAGACCCCAACTGTCGCTTGATGGTGGAAGAGACCTTCGGCCCCGTCGCACCCTGCGTCGCTTTTGACGATTTTGACGAGGCCATCGAGATGGCCAACCGAACACGCTTTGGCCTGGCGTCGATGGTCATGACCACGTCAGCGCCCCGTGCGCTACGCGCCATTCATTCCTTGCGCGCCGGCATGGTCAAAATCAACACCTTGCGCGGCAAGGCGCCGGGTGGCAGTTCTGAGCCCGTCAAGTCGAGTGGCTTGGGCCACGGTTATGGCATGGAGTTTTTCCATGAAATAACGACGCAAAAATCAGTGCACTGGCGGGCATTGCCCGGTTAGTCGAAGACCACCACATTTCGGGCGATTCCGCCGCGTTGCAGTTCGGAAAAGCCGTCGTTGATCTGCTCCAGCTTGAGCCGATTCGAGACCAGCTGGTCCAGCTTCATGCGTCCTTGCATGTGGAATTCCACCAGGCGGGGGATATCGAGACGAAAGTGGTTGGAACCCATCATCGTCCCCTGAATACGGCGTTCACGCAGAAAGTCGAACCCGTGGAGTTCGATCTTGGTACCCAGGGGAATCATGCCCACGATGGTGGACAAGCCACGAGGGCGCAGCATGGCGAACGAGGCTTCGGTGGTGGGCTTGAGGCCGATGCACTCGAACGCATAGTGCACGCCGCCCTGGGTCATCTCGATGATTTTGGCGACCATGTCGGGATCTTTGGCATCCATGCCATCGGTGGCGCCAAATGTCTTGGCCATTGTCAGCTTGTTGGCATCAATGTCAATGGCGATGATGCGGGCTGCGCCCGCCAAGTGCGCTGCGTGGATGGTAGAAAGACCCACACCCCCGCAGCCGAGCACGGCCACAGTGGTCCCAGGCTCCATGCGGGCGCTGTGTACCACCGAGCCGTAGCCGGTGAGCACGCCGCAGCCCAGCAGCGCCGCCAAATCGAGCGGCATGTCTTGGCGGATTTTGACCACTGCGTTTTCGTGCACCAGCATCTGCTCGGCAAATGACGACAGGTTCAGGAACTGGTTCAGGTGCTCACCCTTCCAGCGCAGGCGTTTGGCCTTGCCAGGTGGCATCTTGACAGCGGTATTGCTGCAAATGGTCTGGTAGCCAGTCACGCAGAACTCGCAGTGACCGCAGAACACCGACAGACAGGTGACAACATGGTCACCTCGCTTGACGTGGGTGACGTCTTCACCCACCGCTTCGACCACCCCAGCAGCCTCATGGCCCAGCACTGCGGGCACAGGTGTGGGGTACTTGCCCTCAATAAAATGCAAATCGCTATGGCACAGTCCGCTCACGCGGGTACGCACCAACACTTCATTGCGCTTGGGCTTCTCGATCTCCACGCTCTCGATGGTCATCGGCTGACCTGGGCCATGAAAAACAGCGGCTTTCAATTCAATTTCTCCTGCTAGTCAGTGGGTGTGTTTTGGGGGGCTGAGCCAACTTGCGTGGCCCAAACACGCTCAAGCAGCATCTCGGTGGAGCCGTCCACCAGCGTGGCTACCTGGGCACCAGCCAAATGGCGGCTCAAAGGGTATTGCGCGCTCAGCCCAGCCGCACCCAGGGCATGTAACAAAGCGGCAATGTGCCTAACCGCCATCCGGGTGGCAAAAATTTTGGCCCGCGCGGCCAAGGCATCCATAGGCGCTTGAGCGTCCGCAGCGGCACAAGCCTGTTCGATCAGCAAATGCGCCGCCTCGACATCAACCATGGCGTCGGCGAGCACCCAACGCCAACCCTGGTGTTCCTGCAGGGCGCGGCCAAACGTATGACGCTGCTCGCCATAAGCACGGGCGATCCGCAGGCTTTCCGCCACCATCGCCGTCGCCATGGCCGCCACATAAGTACGAGCCATATTGATGGAGCCCATGGCGCGCTTGAACGCCATGCCAGGCGGGTGCAGCAACTCGTCGGCAGGCACTTCATAGCCATCGAGCACAAAGCCGCCCGTCCCCAGTGACGCCACAGTCTCGGTGCGGCCGCGGTCGGTGCGACGGAAGCCTGGGCGTGACGCATCCACGACAAAAGCAGCAATGCCCTTGGCGCCGCTGCCTGGCTGGGTTTGGGCGTAGACCACCATCACCTCAGCCACCTGCGCATTGATGATCCAAGCCTTTTCACCCTGCAAGCGCCAGCCCGCACTATGGGGCGTGGCTTGCATCTGAATCGCGCCAAAATCCGAGCCGGCACCCGGCTCGGTCAGGCAGGTACAACCCATGCGTTGCCCAGCCAGCAAATCACCCAGCCAGCGCTGCGAGACAGCCGCTGGCAGCCAATTGGCCAGCGTGGAGGCGACGCCCTGTGTGTTGATCAAGGACAAAGCAAAACCAAAATCTGCGCCGGCCAGGATCGCCGCCATGCGGGACTTGACGCTGAAGGGCAAACCCAAGCCGCCCTTCTCCACCGGCACTTGAACACCAATAAGATTCAGGCGAGCCGCTTCGTGCACCCCCGCGAGCCCCATGACACGCTCACGCTGCCAGCGTTCAGCCTCTGGCCGCACCCAGTCGTCGGCGAGTTGCTGGGTCTGCTGCAGAACCTCTTGTGCGCGGGTCGTCACTTCAAACCGAGCTTTTTCACAATCACCGTCTCAGTGGCCACGTCACGGGCGATTTGTTCGGCAAACTCTTTGGGGCTTTCGCTCATACTGATGAACGAGCCGGTGCGTTTGGTCTCTTCGATCAGCGCCGCAGACGTGGAGACCGTCATCAGCGCCTTGAACACGCGCGCAACCACATCATCCGGCGTTCCGGTGGGCATGGCAAAGCCACCCCAAGCGCCAAACAAATAGCCGGGTGCCACGGTATCGCCGACCGTAGGCACCTCTGGAATAGGTTGCACCGATTTGTTGGTCGTCACAGCCAAGGCCCGCAACTGCCCGCCTTTGAGATGAGGTACCGCAGTGCCCAGCACCATGATGCTGAAGTCAATCTGCCCGCCCAAAATAGCGTTGACTGATTCGACCGCGCCTTTGTAGGGGATGTGCAA
>RFXS01000117.1 GCA_009921465.1 Betaproteobacteria bacterium
GCCTGATGTGTCAGCGGTATGGCCTGGAGCGCCTGGATCATGTGCACCACGCAGGCAACTCACCCGCCATGGCGGACGGTGCCTCCGTGGTGTTGCTGGCCAGCCCAGGTGCTGCCGCCAGACTGGGGCTCAAGCCCAGGGCACGCATTTTGGCCACAGCCACCGTGGGTGTGGACCACACGCTGGCATTGACCGGTGCGGTGCAAGCCACACAAATGGCATTGTCAAAAGCTGGCCTGCAGATTGAAGACATTGACCTGTTTGAGGTGAATGAATCCTTTGCTTCTCTGATGCTGCACTACATGAAGCATCTGAACGTTCCCCACAGCAAACTCAATGTGAATGGCGGTGCCATAGCGCTGGGCCACGCCATGGGTTCCACCGGCAGCGCCCTGGTGGGCATGGCTCTGGACGAATTGCAAGCCCGGCAAGCGCGCCGTGCCGTGATCAGCCTGTGTGGTGCCGCCGGCTTGGCGGTGGCCATGGTGGTGGAACGCATCTAACGCCTGGTCACCCCGCACTTTGCGCACCACTCGCATGATCCACACACCCGACCTGGAACTGACACAAGCCGCGCTGGCCAGCAGCACACTGAGCCACGGTCTGAGGGTCTTTGGAGACCGCTGGACCGTCCAAGTCATGTTGTCGGCTTTTTTGGGGATTCGACGGTTTGAGGAACTGCAAAGCTTTTCCAACATTCCCCGACCCACTTTGTCTGACCGCTTGCGCGCTTTGGTGCAAACCGGTGTCATCAAGCCGCGCCTGTACCAGGGCAAGCCACCACGCCATGAATACCACCTGACCCGCAAAGGCCTGGGTTTGTACGATGCCAGCCTGATGATTTGGGCCTGGGAGAAGAAATGGGGCACGCGCGCGCAAGACTTGCCCCAAAATTTGTTCCACCAAACATGTCAACACCACTTCCAGCCTGTGCTGTCCTGCAAAGCCTGCGGACAAGCGATCCGCATGAGGGACCTGGACTACAGCCTGGTGCCCAATCCCCGATTGCGACATCAACCGCTGGAAGGGCTTCGCACCCCACGGATGTCCGTGCGGGAGGCCCGCGACATGAGTCTCGGCTTGCGGGTTGACCGCTGGAGTTTGTTGATCCTCACTGCGGTGGTACTGGGCTGTCACTACTTTGACCAAATCACCCATGTGCTCAGCATCGGACCCAAAGTCCTGTCGCGTCGCCTATCGGACATGGTTGAGTGCCACTTGCTGATTTGCGAAACCGATGGGCTAGATGCCCGCCGCAAGCGGTACCAGCTCACCCCCAGCAGCCGGGATTTGTTTGGTTACATCGTCTGCCTATCCAGTTGGGCCGGTGAAGCGCATTTGCACGAAAAAAGTTCGATCCGCCCTCGCCATCGCGCATGTCAACACCGTTTCTTCCCCATGGTGGCATGTGATCACTGTCAACAGAGCCTGAACCCCTGGGAAGTCTCATTCCAGCCATCCAATGGAAAAACGCCATGAATGATTTTTGGCTCACCTTTGCCCAACTGAGCGTCAACGGCATCGCGGTGGGGGCCATCTATGCTCTGGTGGCGCTGGGCATGGTGCTGATTTACAAAGCCACTGAGGTGCTCAACTTTGCCCACGGTGACTTGCTGGTGATCTCGGCCTTCAGTGCATGGGGCTTGATCGCGGTTTGGGGCTTGCCGTTTTGGCTGGCCTTGATGATCACTGTGCTGAGCGTGGCCCTGTTCGCTTTCGCACTCGATGCCTTGGTCATTCGCCGCATTGCTGGCCAACCGCAATTTGCGGGTGTGATGCTGACCATTGCATTGGCCTTCATGATCCGGGGTGCTGTGAGCATGCTGTTTGGTCCCGAGTCGCGCAACTACCCCACACCCTGGAGCCAGCAAAGCACGCAATTGGCGGGCCTGTCGATCGCCAACTTGCAATTGGTCATCTTGGGCGTGTCCTTGCTGGTGACCTTGGTCCTGTTCTTTTTTTTCCGCTTCTCCCGACTCGGGGTGGCCATGCAGGCCGCTTCGCAAAACCAACTGGCGGCTTACCTGAACGGCGTGCGCGTCAAGCGCGTCAACTCCATGGTTTGGGCGCTGGGGGGTGTCACGGCGGCATTTGCAGGCGTGCTGTTGGCACCCATCACCTTGGTGGACATCAGCTTGTGGTTTGTCACCCTCAAGGCCTTGTCGGCCCTGGTGCTGGGCGGCTTTGGCAGCATTCCAGGGGCGATTGTGGGCGGTCTTTTGATTGGCCTCATTGAACAGTACGCCGGTGTCTACATGCCCGATGGCACCAAAGACATCGTGGCCTATCTGGTGCTGATTGCAGTGCTCATTGTGCGTCCCCATGGTTTATTGGGCGAAGCCCATGGCCGACGCGTCTAAAGCAAGAAAGAACTGCACCCATGCGTTTTGACTATCACACCCAATACCGCGAAGGCTTCGCCCTGTGGCGAAGTCCCTTGGACCGCAACCTGTATGCCTTGCTGCTGTTGGGCTTGTGCACTTTGCCCTGGTTCATCACCCCTTTCATGCTGGGGGAGATGGCCTATGTGTTTATTTTCTGCGTGGCCAGCCTGGGCTTGATGTCGCTGACCGGCCTGACCGGACAGGTGTCATTGGGTCATGCCGCCTTCATTGCGATTGGGGCCTATGGCCACGCCTGGTTCTTGTCCAAAGGCATGCCCTTGCCGGTCTCCATGTCGATGGCCGCACTGCTGAGCGCAGCGGCCGGTTTGCTGGTGGGTATTCCCGCCATCCGTGTCTCCGGTCTCTACCTGGCCATGGTGACGCTGGCCTTTGCCATCATCGTGGAACAAATCATCGGCCACTGGAGCTCAGTCACCGGCGGCTTTACCGGCCTGGCGGTGAATGACCCTGTTTTCTTCGGGCTGTCGCTGAGCAACCCCAAGACATTTTATTTTTTTTGTCTGATCACACTGGTGCTGGTGCTGTTGGCCTTGCTCAACATCTTGCGCTCGGGCATGGGTCGCGCTTTGATCGGTGTGCGCGAATCTGAAGCTGCCGCATACGCCTTGGGCATCCCGGTTGAGCGCATGAAGGCAGGCGCGTTTGCTTTGTCAGCGGGCATCACTGGCCTGGCTGGCAGCTTGCTGGCCCACCACCTGAAATACCTCACGCCCGATGGCTTCACCTTGCTGCTGTCATTGGAACTGGTGTTGATGGTCGTGATCGGCGGCCTGGGCAGTCTGCGCGGTGCGGTGCTGGGGGCCATTCTCATCAGTTCCCTGCCCACCGCCATCTCCCGCATCAAACCGTTTTTGCCCGAGAGCGTGGCCAAACAGTTTGGGCTGGAGACCTTTATTTTTGGTTTGGTGTTGGCCCTTTTTGTGCTGTTTGAACCCATGGGGCTGAATGGTCGTTGGCTCAAGATACGCAACCTGCTGGAATCTTTTCCGATCTACCGAAAAGACACCTTCAAACGCAACAAGCGTTATATGAAATCGGAGCGTTACCGTTGAACACATCCAACGCCACCCCGCCGCTGATGACCGTGGACAAACTGTCACTGACTTTTGGTGGTGTACAAGCCATTGCCGATTTGAGCCTGGAAGTCTGGCCCCATGAAGTACTGGCCGTGATCGGACCCAACGGTGCGGGAAAAACCTCGCTGCTCAATGCGGTCACTCGCGTGTTCGACCCGACCTGACACAAATGCAACGGCACCAAATCGCGACCCTTGGCATTGCGCGCACCTTCCAGAACATGGAGTTGTTTGAAACCGCGACGGTGCTCGACAACCTGTTGCTCGGGCGCTATCGTTTCTTTCAGGGCCATTGGTGGCAACAAGTTTTGCGCACACCTGCCCTGACCCAACTCGAAGAGGCGGCCCATGCCGAGGTAGAAAAAATCATCGATTTTCTGGACCTCACGCCCTGGCGGCATGCGCCCATCGCAGGCTTGCCTTACGGCGTGCGCAAAGTGGTGGAACTCGGACGTGCGCTGTGCGCCCAGCCTGAACTCTTGTTTCTGGATGAACCAGCCTCTGGCCTGAACCCCGAAGAAACGCGTGAATTGGCCTTCTGGATCGACGACATCCGCAGCGAACTGGGCA
>RFXS01000118.1 GCA_009921465.1 Betaproteobacteria bacterium
GCCCAGCGGCGGTTGGCGTAAGTGCCTTGGGCCAAATCGGTCTCGATGATTTGGCGCAAAAAGTTGCTGGGCTTGTGTTCTTCTGTGGTGGCTGGCGCTGCGGGTTTGGTCATGCCCTGATTTTAGGGGGCAGATGGTCTGGTTGAACTTTATTGATCATCCTGATTTTGCCGGGTTCAATCAGCTGCGCCCAGCAAAGTTGGTGCAGTGTGGCTTAAGGCAATTTCAAGGTGCCCCTCAGGTAGTTGATGGCTCGCATCAGGTCGAGCTTGCCGTGGCCATAGACCAGGCTCACACCTGTGAAGTCGGGCGACCCATCGTCGTTGATGTCTTTGTTGGCGCTGAGCAAGACCGCGTTGGCAATCTCGGCGGCCGACAGTGTGGGGAACATGCCGCGCAAAATCGCAACCGCACCGGCCACCCTGGGTGCTGCAAAAGAAGTGCCTGCGATCCCTGTGTTATCGGTGTCTAAGTAGCCCGAATTGCCAGGGGCCAGCAAGTAGCGTTGCGCCAACAGGCCAGCGCGGTTGCTGTATTTGGCCATGGCTTTGCCATCGCTGTCCAAAGCCCCCACCACCAAGGTGGTGCTTTTGGTGGGCGATTGGTATGCCAATGCCACTGCGATGGCGTTACAGCCATTGAAGGTGGTTGAGCTTTGGTTTTTGTTGCATGGGCCAGAGTTGTTGCCTGCGGCGACGGTGAAAACCGCCTCAGGTGTGGTGGTGTAGGGAGATGCGTCCAATACGGCCAGCATTTCAGACAAGCTCAAGTCGTTGTTGGTGATGTTGGCACCCAAACTCAGATTGAGAACCTTGGACGATTTGCTGGCATTGGTCATGGCACCAGAAATATCTGCCCATTGCTGTTGGGTGTTTGCTGTTGTACCCAAGATCACGGGTTGGGTCACCAACCTGGCACTGCGTGCGATGCCCGGGGCCAGGCGGTATGTCACGGTGGACTTGACCGCGGTGGCTTGTGCAAACAGTAACTTGTCGCAGGTCAAGGCGGAAGTGCTGGGCAGCAGGGTGCAAGTCCCCGTCATGTTGGTATCTTGATCACTGAATGCACTCAGTTGGGTGCCGCTGGCGGTGTCTCCAAAAGCATGCGTCACGTTTTCGTCGCCAGCGGCGATGCCGGCGACGATGTCGCCATGTGACATGACCGACAGGCCAAGGGTATTGCGGTATGGCCTGGGGGAATGTCGAAAATATTGTTCGTAATTGGCCGTGGCAGAGCTGGTGGCGTCGTTTTTCACTTTGGTCAGCGTGACCGGACCCGTGATGACCCCGGGGGATTGGGTGGTGAGGGGGGTGGCGAAGTCGTCAATCACGGTGACCTCCACATCCGTGGCGTTCCAGCCTTTTTGCCACACCGATGAGGACAAATCAATGCCGGAGCCTACGCTCGGCGCTGACAAGTGGGTCAAGGGTTGCAATTGCAGCTTGGTGGTCAATCCACTGGTGGCGGATGTGGTGTCCGATAGGTTGATATTGATGCTGCCCATGCCATAGTCCAATGGGATGGAGGTGATATTGCTCACGGGGACACCAGGCAAGGTACTCAAGGCCTGGGGCACGGTCAGGCTGTAACCCCCGATGTCAGTGGTGTCGGTTTGTGTGCCTGCTCCATCCCCTTCGCCGCATGCACTCATCATGCAGGCAAGAAGGGCCAGGAAGAGGGATGGATGAAGTTTCATTCGGCCACTCATTCAAAATAATTAAAATTCTAACAAAATGAATTCTTTTGAATCTGTTTTAAGCCATATTTTTGAAAATTTTACATACCAATGGGTTATTTTTAATGGAATCTGCGCCTTTGCCGTGTGGGTTCTGCCCCGTGGGCTGGGGCAGTTGCAGGGCCGATAATTCGTGTTTTTGCGACCAAGGATGCCCGTGGATGTGACGCTGTTGATCAAAGCCGCCGTGATGGGGGTGGTGGAAGGTTTGACCGAATTCCTGCCGATTTCTTCCACCGGGCACCTGATATTGGCCGGTGCTTTACTGGGTTTTGATGACGACAAAGCCAAGGTGTTTGACATTGCGATTCAAACCGGGGCCATTTTTGCTGTGATCATTGTTTATTGGCAAAAAATCCAAAGCACCGTGGCGGCCTTGCCCAGCCAGCGGCTGGCTCGTCGCTTTGCCCTGAATGTGCTGATCGCTTTTATCCCTGCCGTGGTGTTGGGTTTGTTGCTGGGCAAGGCGATCAAGGCGCATTTGTTCACCCCGACGGTGGTGGCCTCTACCTTCATCCTGGGTGGGTTGATCATCTTGTGGGCCGAAGGTTGGGGCCGCGCGCGGGCCCCGGGCGAGCACCCCGATGACCACGCCCGCATCCTGAATGTGGAGTCGATGTCGCCCCTGGACGCTTTGAAAGTCGGATTGGTTCAATGCCTGGCCATGGTGCCGGGCACCAGCCGCAGTGGCGCGACCATCATCGGCGGCATGTTGCTGGGTTTGTCGCGCAAAGCGGCGACAGATTTTTCGTTTTACCTGGCCATTCCCACCTTGGTGGGGGCGGGTGCCTACAGCTTGTATAAAGAGCGTGCTTTGCTCAGCTGGGCCGATGCGCCCATGTTTGGGGTGGGCTTGTTGTTTTCTTTTTTAAGCGCCTGGGCCTGTGTGCGCTGGTTGTTGCGCTACATCGCCACCCACAGTTTTGTGCCTTTTGCCTGGTACCGCATCGGCTTTGGCTGTCTGGTGCTGATCAGTGCCTGGGGCGGCTGGGTGCAGTGGAAGGCCTGACCGGTCTCAGCGCGAGGGTATCTTCAGGTTGCTGGTCAACCACTCGTCGATCAGGGCAGCTGTCTCCAGGGGGGATTCCATGGGGAAAAGGTGTGTGCCTTCGACCATGCGCATGCGCCCTTGGGTGATGCGCCGCGTCATGCCCAAACCGGCTTTTCGGACTTCTTTGGATTGATGCCCCCCAATGAAGCCCACCGGAAACGGCAGGGGTCTCGACATGAGTGATGCCGCCATGTCATCGGGCAGGTGGTTGTAAATGTCGGTCTCAATTTGGCGGTCAAAACTGAGCATGCGCTGAGCGCCGCTGCCATGGGGCTGGGTGCCGTTTTGCACATAGTCGCGCAGCACGTCAGGGTGCCAGCGGGCAAATTTGCCTTTGTCCACAAAATGGGCCATCACCTCGTCTTCGCTGTCCCACAGCTGGCGGCGCCGCTGGCTGATGGCACCGGGCGAGTAGGCATGCATGCGACCGCTGCGCTTGGCCCAGCGCAGCAACTGGGCACGCCAGCCGCCAATCAAAGGTGCGTCGAGCAACAACACCCCACGCACCAAGTGGGGGATGCGCACCGCGGACAGCGCACTTAAAAATCCGCCCAAAGAGTGGCCCACCAAGTACACCTGCGTGGCGTGTTGTGCCGCGATGGATTGGGTGAAATCTTGCAATTGCCGCACCAGATGCGGCCAGTTATCGGTGACCGGGTAGGCCGGGTCGTGGCCCACTTTTTCGATGGCGTGGACGTGCCAGCCCCGTTCGCGCAAGCGGTCGTGCATCAACCGGTAGGTGCTGGCCGGAAAGCTGTTGCCATGGGTGAAAACCAGGTGCTGGGCCATGCTGCGGCTCACAACAATCGCTTCAGCGCATACAAGGCGTCAAGCGCTTCGCGCGGGCTGAGCGCGTCGGGGTCGATTTGCGCCAGTTGCGACTCGACGGGGCTGGGGGCGGGTGCTTCGTTGGCCGGGGTCTGGGCGAATAAATCCACTTGGGCTGCGCCTTGCGCGTCATGGGACTCCAAGGCGCTGAGTGTGTGTTGGGCTTGGTTGAGCACGGCAGCGGGCATGCCCGCCAAACGCGCCACCTGAATACCGTAGCTGCGGCTGGCAGGTCCGGGCTCGATATGGTGCAAAAAAACAATACCAGCTCCTTTGCCAGTGCCTGCGGCCGCGCTGACGTGCACATTGCCTGCGCCCCGGTGTTCGGTGGGAAAGCTGGTGAGTTCAAAGTAATGGGTGGCAAACAAGGTGAAGCACTGGGCCTTGTCATGCAAATGGCTGGCGAT
>RFXS01000119.1 GCA_009921465.1 Betaproteobacteria bacterium
GACAAATCGGCGCCCCGGTGCGGGCAGTCGCGGTCGATCAAGCCCCAGCGTTGCTGATCGTCCTTGAACAACACCAGGTCTTGGCCCATCAAGCGCACGGCTTTGACGGGGCGCTGTGCCATGCGCGCATCCAGCGCCGGGTTGAATTCATCCACCAGCGCGGCCGGTTGCCAGTAGCGGCGCAGCAGTTGACCAGCAGGGGTGCCCGGACCCACCCGGGTGATGCGTTCGTTGAGTTCGGCTTTCATGGCGTGTGCTAGAAGTGGCTAAGAGGGGCAAACGATAACAGCGAATGACCTGGGCATCAACGGGGCATTGGTGTGCTCTAAAGCATCGGCTTGATGTTCCCAGGATTTTGGATGAAAGGCCCAAACGTCTGAGCGCTAAGGACTGGGATAAATGGTGTGAGACAGATGCGCACCGTTTTGATTCACCTTGACCAAGACCATGTCGCCCACACCCACCACCTTGCCGGTGAAGGCCTGGATATTGACATGGTGCGTCACCAGGATGAGCGGCGATTTGGTTGGTTTGGCCAATTCATTTTTAATGAAGCCTTCCAATGCTTTGGTTTGTTTCTTTTCCAGACCCATATCGTCGAAAAATGATCCGAGTGAAGGCTCGGTCTTGACGGCACCTTTGTTCAAAAGATGAGCGGTGTCCAAACATCTGCACCACGGACTGCTGAAAACTTGTGCGGTTGCTATGCCTTGTTGGCTCAGCCAAGCACCGATCGCTTTGGCTTGCTTTTTACCCGCATCGCCCAAATTACGCTGGGTGGCGCACTGACCGAGCACATAGCCAGCAGGATCGCCATACCCGGGGGCATCGGCATGCCGCATCAGCAAGACATGATGGCCGCCCTGTAAGTCATTGGCCAAACCTGCTTGGGCTGGCGCAATCCAGCAAAAACTGGCCAGTAAAAAAAGAACAGGGGGCAAGATTCGATGGAATGAAATCATAAAAGGGGCGGCAGACAACATCAAAAAGCGCATCCTATCTGACATCAAAATTTTTGGCCCAGAACGACCCTAAAACCCAAGACGGAGCTTGTCTAGGTGTTCAGCGGCCACAACGCTGGGCTGGCAAATGCATTGTTCCGTTACATTCTTCTCATGCGCATGGCTTCTGCAAAAAAGCAGGCCTGACTTGACACCGTGCCCATCGGGTCAGATCAAGCGGTTGTCTATCAATGAAATTATTCATCGTGTCAATACGGCATCCATATAAAAAATAGCATGAAATCAAATACTTACCCCAATAAATGGCAGTTCTGGATCGATCGTGGCGGCACCTTCACCGACATCGTGGGCAAGCGGCCCGATGGTTCGCTGACCACCCATAAGTTGCTCAGCGACAACCCCGAGCAATACCGCGATGCAGCGGTGGCGGGGATTCGGTATTTGTTGGGCCTGAATTCATCTGAACCGGTGACCCCAGACCTGGTGGCCTGCGTGAAGATGGGCACCACGGTGGCGACCAATGCACTGCTTGAACGCAAAGGCGAGCCCACGCTGTTGGTGACCACCCAAGGCTTTCGCGATGCCTTGCGCATTGCCTACCAAAACCGCCCGCGCTTGTTTGATCGGCAAATTGTGTTGCCCGAGTTGCTCTACACCGAGGTGATCGAAGCGCAAGAGCGCGTGGGCGCGCACGGTGAGGTGCTGCAAGCCTTGGAGGTGGCGCACTTGCGCGCACAACTGCTGGCCGCCCATGGGCGAGGCCTTCGCAGCGTGGCCATTGTGTTCATGCACGGCTATCGCTACACCACCCACGAGGCGCAGGCAGCGCAATTGGCACGCGATGTGGGTTTTGCACAGGTCAGTACTTCGCACGAGACCAGCCCCTTGATGAAGTTGGTCAGCCGAGGCGACACCACGGTGGTGGACGCGTATTTGTCGCCCATCTTGCGCCGCTATGTCGAGCAAGTGGCCAGCGAAATGCCGGGCGTGCCCTTGTATTTCATGCAGTCTTCAGGCGGCCTGACCGATGCCCTTGCGTTTCAGGGCAAAGACGCGATTTTGTCGGGGCCTGCCGGGGGCATTGTGGGCATGGCCCGCACGGCCGAGTTGGCCTTCGCCCATGGCGAAGCTTTGGAGGGCCCCACGCGGGTGATTGGCTTTGACATGGGCGGCACCTCCACCGATGTCAGCCATTTTGCGGGTGAGTTTGAGCGCGAATTTGAAACCCAGGTGGCGGGGGTGCGCATGCGCGCGCCGATGATGAGCATCCACACCGTGGCCGCTGGCGGGGGCTCTTTGTTGCAGTTTGATGGGGCGCGGTTTCGGGTGGGTCCGCAAAGCGCGGGGGCCAACCCGGGACCGGCCAGTTACCGCCGGGGCGGCCCCTTGGCCTTGACCGATGCCAATGTGCTGTTGGGCAAAATTCAGCCGCAGCATTTCCCCGCTGTGTTTGGACCGGCTGGCGACCAAGCGCTTGACGCGCAAGCGGTGCGCGCGCGCTTTGATGCACTGCTGGTGCAAATCAAAGCCACGCCTGCGGCAGCCCCCGACATGACGGTGGAGTCGGTGGCCGAGGGTTTTGTGCACATCGCGGTGCAGCAAATGGCCAATGCGATCAAAAAAATCTCTGTGGCCCGTGGCTACGACGTGACAAATTACACCTTGCAGTGTTTTGGCGGGGCCGGTGGTCAACACGCTTGTTTGGTGGCCGACGCTTTGGGCATGTCGCGCGTGTTGGTACACCCTTTGGCGGGCGTGTTATCAGCGTACGGCATGGGCTTGGCCGATCAAAGTTTGATTCGCGAGCAAGCGGTCGAGATGCGCTTGAGCGCCGAGACCATGCACGCATGGCAGCCTGTCTTGCAGGCTTTGGCGCAACGTGCCGAGCAAGAGTTGCGCGCCCAACCTTTGGGCAACGGGCAGATTGTCTTGCGCCAACGCGTGCATCTTCGCTACGAAGGCAGCGACGCGGCCTTGATCGTGCCGTTTGGTTCATATCAAGACATTCAAGCCGGGTTTGAGCAGGCCTACCGCCAGCGTTTTGCTTTTTTGATGAGCGGCAAAGCTTTGGTGGTGGAGGCGGTATCGGTGGAGGCCGTGATCACGGGGGACGCACCCAGCGAGCAACTGCAAGCCTTGAGCCCGCTGCGCGAAGTACCCCAGCGTGACAGTGTGCGCATGTATGGGCAGGGTCGCTGGGAGAAGGCGGCCTTGGTGGTACGCGCGGACATGCGAGCGGGTGACCAAATTGCAGGGCCAGCGATCATTGCCGAGCCCAACGCCACTACCGTGATCGAACCGGGTTGGCGTGCCCAATTGACCGCCTTGGACCATTTGGTGCTCACGCGGGTCACGCCACGGGCCGTGACCTATGCGGCGGGTACACGGGTCGACCCGGTGCTGCTGGAGGTGTTCAACAACTTGTTCATGAACATTGCCGAACAAATGGGTTTGCAATTGCAAAACACCGCGTACTCGGTCAACATCAAAGAGCGTTTGGATTTTTCGTGTGCGCTGTTTGATGCGCACGGCAACCTGATTGCCAACGCGCCGCACATGCCGGTGCACTTGGGTTCGATGGGCGAGAGCATCAAAACCGTGATCCATGAAAACCAAGGCCGTATGCAGCCTGGGGATGTGTTTGATCAGGAGCGAATCTCCAATGCTAAGCGGCAGATCACCGAAGCTCTGGTCTCGGATGAGTTCGTGGGCGCACGGGTGGAAGAGGTTCGGCTGGTTGATGTGCCGAGGCCCGATGGGGTGTCCTTCAAGTCCCTGCCCGCGTCGCGCTGGGTTACTGTGGAGCTTCGTGTAGAGCCGGGAGATCGGGCGACGTTTGGTTTTCGGGGGAGTGAGTTCTTCACTCGAACCGAGTTGCTTGCTTTTATTGCCGACCAGCGAGTGATCGGCATGGGCAAAGACTATGTGAGGGCAATCCAGAAACGGCTCGAGGACGAGTATCGGGCAC
>RFXS01000120.1 GCA_009921465.1 Betaproteobacteria bacterium
CGATGCGTCCTTGCACGATCAAGGCGGCGCGCAGGGCACTGGTTCCCCAATCGACCGCAATCAAGTGGGGGTGTGGTTTGGGTGTTTTCATGCGGGTGCGTTGGTCTCGTGCTGGGTTGGCATGCAAGAGGCTGAGATGAATGTGCAGTATAAAAGTGATCTGAGATGAGGGTTTGTTCCCACACTGCGGTGCAATGCGCCTGAAATAATGCTGTTCCAATACATGGGCTAGGGCTGTTGGAGGCCTGCAAGGAGGAAAAGATGAAAATTTTGATCACGGGTGGAGGCGGTTTCTTGGGTGCGCGACTGGCCCGAACCCTGTTGGCCAGGGGGCAACTGAATGGCCAATCTGTCCGTGCCTTGTTGTTGGCCGATCAACAGGCTGTTCCACCAGATTTGCAGGCCGATCCCAGGGTACAAACGCGAACGGGGTCTTTGCTCGATCAAGTGACCGACCTGGCGGCTTGGCGGCCGGATGCGGTGTTTCATTTGGCCTCCGCGGTGTCAGGTGAATGCGAGGATGATTTCGATTTGGGCTTGCGCTCCAACATCGACTCGACCCGGGCTCTGCTAGATGCTTTTCGCTTTGCCAAGCAGGTTCCGCGTTTTGTCTTTTCTAGTTCAGTTGCGGTTTATGGGCCCGACCCGGGGCACCACTGGCCGGGCGTGGTCAACGACGACACATTGCCCACCCCCCAAACATCGTATGGCACCCACAAGCTCATATGTGAGCACTTGGTGGCTGATTACACCCGCAAGGGTTATATTGATGGGCGCAGTGCCCGCCTGATGACGGTGACTGTGCGACCAGGGCGCCCGAATGGAGCTGCATCTTCTTTTTTCAGTGGCATCATCCGAGAGCCATTGGCTGGCGAAATGTCTATTTGTCCCGTTGACGCCAGTGTGTCCCACCCCGTCGCATCACCAGGCAAAACCATCGAGGGTTTGATCACGGTGTTTGAAGCTTCTCGTGAGGCTTACAAAGGCCGCACGGCGATGAATTTGCCTGGCTTGAATGTCACCGTGGCCCAAATGCTCGACGCTTTAGAGGCCGTGGCAGGACCGCAAGTTCGCTCCCGGGTGAAGTTTGAGCGAAATGCGCAAGTCGCCGGTATTGTGGCCAACTGGAGCCAGGGCGCAACAGCGCAGCGTGCCGCAAATTTGGGGTTGATGCCAGACACAGATTTTCAAACCATCATTCGCCAGTACATAGCAGATTGTGAGCAATCGGGTCTGGCCTCAACCGCCCTCAAGGGCCTGCGCACTTAGCCGATTCAGTGGTTGTCGCGCGGGACAAAAGCGCCGCGGTGGCCACGCAAAAAGTCCAAGTCAGCGCCCTCGTCGGCTTGCAGCACATGGTCGGTGTAGAGTTTCCAGTAGCCTGATGTGAGCCTGGGTTCTGGGGCCTTCCAAAGGGCGCGGCGTTTGGAAAGCACTTCATCACTGACATGCAGATGAAGCAGACGCTTGGGCACATCCAGTTCGATGACATCGCCGTTTTCCACCAGCGCCAAAACACCCCCTGCGGCGGCTTCTGGCGCGGTGTGCAGCACCACTGTGCCATAAGCGGTGCCGCTCATGCGTGCATCGCTGATGCGCACCATGTCGGTGATGCCCTTGCGCAAAATTTTCGGTGGCAAAGGCATATTGCCCACCTCGGCCATGCCCGGATAACCTTTGGGGCCGCAATTTTTGAGTACCAAGATGCAGTCCTCGTCCACATCCAGGTTTTCGTCGTCAATGCGGTGATGAAAGTCCTCGATGTTTTCAAACACCACCGCGCGACCTTTGTGTACCAGCAAAGCGGGTGTGGCCGCGCTGGGCTTGATCACGGCACCGCGTGGGGCCAAATTGCCCCTGAGCACTGCAATGCCCGCTTTGTCTTTGAACGGTGTGGCGAAGGACTTGATGACCCGTGGGTCGTGGTTTTGGGCGCTTGCCAGGTTTTCTGCCACCGTGTGGCCGCTGGCGGTGAGCAGGTCTTTGTGCAACAGGTGCTCAATTTCCTTCATCACAGCGGGCAGACCACCGGCATAACAAAAGTCTTCCATCAAGTGTTCACCAGAGGGTTGCAGGTTGACCAAACAGGGCAGCTCACTGGCCAAACGGTCAAAGTCCTCCAGCGTGAGGTTCACACCCAGACGACCGGCCATGGCAATCAGGTGGATGACTGCGTTGGTCGAGCCACCAATGGCGGCCAAGGTTTTGATGGCGTTCTCAAACGCCTCACGGCTCAAAATGTCTGAAATTTTGTGATCGGTGTGCACCATCTCGACAATGCGACGCCCTGCCATCCGGGCCAGCACGTTGCGCCGGCCATCCACAGCCGGGTAAGCGGCATTGCCTGGCAGACCCAAGCCCAAAGCTTCGACCATGCTGGCCATGGTGGAGGCCGTCCCCATGGTCATGCAGTGGCCGTGGCTGCGGTGCATGCAACTTTCGGCTTCTAAAAACTCGGCCAACTTCAATGTGCCCGCCCGCACTTGTTCGCTCATGCTCCACACGCCAGTGCCAGAACCTAACTCTTGGCCGCGCCATTTGCCGTTCAGCATGGGGCCGCCACTGACCCCAATGGTGGGCAGATCTGCACTGGCCGCACCCATGATCAGGGCTGGCGTTGTCTTGTCACAGCCCATGAGCAACACCACACCATCCATCGGGTTACCGCGGATGCTTTCTTCGACATCCATGCTTGTGAGGTTGCGGTACAGCATGGCCGTGGGTCGCAACATGACTTCGCCCAAAGACATGACGGGAAACTCCAGAGGAAAACCGCCAGCTTCGTAAACGCCAATCTTGACTTGCTCGGCAATGGTTCGGAAATGAGAGTTGCAAGGGGTCAACTCACTGAAGGTGTTGCATATGCCAATCACCGGTCTGCCGTCGAACTGATCGTGTGGAATGCCCTTGCCTTTGAGCCAACTGCGATAGGCAAATCCATCGCGATCTTGACGCCCAAACCACTGTTGACTGCGCAGTTCTTCTGGTTTTTTGCGGGGTGGTGTGGCCATCTTTGTCTCCGTTCGGGTCTGTGTTGTATGGGCATGCTTATCGTATGATGTTAGCTCGAAATTCATAACGGAGTCATCCATGGGCAACCCTGAAATATTGTGCGTATCCAAGCTCCCCCCGTTTTTGATGAGCGACTTGCAAGATCATTTCCAAATACACGATCACGAGCACATCACAGACCCGGGTGCATTGGGCCGCATTCGTGCCATTGTGGGTGGGGGTGAGTCCAAAATCGATCATAAATTGCTGAGCTTGTTCCCAGCGGTTGAAATGGTGTCCATATTTGGTGTGGGTTATGACGGTGTGGACATTCCCGCCATCCAAGAGCGTGGCATCCGGGTAACCCACACACCGGGGGTGCTCAATGACGATGTGGCCGATCTGGCCTTAGGGCTCATGCTATCGGTGGCGCGGCGCATACCGCAGGCGCATCAATTTGTGCGCGCAGGTGATTGGGTGGACGGGCCTTTTCCACTGGCACGCAAACTCACCGGTGCGCGCTTGGGCCTCGTTGGCATTGGGCGCATTGGGCAAGCCATCGCCAAGCGAGCTGTCGGATTTGATATGAGCATCGCTTATACCGCCCGTAACGAGCGCCCTGATTTGCCTTTCACCTATTACCCCAGCCCCAAGGCGTTGGCTGCACAGGTTGACTTTTTGGTGGCCATTACCCCAGGCGGAGACGGCACACGCGGTTTGATCAATGCCGAGGTGTTGGCCGCTTTGGGACCAAGGGGCTACTTGATCAATGTGGCCCGTGGCTCCGTGGTGGACCAGCCGGCATTGATTCAGGCGCTGAAATCCAAATCCATTGCAGGTGCTGGATTGGATGTGTACATAGATGAGCCTCGGGTGGTGCCCGAGTTGCGGGCTTTGGACAATGTGGTGCTCACACCGCACAT
>RFXS01000013.1 GCA_009921465.1 Betaproteobacteria bacterium
ATCAAGAGCCTGATAAGGCCTGAGCCTGTCACCAACTGTCAGTGGATGTCCAGTTGGTGCAAGCCAAAATCACCTTGTGCGCGATCGGCAAAAAAGCACCGCAAGGTTTCCTTCACGGTTTTGAATGCAAGTTCATCCCAGGGGATTTCATGCTCGGCAAATAGCTTGGCCTCCATGGTTTCGTGCCCTGGGTTGAACAGGTCAGAAGTCAATTTGGCTCGAAAAAAGAAATGAACCTGTCCTACGCGGACCACATTGATCACGCTGAAAAGATCTTGCATCACGAAACGAGCGCCGGCCTCCTCATCCGTTTCGCGGGCAGCGCCATCGGCCAAGGTTTCGCCCAACTCCATGAACCCCGCAGGCAGGGTCCATTTCCCAAGGCGGGGTTCAATATTGCGCTTGCACAGCAAGACCAATTCGCCGTAAACAGGGATGGTGCCCACCACATTCAGCGGGTTTTCGTAATGGATGGTGTGACATTGGGGGCACACTGCACGCGTGCGGGTGTCGCCATCGTCAGGGATACGCAACACAACCGATGCCCCACAGTTTTTGCAATGCTTGAAACTGGTGCGCAGCAAAATAGTCTGTCCGCTTGTGGTCAAGTTCAGTTCAGTCAACCTGAACTGTCAGTGTGGGCAAGCCCGCTACTTGCCCGACCATGGTGTCGCCACTTTTCACAGCAGCCACGCCCTCTGGTGTGCCGCTGTAAATGAGGTCACCAGGCTGCAATTCCCAGGCCGCCGACAAGTGCTCAATGGTTTCAGCGATGTTCCAGATCAGCTTGCTGACGTGGCTGGCTTGTCGTGGTTGTCCATTGACCGTGACGGAGATGGCCGCGGCCTCGATGCCGGAGACTTTTTCCGCGCGAACAATGGGACCAATGGGGGCACTGTGATCAAAAGCTTTGCCAATGCACCAAGGGCGACCTTGCTTTTTCATGTCATTTTGCAGATCTCGTCGGGTCATGTCCAAGCCAACCGCATAACCAAACACATGCCCCATGGCATCGGCCGCTTTGATATTGCGACCTCCCTTGCCAATGGCCACAACCAACTCGATCTCGTGGTGGAAATTGGCCGTCAAGCTGGGGTAGGGAATGTGGCCAGTGGCCCCATCGTGGACCACCACCAATGCATCGGCAGGTTTCAAAAAGAAAAATGGCGGTTCACGTCCTGTGTAACCCATCTCTTTGGCGTGCTCTTCGTAATTGCGGCCAACGCAGTAAATGCGGTGAACAGGGAACTGTTCAGGCTGACCCAAAATTGGCACCGACACAGTGGCCGGAGCAGCAAAGACATAAGACATGGTGTCCTTTCAAACGGTGATGAGGCTGATGGTAGCCTCACCGCGTGGAATTTATCCGCATCCGTGAGGCCATTACCACAGTGTGCCATGACTCAAGGCTGATTGCTTGCTGCGGTTTAACATGTACAACGATAGCGCGGCTCATATTGCTGTATCGTTGACGCAAAATTGAGCCACTATCGATGACCTTTTAGATTTGAAAGCCCCCCAATTCGCATGGTTCAAACTCTTCGCATGAAAGGCCTGACGCCTGACGTGGCATGGCCAAACGGGGTTCAGGCCTTTTGTAGCTTGCGCAACGGCGGTGTTTCACTTCCCCCCTACGACAGCTTGAACTTGGGTGACCATGTGTTAGACGACCAAGCCAGTGTGCAGACCAACCGAGTCTTGCTGAGCGATTCCATTGGGGTCAAGCCTGTGTTTATGCAGCAAGTACATGGTTGGGATGTGCTGGAGTTGACCCCACAAACACCCAATTCTGTGGCTGCCGATGTTTGCATTACCCAATACTCGAATTTGGCATGCACCATCATGGTGGCCGATTGCCTTCCGGTGTTATTGGCAGAGCCATCCGGCCAATGGGTGGCGGCAGCCCATGCGGGTTGGCGTGGTTTGGCCGGGGTGTCTGGCACGGGCGCCTTGGAAGTGGCTGTGAAGGCCATTTGCGCGCGCGCATCTTGCAGCCCTCATCAGCTTCAAGTGTGGCTGGGTCCGTGCATTGGACCAGGTGCCTTTGAGGTGGGTGATGAAGTCAGGCGGGCGTTTTGCGATCATCAGCCCTTGGCAGCCCAGGCCTTTGCGCCTGGGCCTCGCCTGGGGCAATGGTGGGCGGACTTGGCGGCGTTGGCCCGACAGCGATTGCAGGCGATGGGCGTGGTGAAAGTGGCTGGCAATGACAGCACCAATCCTTGGTGCACAGTCAGTCGGTCGGATTTATTTTTTTCCCACCGAAGAGACCGCATCAGTGGGCGATTCGCGGCTTGTATTTGGCGTGGTCATCGGATTTGATGGGGGTTCGGTTTCAGAGGGCGTGTCCAGCGTTGCCTGTTTTTTCAAGGCACGCCATCGGTGCGGTGTGCCCCACAAATACAGCACCAAGGCCAAGGGGGCAACCCCATACATCACGAAAGTGATCAGGGCACCCAACAAACTGCCTTGAGAATGGGTGGCCTCGGCCACAGCCATCAACAAGGTGACGTACAACCAGGCGGTGGCGACCAGATACATGGGGTGCTTACTCTAAAACGGGGTGCTGTCAGGGTCACGAAGGTAGAAACTGGGATACTGCTCAACATTGCGGCGATACCTTGCAGTGTAGGGCCGAAAACAACACAGATTGAGCCGAGGAGACAAGGACATGGGCCAGCAAAATGCCGCTGATGGGGTCAATTCAGCAGATGCTTTTCAAAATAGCCTGAGCCAAGGTTGGCGTCAGGCGCTGGCCAGCTTTCAGCAATTAGGGGCATCCACCCCTCAAGGCGCTGGATTGGGCATAGACCCGGAGAAATTAGAGTCGCTGCAACAAGACTACTTGAAACAAGCCACTGAGTTGTGGAATCAGGGCTTGAACCATAACCCGGTGCTGAAAGATCGGCGTTTTGCAGATGCCGCATGGTCACACCATCCCATGGCAGCATTTTCTGCCGCCTTGTACCTGCTCAATACCCGAACCCTGATGGGATTGGCCAACGCGGTCCAAGCCGACCCCAAGACCCGTGAACGCATTCGCTTTGCCGTCGAGCAGTGGAGTGCTGCCAGCGCGCCCAGCAACTCGTTGTTGCTCAATGCCGAAGCGCAGCAAAAGGCGATAGAGACCAAGGGCGAAAGCATTGCCAAAGGCGTTCAAAACTTGTTGCATGACTTGCGCCAAGGCCATGTGTCCATGACCGACGAGAGCCTGTTTGAAGTTGGTAAGAACGTCGCCACCACCCAAGGTCATGTGGTGTTTGAGAACGATTTATTTCAACTCATCGAATACAAACCCCTGACCCCGAAGGTTCATCAAAAGCCATTTTTGCTGATACCTCCATGCATCAATAAGTTTTATATTTTGGATTTGCAGCCCGAGAACTCCTTCATTCGATATGTGGTCTCCCAGGGTCATCGCACTTTTGTGGTCAGTTGGCGCAATCCCGACAACAGCCATGCGCAAGTGACTTGGGATGACTACATCGAACAAGGCGCAATCGAAGCCATCAAGGTGGTGCAAGACATTGCCAAAGTACCGCAAATCAATGCATTGGGCTTTTGTGTGGGCGGAACCATATTAACCACCGCCCTTGCCGTGTTAGCTGCTCGAGGTGAAAAGCCGGTGGCCAGTGCCACTTTGCTGACCACCCTGATTGACTTCAAAGAGACCGGGGTTTTGGATGTCTTTATTGATGAAAATTTTGTCAAATTCCGGGAAATGCAGTTTGCCAACGGCGGGTTGATGCCCGGGCGCGACATGGCGACCACATTTAGTTTTTTGCGGCCCAACGATCTGGTGTGGAATTACGTGGTGAAAAATTACCTCAAAGGTGAAACCCCGCCCCCATTTGACTTGCTTTACTGGAACAGCGATTCCACCAATTTGCCAGGGCCCATGTTCGCATGGTATTTGCGCAATACTTATTTAGAGAATCGTTTGATCAAACCAGGGCAAGCGACGGTTTGTGGCGAACAAATTGATTTGCGTAAAGTTAATTTGCCCGTTTATATCTATGGCTCCAAAGAGGACCACATCGTTCCCATACAAGCAGCCTATGCCACCACCCAGGTTTTGCCAGGTAAAAAACGCTTTGTGATGGGTGCCTCAGGGCACATCGCCGGGGTGATCAACCCGCCGGCATCCAACAAGCGCAGCCACTGGTTGCCTGCGGATGCACAACTGCCAGCCCAATTTGACCAATGGAGTGCCAAGGCCAAAGAGGTGGCCGGCAGTTGGTGGGATGATTGGGCGAGATGGTTAAAACCCCACGCAGGGCCCATGGTGGCGACCCCCAAAGCCCCAGGGCGAGGCAGTTACAAAGCCATTGAGCCCGCCCCTGGCCGATATGTCCAGGCCAAGGCCTGACCGTCTTGGCCGACTTCGCTTGGTTTTTTTTGAAAACAAAATATTGAGGAGCCTTTCATGCAAGACATCGTGATCGTTTCAGCCGCCCGCACAGGGGTGGGTAAATTTGGGGGCAGTTTGGCCAAGCTCAGTGCCACAGAATTGGGTGGCTTGGTCATTCGGGACATATTGACCCGAACAGGCTTGGACCCTGCTTTGGTCGGTGAGGTGATCATGGGCCAGGTGCTCACGGCTGGTGTCGGGCAAAACCCTGCTCGCCAATCCCTCATGAAAGCGGGCATCCCCAAAGAGGTTCCCGGTTTGACGATCAATGCCGTTTGTGGCTCTGGCTTGAAGGCAGTCATGCTGGCCGCTCAGGCCGTGGCATGGGGCGACAGTGAAATCGTCATCGCCGGTGGCCAAGAAAACATGAGCGCGTCCCCCCATATTTTGAACAACTCACGCGATGGTCAGCGCATGGGTGACTGGAAAATGATCGACAGCATGATCGTGGATGGTTTGTGGGACGTGTACAACCAGTACCACATGGGCATCACCGCAGAAAACGTGGCCAAGGCGCATGGCATCACACGTGACATGCAAGATGCATTGGCATTGGCCAGCCAACAAAAAGCCGCCGCGGCCCAGTCTGGCGGTAAATTCAAAGACGAGATCGTGCCAGTGCAATTGCCGCAGAAAAAAGGCGACCCATTGATCTTTGCCAGTGATGAGTACATCAACCTCAAGACCAACGCCGATGCCTTGGCCAATTTGCGGCCTGCATTTGACAAGGCTGGCAGTGTGACTGCTGGCAATGCGTCAGGCATCAACGATGGCGCCGCAGCCGTGATGGTGATGACGGCGGCCAAAGCCCAGGCCTTGGGGCTCAAACCCTTGGCGCGCGTTGCATCATTTGCCACCAGCGGGCTCGATCCTGCCACCATGGGCATGGGGCCCGTGCCCGCTTCGCGCAAAGCGCTTGAGCGTGCCGGCTGGAAAGCGTCCGATGTGGACTTGTTCGAGCTCAATGAGGCATTCGCTGCCCAAGCTTGTGCGGTCAATCAGGCCTTGGACATCGACCCAGGGCGTGTCAATGTCAATGGTGGCGCCATCGCCATAGGTCACCCGATTGGGGCGTCAGGCTGTCGCATTTTGGTGACCTTGTTACACGAGATGCAAAGAAGTTCGGCCAAAAAGGGCCTGGCAGCGCTGTGCATTGGCGGTGGCATGGGCGTTGCCTTGGCGCTTGAGCGGTAAATGGTGAGCTGAACAATTTTCAATTTAATTTCAATACAGGAGAGACAACATGGGTAAAAAAGTAGCGTATGTGACTGGCGGGATGGGTGGCATCGGAACCGCAATTTGTCAGCGTTTGCATCAAGATGGGTTCACCGTGATTGCCGGCTGTGGACCCACGCGCGATTTCACCAAGTGGCTCGACGAGCAAAAAGCCTTGGGCTTTACCTTTTATGCATCGGTGGGCAATGTCAGCTCTTGGGAATCCACGGTGGAGGCTTTCTCCAAGGCCAAAACCGAGCATGGCCCGATCGATGTGTTGGTCAACAACGCTGGCATCACACGAGACCGCATGTTTTTAAAGATGACCCGTGACGATTGGGACGCGGTCATTGATACCAATTTGAATTCAATGTTCAATGTGACCAAGCAAGTGGTTGGCGACATGGTCGATCGTGGTTGGGGCCGCATCATCCAAATCAGCTCTGTCAACGGCGAAAAAGGTCAAGCGGGTCAAACCAATTACTCTGCTGCCAAAGCGGGCATGCATGGTTTCACCATGGCTTTGGCCCAAGAGTTGGCCAACAAGGGCGTGACCGTCAATACCATCAGCCCGGGTTATATTGGGACCGACATGGTGAAAGCCATCCGCCCCGAGGTGCTCGATAAAATCGTCAACACCATTCCCGTCAAGCGTTTGGGTGAACCCAGTGAAATTGCGTCCATCATTGCCTGGCTGGCATCCAACGAAAGCGGCTACTCAACCGGTGCTGACTTCTCGGTCAATGGTGGTTTGCACATGGGGTAGAGCCATGCCATTGTGGGTTTTGGGCTCGTGAGCGTGGGCAAGCCGCCATTGCTATCGGTGGCACCGATGATGGATTGGACCGACAGGCATTGTCGTTTTTTTCATCGTTTGATCACGCGTCGAGCGTGGTTGTATACCGAAATGGTGACCACGGGTGCCTTGTTACACGGTGATGTGGCAAGGCACTTGGATCATGACCCGTTTGAGCACCCATTGGCTTTGCAAATTGGTGGCAGCGAACCCGCTGATCTGGCCAAGGCGGCTCAGCTAGGCCAGCGTTGGGGTTATCAAGAAATCAATTTGAACTGTGGTTGCCCCTCTGAACGAGTTCAAAGGGGTGCATTTGGAGCGTGCCTGATGGCCGAGCCCACTTTGGTGGCCGAAGGCGTCAAAGCCATGTGCGACAGCGTTGACCTGCCCATTTCTGTCAAGCACCGCATTGGTTTGGACCGCGATGAAGGCACTGACATGCTGACAGATTTTGTGGGTCAAGTGCATGAGGCCGGTTGCCGATTGTTCATCGTGCATGCGCGCAATGCTTGGTTGCAAGGCTTATCACCCAAGCAAAATCGCGAAGTTCCCCCCCTGCGCTATGGGGTGGTTCATCAACTCAAAAAAGACTTTCCAAATGCGCGGTTTGTCCTCAATGGGGGATTGCAAAATTTGGCAGACATCGAGCGCCATGCGGCCGATTTGGATGGCGGCATGGTCGGGCGTTCGGCTTATCACAATCCCTGGATACTCAGTCGGTGGGATGATTGGTTGATTCAACGAGAAAACACTGGCATGGCATCTGTGCAAGGTGAGGGTTCCAGCATGGCGGGCACAGCTATCTTGGACAGGGATGCAGTGGAACTGTCCATGGTGGAATACATGACAGACCCCAAGCGATCCGCAGGTGCCCATTGGTACAGCATTGCTCGCCACATATTGGGATTGCGCCATGGCATGCCTGGTGCCAGGTTATGGCGACAAGTTTGGAGTGACCACCGGTTAAAGCACTTGGATGCCAGACAGGTGCACCTGCTGGCGCAGCAGGCGTTGCACCGCCATGGCAACCCATCCCATGCGTTCTGATCAACGCCTTTTTTGGGCGCAGGTTTTGGTTTGGTTTATCCCAGCGCTGTGGGCGGTAAATTTTTTGTGCGCGCGGCTTGCCCCGGGTGTGGTGGATCCGCATGTGTTGGCACTGGGTCGCTGGGGCATCGCAGGCTTGTTGCTCGGGTGGTTTGCTCGCCATGAAATTTGGGCTGAGCGTCACCAAATCTGGCGCGATCGCTGGCAATACCTTGTTTTGGGCAGCTTGGGCATGCTGGTTTGTGGTGCCTGGGTTTATTGGGGAGCTCGAACCACGACCGCCATGAACATCGCATTGATTTATGCCACCTCACCGGTGCTGATTGTTTGGGGTTCGGCCATTTGGTTGGGTGAAAAGATGCAATGGCGTCAGGTGATGGGTGTCGCTTTGGCTTTATTGGGCGTGGTGCATGTGGTCGTCAAAGGTGATTGGGGTGCATTGAGCCATTTTCAGTGGGTGCAAGGAGACTGGCTCATCATGGCGGCCACCCTGTCGTGGGCGGGTTATGCGTTATTGCAAAAAAAATGGACTTGTTCGCTCTCATCTACCGCAAGACTGGCCTGCATATGTGCCGCAGGGGTGGTCACTTTGCTGCCCTTTGCCCTGTGGGAGTGGGGTCAACCACAGTCCCCCGCTTGGAGTTGGTACGCCAGCGTTTTAATGTTGTCCGTGGCCTTGGTGCCCGGCATCGGGGCTTATTGGATATACGGGTGGGCGCAAAAAACTTTGGGTGCCAGTCGCACCAGCATGACGCTTTACTTGGGACCCTTGTGGGGGGCCTTGGTCTCGTGGTGTCTGCTGGGTGAGTCTTTGGGATGGCATCACGCCATGGGCTGTTTGTTGATATTGCCGGGGGTGGCTTTGGTGGTTCAACCTGCTGAGGCGGCCAAATCCTCCTGATGTCTGGTCTGCGACGGGGGGGTGTCTGGGCTGGCAGCCTCTAAGCCATTGGCAAAATGGGCTTGCATTTTTAGCATGCTTTGCTTGGGGTTGCGATTGCGCAGTGCATCCATCAAAGCCTGGTGCTCACTGAGGGACTCCTCCACACGCCCAGACTTTAGCAAAGAGTTTTGCCGGTTTAACTTCATCACCTTGCGCAGATCAACCACCATCTGGGTGCGCCACTTATTGTTGGCCAAGGCCAATATGCGCATGTGGAATTGCTCATTGAGTGCAAAAAAATCTGCGCGGTTGTTGACGGATTTTTGTAGTTGCTCGTGAAGGCCCAGCAAGTCTTCTAGGTCTTTATCGCTGGCATGTAGGGCCACCTGTGCCGCTGCATCGGCTTCTAGCAGGGCCAGCAAGTGGTAAACATCTTTCAGATCTTTGTCGTTGACCTCGGTCACATAGGCACCACGGCGCAACTTCATGGTCACCAGGCCTTCTGTGGCCAAAACCTTCAATGCTTCTCGAAGAGGGGTTCTGCTGATGCCGTACTCTTGAGAGATTTTCATCTCATCGATCCAACTCCCAGGCATCAACTCACGCGCAAAGATGCGTTGCCGCAGTCGCTCTGCCACGTCTTCATAAAGGGCATTTCTGCCCAGGTTTTGGTCACTGTCCATTGTGGTGATTGTAAGCTTGAAAAATATTTTGAATTCATAATTATGAATGATATGATCCAAAGCTCATATAAACCAGCGTTTCACTGACCAAGACCACCGAGGTATGACCCATGAACAAGCCGCCCGAAACAAGCAGTGAAGCAAGCATGCAGCAGTGGCAGAAAGCAGCGGCCAAATCTGCGCCGGGCGGGCGTGTAGAGGATTTGAACTGGCTCACCCCCGATGGCATCACGGTCAAACCCTTGTACACGGCGCAAGACGTGGAAAAACTGGCTCACGCCAATACCTTGCCAGGTTTTCCCCCGTATGTGCGGGGTCCCCAAGCCACCATGTACGCGGTCAGGCCATGGACGATACGGCAGTACGCGGGCTTTTCTACCGCTCAAGAATCCAATGCCTTTTACCGACAAGCCCTGGCCGCGGGAGGTCAGGGGGTTTCGGTGGCGTTTGATTTGGCCACCCACCGAGGCTATGACTCCGACCATCCCCGCGTCACAGGGGATGTGGGCAAGGCAGGCGTGGCCATCGACTCGGTCGAGGACATGAAAATTTTGTTCGATCAAATTCCACTCGACAAGGTGTCCGTTTCCATGACGATGAATGGGGCTGTTCTGCCTGTTTTGGCCGGATATATCGTGGCAGCTCAAGAACAGGGAGTGCAGCTCGATCAGCTCAGTGGAACGATTCAAAACGACATTCTCAAAGAGTTCATGGTGCGAAACACCTATATATATCCACCAGAACCCAGCATGCGCATCATTGGGGACATCATTGCCTATACGGCAGAAAACATGCCCAAGTTCAACTCGATATCTATCTCTGGGTATCACATGCAAGAAGCAGGAGCCAATCAAGCCTTGGAGCTGGCTTTTACCTTGGCTGATGGAAAAGAATATGTGAAGACGGCCATGTCCAAGGGTTTGGATGTGGATGCTTTTGCTGGCCGGTTGTCCTTTTTCTGGGCCATCGGAATGAATTTTTACCTTGAAATTGCAAAAATGAGGGCAGCCCGAATGCTCTGGTGCAAGATCATGCAAAGCTTTGGGGCGCAAAACCCCAAAAGTTGGATGCTCAGAACCCATTGTCAAACATCCGGCTGGTCTCTCACCGAGCAAGACCCGTACAACAACATTGTGCGAACTACTGTCGAGGCCATGGCGGCTGTGTTTGGTGGTACACAGTCTTTGCACACCAATAGTTTTGATGAGGCCATCGCCTTGCCAACGGAATTCAGCGCACGCATTGCACGCAACACACAGCTGATCATCCAAGAGGAAACACACATCACCAAGGTCATCGACCCTTGGGCAGGCAGCTACATGATGGAAAAGTTGACCCAAGACATGGCCGACGAAGCTTGGAAAATCATCGAAGAGGTCGAGGCCATGGGCGGCATGACCAAGGCTGTGGACTCGGGCTGGGCAAAGCTCAAAATCGAAGCGGCCGCCGCTGATAAACAAGCGCGGATCGATTCTGGCCAAGACGTGATTGTTGGAGTCAATAAATACAAATTAAAGACGGAAGATGTGGTCCAGTCCAGAGACATTGACAACATGAAGGTCCGCGAGGGGCAAATTCAACAACTGCAATCCATCAAGGCCAAACGCGATACCGGCAAAGTCCAGTCGGCATTGGACGCGCTGACCCAGGCCGCCAAAGACCAAACTGGAAATTTATTGGCTTTGTCGGTAGAGGCCATTCGATTGCGTGCCACCGTCGGGGAGGTCAGTGATGCCCTGGAAAAAGTATTTGGCCGACACCGTGCCGACACGCAAAAAGTCTCAGGTGTATATGCAGCAGCTTACGATGCGGGAAACAACGAGGGGGACACCATGGCCTACTGGGACAAGTTGAAGTCCGACATCGCCGCTTTTGCTCAGGCGCAAGGACGCCGCCCCCGCGTGATGATTGCCAAGCTGGGTCAAGATGGACATGACCGGGGGGCCAAAGTGGTGGCTACGGCATTCGCTGATTTGGGTTTTGATGTGGACATGGGGCCCTTGTTTCAAACACCCGAGGAATGTGCCCGCCAAGCCATTGAAAATGATGTCCACGCTGTGGGCGTGTCCACATTGGCGGCCGGACATAAAACCTTGGTTCCGGCCATCATTGCCGAACTTAAAAAACAAGGTGCTGATGACATCATTGTTTTTGTTGGCGGTGTGATCCCTCGACAAGACTATGATTTTTTATATGCTTGTGGTGTCAAGGGCATTTATGGTCCAGGCACACCCATACCGGTAAGTGCACGCGGCGTTTTAACGCACATCGAACAAGCGTTGGTAGCGTCCTGATAGACCCATGAGTCATCGTCAACTCAGATCCAACGGGTGAACGTCGTGAGCAACTTGCCGACAGCGAATGAGGTGTTGCAAGGCTTGCTGCAAGGCAACGCGTCGGTGCAGCGTCGCAGCATCGCCAAAGCCATCACCTTGTTGGAGTCCACCCGAGTCGACCACCGTGCCATGGCCGATGACTTGCTCACCGCTTTGTTGCCGCACACAGGGCGCTCCTTCCGCTTGGGTTTGAGTGGTGTTCCAGGCGTTGGCAAAAGCACGTTCATTGAGGCGCTCGGTCTGTTTTTGATTGATCGGGGACACCGAGTGGCTGTGTTGGCCATAGATCCATCTTCGACGGTATCTGGGGGATCGATATTGGGTGATAAAACACGCATGGAGCACTTGTCTGTTCACCCTCAGGCCTTCATCAGGCCCAGCCCGAGCAGTGGCACCCTGGGCGGGGTTGCAGAGAAGACGCGCGAATGCATGTTGGTATGTGAAGCGGCGGGCTATGACGTGGTGATTGTGGAAACCGTGGGTGTGGGCCAAAGCGAAACAGCGGTTGCAGGCATGACCGATTTGTTCGCCCTGATGCAATTGCCAAATGCCGGTGATGATTTGCAGGCCATCAAAAAAGGGGTCATGGAATTGGCCGACTTGGTTTTGATCAATAAATCCGACCTTGATCCCGATGCGGCCAGCCGTGCACAAGCCCATATTGCCAGTGCCTTGCGCTTGTTTCGGCCACATGGTGATCATGATCATGCGCAGGATTCGGGTGCGGCGTGGCATCCGCCTGTGATGCTCTTGAGCGCTTTGCGGGGCCTTGGGGTAGACCAATTCTGGACCCATGTGCAACGCTATCAACATTTACAAAGCGACAGCGGTGACAAGACCCGACGCAGAAATAGTCAGTCAATCACCTGGATGAACGAGCGCATACAAGCGGGATTGCAATGGGAATTTCGACAAAACACAAAAGTCAAAGCCATGTGGCCTGATCTCACAGAGGAGGTTTTGGCAGGTCGCTTGGCCCCATCGACCGCAGCGCGAAGATTGCTGCAGGCCCAACACAACACTTAAGGAATGCCAGGAGAAGCATATGAGCGATATCAATGAACAACTCGAACGCAAGCGCGTTGCTGCACGACAAGGGGGAGGCGTCAAGCGCATTGATGCCCAGCACGCCAAAGGCAAACTGACAGCACGAGAACGCCTGGAAATTTTGTTGGACGAAGGCACGTTCGAAGAGTGGGACATGTTCGTCGAGCACCGCTGTGTCGACTTTGGCATGGCAGACAATAAAGTTCCAGGTGACGGTGTCGTGACCGGTTACGGCATGATCAATGGGCGATTGGTTTTTGTTTTCAGTCAAGATTTCACTGTGTACGGCGGTGCGCTTTCAGAAACCCATGCGGAAAAAATTTGCAAAATAATGGATCAAGCCATGAAGGTGGGAGCTCCGGTCATTGGGCTCAACGACTCTGGTGGCGCTCGCATTCAAGAAGGCGTCGCCTCGCTGGGGGGGTATGCCGACGTGTTTCAGCGCAATGTGATGGCCAGTGGCGTTGTGCCGCAAATCAGCATGATCATGGGGCCTTCTGCCGGCGGCGCAGTGTATTCGCCGGCATTGACCGACTTTATTTTCATGGTCAAGGACAGTTCATATATGTTTGTGACTGGCCCTGAAGTCGTGAAAACGGTCACACATGAAGAGGTCAGCGCGGAAGATTTGGGCGGAGCCATCACCCACACCACCAAAAGTGGTGTGGCCGATATGGCCTTCAACAACGATGTCGAGGCCTTATTGATGCTGCGCCGACTTTACAACTATTTGCCCTTGAACAACCGGGACAAAGCACCCGTGCGGAAAAGTGGTGATCCGACCGAACGAATGGACTTGAGCTTGGACACCTTGGTGCCAGCCAACCCCAATAAGCCGTACGACATGAAAGAGTTGATTCTCAAGACTGTCGACGATGGAGACTTTTTTGAATTGCAACCCGACTACGCCAAAAACATACTGACCGGTTTTGCGCGCATGGATGGCCAAACGGTAGGGATTGTGGCCAACCAGCCATTGGTGTTGGCTGGTTGTTTGGACATCAAAAGCTCCATCAAAGCCGCCAGGTTTGTCCGTTTTTGCGATGCTTTCAACATTCCTGTACTGACTTTTGTCGATGTTCCGGGGTTCATGCCGGGTACCAGCCAAGAGTTTGGCGGCATCATCAAGCACGGCGCCAAGCTGCTGTATGCCTATGCCGAATGCACGGTTCCAAAAGTCACAGTCATCACTCGCAAAGCCTATGGCGGCGCATACGATGTGATGTCTTCCAAACACTTGCGTGGGGACGTGAACTTTGCTTGGCCCAATGCGGAGATTGCGGTCATGGGTGCAAAAGGTGCCGTAGAAATTATTTTCCGCGAAGACAAGGGCGACCCGGCCAAACTGGCCAGCCGCGAAGCTGAATACAAAGCGCGCTTTGCCAATCCCTTTGTGGCGGGAGCGCGTGGATTCATCGACGATGTGATCCAACCCCATGAAACACGCAAGCGAATATGCCGTTCATTGGTGATGTTGAAAGAAAAAAAGATCGAAAACCCATGGCGCAAGCACGGCAACATACCGCTGTAAAGCCAGGAGAGAACCCATGTTCAATAAAATTTTGATTGCAAATCGTGGCGAAATTGCTTGCCGTGTTATCGCCACTGCCCAAAAAATGGGCATTCAAACGGTGGCTGTATATTCTGAAGCAGACAAGGAAGCCCGCCATGTCGAAATGGCCGATGAGGCGGTTTTGATTGGGCCTGCATCCTCTCGCGAGTCTTATTTGGTGGCTGACAAAATCATCGCGGCTGCCAAATCAACAGGTGCACAAGCCATCCATCCCGGTTATGGATTTTTGAGCGAAAACGAGGCATTTGCCAAGCGATGCGAAGACGAGGGATTGGTTTTCATTGGGCCCAAGCACCACGCCATTGCCGCCATGGGGGACAAAATTGCCTCTAAGAAGTTGGCTCAAAAGGCCAATGTCAGCACCATTCCGGGCCACAACGAGGCCATTCAAAGTGCTGATGAAGCGGTAACCATCGCGCAAGGCATTGGCTACCCGGTGATGATCAAAGCCTCTGCGGGTGGAGGCGGAAAAGGGTTGCGTGTTGCGTTCAATGACAAAGAAGCCTTGGAGGGCTTCACATCTTGTCGCAATGAGGCCCGCAACAGTTTTGGTGATGACCGCGTGTTCATCGAAAAATTTGTTGAAGAACCGCGTCACATAGAAATTCAAGTCTTGGGTGATGCGCACGGTCATGTGATATTTCTCAACGAGCGTGAGTGCTCCATTCAGCGTCGGCACCAAAAGGTGATTGAGGAAGCCCCTTCGCCATTCATCAGTGAGGAAACCCGTGCGGCCATGGGTGCACAAGCCGTGGCTTTGGCCAAAGCAGTGCAATACCAAAGTGCCGGAACCGTCGAGTTCGTTGTCGGCAAGGATCAGAGTTTTTACTTTTTGGAAATGAATACACGCCTCCAAGTGGAACATCCAGTGACCGAATGCATCACGGGTTTGGATTTGGTTGAGTGGATGATCCGCATTGCTGCAGGGGAGCCCTTGTCACTGGCGCAATCTGAAGTTCAGCGCAATGGATGGGCCATCGAATGCCGTATCAACGCTGAAGACCCGTTCCGTAATTTTTTGCCTTCAACGGGGAGACTGGTGCGCTTTCGCCCACCGGCCCAAACCATGTTTCAAGCTCACACAGATCAGCTTTTGGGTGTGAGGGTGGACACAGGGGTTCAAGAAGGGGGCGAGATCCCTGTGTTTTATGACTCCATGATCGCGAAGTTGATTGTTCATGGTCGGGACAGAATGGATGCCATTGCCAAGATGCGAGAGGCACTCAATGGATTCGTGATTCGAGGGGTCAGCTCTAATATTCCGTTTCAAGCGGCATTGCTGGCCCACCCAGATTTTGTGTCGGGTGAATTCAACACGGGATTCATTGCAGAGCATTACGCCAACGGATTTCGTGCAGAAGATGTTCCTCACCACGATGCGGATTTCCTCATTGCTTTGGCGTCATTTGTCCGCCGCAAGTCGCGTGAAAGGGCCGCTGGGTTGAGTGGCCAATTGCCAGGATATGACGTCAAAGTGGGACAGGCCTATACCGTCATCACCCTGGCCGCGAATGGCCAGCACACACACACCCAAGTTGAAGTGGATGATTCCGGCGGACGCCATGACACAGCCATGATCAAGGTCAATGGGAAAAATTACGCCATTGAAAGCCATTCCCGTTTGAATGATGTGGCTATTCAAGGAACTGTCAATGGGCAACCTTTCAATGCACAAGTCGAGCGGGGTTCTACGCAAAATCCTTTGGGCTTAAAAGTTCAACACAACGGCACAAGCATTGAAGCGTTGGTGATTTCCCCCCGCATGGCAGAACTTCATCGATTGATGCCGTTCAAAGCCCCGCCTGATTTGAGCCGCTTTGTTTTGTCACCAATGCCGGGTTTGTTGGTCGAGGTGGCCGTTCAACCTGGTCAAAAAGTCTTGGCAGGCGAGCGCGTTGCAGTGATTGAGGCCATGAAAATGGAGAATGTTTTATTTGCTTCCCAAGATGGGGTGGTCAAATCTGTGGTGGCCAGCCAGGGTGAGTCATTGACCGTTGACCAGGTGATCGTGGAGTTTGAGTCATGACCACAGTGGTGCAGCGCCCCTTCAAAGTATTGGGAATTCAACAAATTGCCATTGGGGGGCTTGATAAGCATAAGCTCCAACAATTGTGGGTCGAAATGCTTGGCTTAGAGATCACTGGCACATTCAAAAGTGAACGTGAAAATGTTGATGAGGATATTTGCGTCATGGGCAAAGGGCCTTTCAAAGTCGAAGTGGACTTGATGCAACCATTGGACCCCGATAAGAAACCAGCGGTTCACGCCACACCGCTCAACCACGTTGGACTGTGGATTGATGATTTGCCTGCCGCAGTGGGATGGTTGTCGGCCCAAGGCGTGCGTTTTGCTCCCGGCGGTATTCGAAAGGGCGCCGCTGGATTTGACATTTGTTTCTTGCACCCCAAATCCAATGATGAGTTTCCGATTTCAGGTGAGGGAGTGCTGATTGAATTGGTACAAGCCCCAGTTGAGGTGGTCAACGCTTTTGTCGCCATGGGCGCTTGAAGTAGACAGGATCCAGCATGATTCACTTCACAGAATTTGATGACATGGGAGAGTTCGTCGCTTTCAGACGTGACATTCATGCGCATCCTGAGCTAGGGTTTGACGAACACCGCACGGCGGCATTGGTGGCCGAGCGATTGCTTCAGTGGGGGTTGGAGGTTCACACTGGGGTGGCAGGTACCGGTGTGGTGGGTGTGTTGCGCGGGATGCGGGGAAAGCGAAGCATTGGATTGCGTGCCGATCTGGACGCGTTGCCTTTACAAGAAGAAAACCACTTTCCGCATCGGTCTGTTCACGAAGGTCGGATGCATGCTTGTGGGCATGATGGGCACACCACCATGCTGCTTGCTGCGGCGTGGTATTTGTCCCAGCATCGTGACTTTTCTGGGACTGTCAACTTCATCTTTCAGCCTGCTGAAGAAATGGGCAAGGCAGGCGCCAGAAAAATGATTGAAGATGGCTTGTTCGACCGCTTCCCATGCGAAGCTGTGTTTGCCTTGCACAACTTTTCGATTGGACAAGTAGGCACATTTGCCCTCAACCATGGTGCCTTGATGGCATCAAGCAATACCTGGCGCGTGTCCATGAAGGGCAAGGGCACCCACGCTTCACTGCCACACACGGGCATAGATCCAGTGGCACCCACCATCGAGTTGGCGCAGCAATTGCAAACGCTCATCCCCAAAGTGGTGGATTCGCGTGAACGTGCCCTATTGGCCGTCACTCAAATTCAAGGGTCGACGGCACCCAACGTCATTCCTGACCAATCTTGGGTGGGCGGTACCGTGCGCACCTTTTCGGACGCGGTGACCGATTTGATTGAAGGTGGGTTGCGCAAAATGGCCGCAGGCATTGCGCAAGCGCATGGCTGTACGGCTGAAATCAGTTTTATACGCGCCTCTCCACCTGTGGTCAATCATGTCAAAGAAGCAAAGTTTGCAGCGCAAGTGATGCGTGAAGTTGTCGGCGATCAGTCTGTGGATGAAAACTATGCTGCCGTGATGAGTGCAGAAGATTTTGCTCACATGCTGAAGGTCAAGCCTGGCTGTTATGCTTTCATTGGCAATGGTGAAGGCACGCATCGGATCCCAGGGCATGGCGCTGGCACCTGCTTGATTCACAGCACTTCGTATGATTTCAATGACGCGATTTTGCCTGTGGGGGCAACGTATTTTTCAACCTTGGCAAAGCGCTGGCTGGCCCAGCCTGAAAGTGATTCATGAAATTTATTCGACCACATAAATTGTTTATAACTGCCTTGGTCTTGGCAGGTTTGCAATCCCCTGCCTGGGCACAAAGGGTGATCCGCATCGTTGTTCCTTTTGGTCCGGGTGCAGTGCAAGACACGGTGGCACGAACGTTCAGCAACGAATTAGGGCAGTTACTGGGTGCGAGCGTGGTGATTGACAACCGCGCAGGCGCTGGTGGCACGATTGGAACCGCATCGGTTGCCAAGGCTGCGCCAGACGGAAACACGTTGGTCATTGCGGCGGCGAGTCACACATTGGCCGGGCACATGTATGCCAAGTTGTCCTACGATCCGATCAAAGATTTTGCGCCTGTTTCTTTGCTGGGCTATTCGGGCTATGTCATTGCTGCGCCTGCCAGCATGGGGGTAAGCAATCTGGCTGAATACGTACGCCAAGTCAAAAGCAAACCAAAGCAACTCAATTACGCTTCAGCTGGAAATGGCAGTGCGACCCATTTAGGCATGGCCTCTTTTATGGCCAGGGCTGGTTTGGATATGCAACATATTCCCATGAAGTCAACTGGGGATGCGGTCAACGAAGTGCTGGCCGATCGGGTGCAGGGAGTGACTGGGGCGACCATCGGCTTGGTGGGATTTCGCCAAGACCCACGCATTAAATTGTTGGCCTACACCGGTGCCAAACGTTCGAAGTTTTTGCCAGATTTGCCCACCGTTGCAGAGTCTGGAATGAGCGACTTTCGGTTTGACTCCTGGTTTGGTTTACTGGCCCCAGCGGGTACTCCCAAAAGTGAGATCGATAAAATAAATGCGGCCTTTCAAAAGGCAATTGCCGACCCCGTGGTGCAAGAACGTTTGGCGCGTGTTGGCCTTGAAGTGGTGACAGCCACCCCAGAGGAATTTGCTGCGATATTGCGTACCGACTGGGAAAATGCCGCAGCCATTGTCAAAGCTTCTGGCGCAAAGGTTGAGTGAGGTAAGCCTCAAGCGGCTTGATTCACAAGACCTTTGCAGGGTTCAATCGGAGCGCTTGATCTCTACCAGCAGAGATTGAGCGCGCAACACAGCCGCTTGAATAGTTGCTCTTTTGCGCTCCAAATTGGTCTCATCTTGCGGTTCCGAATGGGTCAGACCCGGCAAGTCATTGAGCTTGACTTGTGCTTTGGCAATTTGTCGCTCAAGTTGAGACTGCTTGGACGAAGCCATGCGAAGTTGGTGTTTTTCATAACGGTGGCGTGCATCTTTGGCCTGTGAAGCGCTCCAAGCTTGCCAGCCGGTTAAATGCCCAGAGACATTTTCCAACTCTATGCAGTCTACGGGGCACACTGGTAAACACAGTTCACAACCTGTGCAATGACTTTCAATCACGGCATGCATTCGTTTATTGCTGCCATAGATGGCATCTGTGGGGCATGCGTCAATGCATAAGGTGCAACCGATGCACCAGTTTTCGTCTATCCAAGCCGCTTTTCGCGGCGACTCTGTCCCGTTTAAAGGGTTCAATTCAGATTCGGTTTGCCCCGTGATGGCTGCCAATCTGGCCACTCCCTCGCGGCCACCAGGAGGGCATTGATTGATTTGTGCTGATCCGTCTGCTACTGCTTGGGCGTAATGGGCACAGTCTGGGTAACCACAGCGTGTGCATTGGGTTTGCGGCAATATGGCCAGCACACGTTCGCTCAAATTCACGGTGATCAGCGGGTGGTTTTGCGTTTTGTCTTTGCCACCGCTTTGGTGGTTGCCGATGGTTTGCGCTGAGCAGCGGTATGGTTGGCCAAAATAAAGTCACGAACTTGAGGGAAAACTATTTCGCGCCATCGCCTTCCACTGAAAATGCCGTAATGTCCGGCACCCGGCACTTCCAAATGTTGCTGCTTGCTGGGCACTATGCCCTTGCACAATTGGTGTGCGGCTTTGGTTTGTCCGGAACCCGAAATATCGTCAAGTTCACCTTCAACGGTTAAGAGCGCACTGCCCTTGATGTCCTGAGGGCGAACGCGCTCAAGATCGCCATCCGGGTTGCGCACATCCCATGTCCCCCTCACCAACGCAAAATCTTGAAAAACGGTTTTAATGGTTTCAAGGTAATAGTCTGCATCCATGTCCAGTACAGCGTTGTACTCGTCATAGAAATAGCGATGTGACTCAGCACTGGAGTTGTCACCCTTGATCAAGTCTTTGAAATAGTCGTAATGGCTCTTCAGGTGCCGATCTGGATTCATCGCAACAAAACCAGTGTGCTGCAAAAACCCAGGGTATACACGTCGACCAGCGCCTGGGAAATTTTGGGGGACGCGAAATATCACATTGTTCTCAAACCAGTCGTGGCTTTTATTGATGGCCAGGTTATTCACCGCAGTGGGTGACTTACTGGCATCGATGGGCCCACCCATCATGGTCATGGACTTGGGCAATGGCTCACCGCGGGTTGCCATCAATGAGACTGCGGCCAAAACGGGTACGGTGGGCTGGCAGACGCTGATGACATGACAATGTCCATATTGCTTTTGCAAGTGGCGGATGAACTCTTGGATGTAGTTGACATAGTCGTCGAGATGAAAATCACCCTCTGCAAGGGGTACCAAGCGTGCATTTTTCCAATCGGTGATGTAGACCTTGTGATCTGCGAGCATCGTACGGACTGTGTCACGCAGCAGCGTTGCATAGTGTCCAGACAAGGGTGCCACGATCAGCACCACAGGTTGTACCTTGAGCCGGGTCAGTGTGGCGGGGTCGTCACTGAAGCGCTTAAAGCGTCTTAACTCACAAAAAGGCTTGTTGATTTCCACCCGCTCATGGATGGCAATTTCTTGATCATCAATGGAGACTGTATTGATACCAAATTGAGGCTTTTCGTAGTCCTTGCCCAGCCGATAAACGAGGTCGTAAGTGGCGGAAATACGTTGTGAAAATGGGTTTTGCCCCATGGGTGACAGCGGATTGCTGTAAACCTTGGCGGCGGCTTGCGCAAAATCGGCAAATGGTTCCATCAAGGACCGCTGGGCTTCGTAAATTTGATAGAGCATAGTTATCCTGTTTGATGCTAAGCAATATAACAGTGGTTTTCCCAATAAATTGAGGTGCTCGCACCAAAATCATGCGATTGATCAGGTTGCCAAGTCATCAAAGTACTTTTGCAATACTGGCGCAAACATAGTCGATGTTTTTACTGTTGAGAGCCGCAACGCACATGCGACCTGTATCGGTGCCATACACGCCAAATTCCGCGCGCAATCGAACCATTTGGTCTTTGGTCAAGCCCGAATAGCTGAACATGCCAATTTGCTGGGTGATGAAGCCCATGTCACGTTTGACCCCTGCAGCCTTCAGACCATCGACCAATTTTTGCCGCATGGCTTTGATGCGAACCCGCATCTCAGTCAACTCCGATTCCCACAGTTTGCGCCATTCAGGGTTGTTTAAAACTGCCGCCACTACCGATCCACCATGAATGGGCGGGTTGGAGTAATTGGTCCGTATGGCAATTTTCAGCTGTGACAGCACCTTGGAGGCTTCATCGGCAGAATCACAGTGCACGGACAAGGCCCCAACTCTTTCTCCATAGAGACTGAAGCTTTTAGAAAATGAGGTGGCGACAAAAAAGCTCAGGTCAGCTTTGACAAACTTGTCAATGACTGCCCCATCTTCTGAAATCCCGTGCCCAAAGCCTTGGTAAGCCATGTCTAAAAAAGCGGTCAAATTCTTGGTTTTTACTGCTTTCACCACCTGATCCCATTGGCTGGGGGTGATGTCATAACCAGTCGGGTTATGGCAGCAGGCGTGCAACACAACGATGGTCCCTGGAGCAGCAGCTTCCAGGGCGGCGATCATTTGAGGGAAATTGACCCCCAACGCTTGTGCGTCGTAATAAGGATATGTTTCGACCGAAAAGCCCGCTTGGGTGAATAAGGCCTTGTGGTTTTCCCAGCTGGGATCGCTGATCAAAACCTTGGCCGTTGGATTGAGTCGCTTGAGAAAGTCTGCGCCGACTTTGAGTCCGCCAGTGCCGCCAAGACATTGCACTGTGGCAACGCGTTTGGCCTGAACAGATGCTGAGCTGGCTCCGAAAACCAGCGTTTGAACCGCAGCATCGTAAGCGGCTATGCCATCGATGGGTAAATATCCACGTGCAGCCGGCTTTTCCATCATGGCCTGTTCAGCCTTTTGAACACAAGCGAGCAGAGGTAGTTTTCCGTTGTCATCGTAATAAACACCCACGCCAAGATTGACCTTTTGTGGGTTGGTGTCGACTGAAAACTGCTCGTTCAAGCCCAAAATGGGGTCGCGGGGTGCCATTTCGACGGCGGAAAACATCGACATGAAGTGTCCTTGCAGGGATAGTGGTTGACGGTGACACAGACTGTTGTAGGCTATGCCGATCAAGAATAATTTTAACTCTCTCATGTCCATTGCCCGCGTCACTGTTATTGAACCGACCCAGGAGCCTGTTGCATCGGGTCGATTTGTCCATTTTGAGGGGTCTCCTTTTGAACTTTTTCAGCCTTACTTGCCCGCTGGAGACCAGCCTCAGGCGATAGATGAGTTGGTGGAAGGGGTGCGTGATGGCGAGGTATTTCAAACACTTTTGGGCGTAACGGGGTCAGGTAAAACCTTCACCATGGCCAATGTGATTGCGCGCATGGGTCGACCCGCCATCGTTTTTGCCCCGAATAAAACCTTGGCCGCTCAGCTTTACAGCGAATTCAGAGAGTTTTTTCCACGCAATGCAGTTGAATACTTTGTCAGCTATTACGACTACTACCAGCCTGAAGCCTATGTGCCGCAACGCGACCTGTTCATCGAAAAAGACAGTGCAATCAATGAGCATATTGAGCAACTTCGCCTCAGTTGCACCAAAAGTATTTTGGAGCGCCGCGATGTGATTGTGGTTGCCACAGTTTCTGCCATCTATGGCATTGGTGAGCCTGAAAGTTATCACCGAATGGTGATGACCTTGCGCACAGGCGATAAGCTCGGTCAACGTGAAGTCATTGGTCAATTGGTGCGAATGCAATATGAGCGCAATGACATGGAGTTTGGAAGGGGTCGCTTTCGCGTCCGGGGCGAGACCATTGACGTGTTTCCAGCGGAGCACAGTGAATTGGCCTTGCGTATTTCATTGTTTGACGATGAAATTGAAAGCTTAGAGTTATTGGACCCTCTGACGGGACGGGTCCGACAAAGTATTTCCAGGTTCACGGTCTACCCCTCGAGTCATTACGTCACACCTCGCGACAAGGTGTTGGCCGCCATTGAAACGATCAAGTTGGAACTGACGCAGCGTTTAAGCGAATTGGTGGGCATGGGCAAGTTGGTCGAAGCCCAGCGACTTGAGCAAAGAACCCGGTTTGATCTTGAAATGTTGGTTGAAGTGGGGCATTGCAAAGGGATTGAAAATTACACCCGACATTTATCGGGGGCCAAGCCGGGCGACCCTCCCAGTACATTGACCGATTACATGCCCAAGGACTCATTGATGTTTTTAGATGAGAGTCATGTGCTGATGGGGCAGTTTGGCGGCATGTACAACGGCGACCGCTCGCGCAAAACCACATTGGTCGAGTATGGCTTTAGGTTGCCCAGTGCGTTGGACAATCGACCTCTGAAACTGGAAGAGTTTGAGCGGCGAATGCGGCAAGTTATTTTTGTCTCTGCCACCCCGGCGCAGTACGAAAAAGAACATTCTGGTCGAGTTGTTGAGCAATTGGTGCGACCCACGGGCTTGGTCGATCCTGAGGTGGAAGTTCGACCTGCAACTCACCAGGTAGACGATGTCCTGCAGGAAATCAGGTTGCGTGTTGAGTTGCACGAAAGGGTGTTGATCACCACATTGACCAAGCGCATGGCCGAGCAGTTGACCGACTATCTCAGCGACAACGGTGTCAAGGTGCGCTACCTGCACAGTGATATCGATACGGTAGAACGTGTGGAGATCTTGCGCGATCTGCGCTTAGGGGTATTTGATGTCCTGGTGGGTATCAACCTTTTAAGGGAAGGCATTGATTTGCCTGAGGTCTCATTGGTGGCCATCATGGATGCCGACAAAGAGGGGTTTTTGCGATCCGAGCGAAGTCTGATCCAAACCATTGGTCGAGCTGCTCGCAATATCAATGGCCGTGCCATTTTGTATGCGGATGTGATGACCGAATCCATGAAAAAGGCAATTGGCGAGACCGAACGCCGGCGCATCAAACAAATTGCCACCAATACTGCGGCAGGCATCACTCCGAAGGGAGTCTTCAAGCAGGTGCGCGACCTCATTGATGGGGTCCACAGCGAAAAATCGTCCAAAGCGGCTGAACGAGAAGAGTTGATTCGGGCCCAAGTGGTTGATATGGGTGAAAAAGACTTGGCCAAAGAGATCAAGCGCCTAGAGAAGCTCATGCTGGAGCACGCCAAAAATCTGCAATTTGAAGATGCAGCCCGGGTCCGCGATCAATTGGCCCGCTTGCGCGAGCAAGTTTTGGGCGCCAGTGGCCGCGATCGGTTGCCAACAGCCCCCAGCTAAGACATTACTCGCGCAAGGCCTATTACCCGAGCATTTTGTTTGGGTATCTGGTATAGTTGACTTGTTTAGTCGACATAGTCAAAAGGAGCACTTCATGCGTCTCACCACCAAAGGTCGTTTTGCCGTTACCGCCATGATTGATTTGGCCCTGCGCCAGAACAATGGGCCTGTGACTTTGGCCGCTATCAGCCAGCGCCAGCAAATTTCTCTGTCTTATTTAGAGCAGTTATTTGGGAAATTGCGCCGCAACGAGTTGGTGGAGTCCACCCGCGGCCCGGGAGGCGGGTATACCCTAGGCCGCAAAGCCGCTGAAATCACGGTGGCAGACATCATTGTGTCTGTCGACGAACCCATTGATGCAACGCATTGCGGTGGAAAAGAGAACTGTTTGGGCGAAACTGGCCGTTGCATGACCCACGACTTGTGGACCAGTTTGAACCAACGCATGGTTGAATTTTTAGACTCCGTCACTTTGCAAAAATTGGTCGATGACCAATTGGCCAAAGGCGTACAAATCGAATCAAAGCCCATGATCAAGCGCGCCATATCAAGCGCACCAGTTGTCAAACCATTGCGCGTGAATGCCCCCAACTCGGTGTTTGCTTTGGGCAATGTTTTTGCTAAAAGTTGATTGAAAATTTATCCAGATTGGATTGAGTAACTGATGATGGATTCCACCCCTCATTTTCCCGTTTACATGGATTACGGTGCCACCACGCCTGTGGACCCTCGCGTTGTCGATGCCATGATCCCTTGGCTTCGTGAACATTTTGGTAACCCTGCATCGCGAAGCCATGCCTGGGGGTGGGAGGCTGAAGAGGCCGTAGAAAAAGCCCGGCAAGACGTGGCCGATTTGATTGGGGCCGATCCACGTGAGATCGTTTGGACCTCGGGTGCCACGGAGTCCAATAACTTGGCCATCAAGGGTGCCGCGCACTTTTATCAATCACGTGGCAAGCACTTGATCACAGTCAAGACGGAGCACAAAGCGGTTTTGGACACCATGCGCGAACTAGAGCGCCAGGGGTTTGATGTCACCTATTTGGATGTTCAAGAAGATGGCTTGCTGAGCATGGCTGCGCTGCAGTCGGCGATCAGACCGGACACCATTTTGATCAGTGTCATGTTTGTGAACAACGAGATTGGTGTGATTCAAGACATTGCCGCCATTGGGCGCATGTGCCGTGAAAAGGGCATTGTTTTCCATGTGGATGCCGCACAAGCTACTGGGAAGGTCGAAATAAATTTGCAGGATTTGCCCGTTGATTTGATGAGCCTTGCTTCACACAAAACCTATGGTCCCAAGGGCATCGGTGCTTTGTATGTGCGGCGCAAGCCTCGCATCAGGCTGGAGGCGCAAATTCACGGTGGAGGCCACGAAAGAGGCATGCGCAGCGGCACATTGCCAACCCACCAATGTGTCGGCATGGGTGAAGCCTTCAGATTGGCCAAGCTTGAAATGGCCAAAGATTTGAAAAGTGCCCAAGCCCTGCACCAAAGACTGCTGTCTGGTTTGCAAGGTTTGGAGCAGGTTTATGTCAATGGACATTTAAGTCAAAGGGTTCCCCACAACCTCAACATCAGCTTCAACTTTGTAGAGGGTGAATCGCTGATCATGGGTATCAAGGGCTTGGCTGTCTCCTCTGGTTCGGCATGCACCTCCGCTAGTTTGGAGCCCAGTTATGTGCTGCGGGCTTTGGGACGCAGTGATGAACTTGCGCACAGCAGCTTGCGCATCACGATCGGGCGGTACACCACGGTCGAGGAAATAGATTACGCCGTTGCCACCATCAAACTCAATGTCAATAAACTGCGCGAGCTCAGCCCCTTGTGGGAGATGCATCAAGAAGGTATTGACATCAGCACCATTCAGTGGGCTGCACATTAAAACGACCAGGGAACAAACATGGCTTATAGCGAAAAAGTAATTGATCATTACGAAAATCCAAGAAACGTGGGCTCCTTTGACAAGGGTGATGACTCAGTTGGGACCGGAATGGTGGGTGCGCCTGCCTGCGGTGACGTCATGAAGTTGCAAATCAAAGTCAACCCTCAGACTGGCGTGATAGAAGATGCCCGTTTCAAAACCTACGGTTGTGGCTCGGCCATTGCATCTTCATCACTGGTCACAGAATGGGTCAAAGGTAAAACTTTGGATCAGGCCGCCTCACTTAAAAACAGTGAAATTGCCCAAGAGCTCGCTTTGCCACCGGTCAAAATTCATTGCTCTATTTTGGCCGAAGACGCCATCAAGGCTGCCGTTGAAGACTACAAGAAAAAGCATCTCAGCGTTGCGTAATCCCCATGGCCTGAATTGGCCTGTATAAAACTTCCAACATCATGTCTGTCTCTTTAACACCTGCTGCTGCACGGCATGTGAGTCGTTATTTATCCAAGCGCGGCAAAGGTTTGGGCGTTCGCCTGGGCGTGAAAACAACCGGTTGCTCAGGCTTGGCTTATAAATTGGAATATGTGGATGATTTGACCCCTGAAGACATTGTGTTTGAAGCCCACGGGGTGAAAATTTTGATCGATCCGAAGAGCTTGGCCTATATCGATGGCACAGAGCTCGATTTTGTGCGCGAAGGCCTCAACGAAGGCTTTAAATTCAATAATCCCAACGAGCGCGATCGTTGTGGGTGCGGCGAGTCATTTCGGGTGTGAGGTGAGCGATCCCATCAAAGAGCAGTCCATCAATTTGACTGCCAATGACTTTGAAATTTTTCAGCTACCTCAGCGCTTTGGCATCGACTTGATGGTGCTGGAGCAAAGCTGGAAAGCCCTTCAACGGCAGGCACACCCCGACATGCATGCGCAATCTCATCAGGCGGCGCAGCGCTTGGCCATGCAGTGGTCCGTTCGCGTGAACGAGGCCTATCAACGGTTAAAGAGTCCCCTCAAGCGGGCCGCCTATTTATGTCAATTGAATGGCGAATCAATTGACGCTGAGACAAACACCTCGATGCCAAGCGAGTTTCTATTTCAGCAAATTGAATGGCGTGAAGCATTAGATGCATCACAGACCCCCATGGATGCAGAAAACCTCCTGAAGGAAGTCAAGTCAAGCCGCAATTTATTGCTGGCAGAATGCGAACAGATTTTGGATGTCGCATGTGATTTCCATGCCGCTGCGGCGAAAGTGCGGGCGTTGATGTTCGTTGAGCGTTTCATTCAAGCGGTCATGCAGCGAATGGATCACTTGGAGCGAGCATAAAACGAATTTTTCTATGGCTTTATTACAAATTTCCGAACCTGGTCAAGCGCCTGACCCTCATCAAAGGCGCATTGCAATTGGGATCGACTTGGGCACCACGCACTCTTTGGTTGCAACAGTCAGACACGGTGTTGTCGAGTGCCTGCCGGACGATCAAGGCCGCGTCGTGTTGCCGTCGGTCGTTCGGTATTTGAAGGGCGGCGTGCGCCAAATCGGTTATTTGGCGCAAGATCATCAAGTTGACGACGCCGTTAACACGATATCCTCGTTTAAGCGCTTCATGGGGCGTGGGCTCCAAGACATTCAAAATCATGGGCAATTGCCTTATAAGTTTGAAAATACACCGGGTATGCTTCAAATACACACGGCCGATGGATTGAAATCCCCGGTGGTGATCAGTGCCGAAATTTTGGCAACTTTAAGGCACCGAGCTGAAGACAGCTTTGATGAAGATTTGTTTGGGGCTGTGATCACAGTACCAGCATATTTTGATGATGCACAAAGGCAGGCCACAAAAGATGCGGCTCAGTTGGCTGGCCTGAACGTGCTTCGGCTGATCAACGAGCCTACTGCTGCTGCCATAGCTTATGGCTTGGATCAATCCAGTGAGGGGGTATACGCTGTATATGACCTGGGTGGAGGCACATTCGATATTTCCATATTGCGTTTGCAAGCGGGTGTTTTTGAAGTGTTGGCCACGGGCGGCGACTCCGCGCTTGGGGGTGACGACTACGATCGTCTGTTGGCCGATGCCATATTGGCAAGAGCGGGCTTGACAATCAATGAGCCTGAGGACAAAGCGCTCATGCGTGTTGCGGCACGTTCATGCAAGGAGAGGCTTACAGATTTGCAGGAAAGTCCATTTGTCTTGACTTTGTCTCAAGGCCAAGTTGACATCCTTGTCAATCGATCAGATTTTGACCAATGGACAAAATCTTTAACTGAGCGAACCATGCTCGCTGTTCGCAAAGCATTGCGCGATGCCGGGTTGGAAAAGGACTGTATTCAAGGCGTGGTGATGGTTGGTGGCGCTACGCGCATGCCCCAAGTTCAATCCGCTGTCACAGATTTTTTTCAAAAGGCGCCTCTCAATAACCTCAATCCAGATGAGGTGGTCGCTCTGGGGGCCGCTCTTCAAGCCAATCAGTTGGCCGGTAACAACCCCAATGGAGAGTTGTTGCTTTTGGATGTCATTCCATTGTCTCTGGGTATCGAAACCATGGGCGGCTTGGTTGAGCGCATCGTGCCGCGCAATCAACCCATACCTACAGCCATGGCGCAAGACTTCACAACCTATCAAGATGGTCAAACGGCATTGGCTTTGCATGTGGTGCAGGGCGAACGTGACTTGGTCGTTGATTGTCGAAGCCTGGCGCGCTTCGAGCTTAGAGGCATTCCACCCATGGTGGCTGGGGCTGCTCGAATTCGAGTGACATTTACCGTTGATGCAGATGGTTTGTTGCAAGTCAGCGCACAAGAAATGATCAGTGGAGCTCATGCGCAAATCGATGTCAAGCCGAGTTACGGTCTGAGCGATGAAGATATTGCACGGATGTTGCAAGAAGGGTTTGCAACAGCGCAAGCAGATATGGCAGCGCGCGCACTGGCTGAGGCCAGGCTTGATGCCAGTCGAACATGGCTGGCCACGCGCAGTGCACTTGACTCAGATGGGCATTGGTTGGCGACTGAACAGCGCCAGTCGATAGAAAAACTATTGCAAGAATTGAATGATGCCAAGGCATTGAGCGATCCTGCCTCCATTGAGTCCGCAACCCAAGCCTTGGCCAAAGGGACGGAGTCCTTTGCCGCTGAGCGCATGAACCGAGGCATACAGCAGGCCTTGGCAGGTAAAAATGTAGAAAGTATTTGATGCCCATCATCACCATCATGCCGCATGCACAATACTGCCCTACAGGCGTACAGTTGCAGTCTCCTGTGGGCAATACCATTTGTGAATCGCTACTTGAAAACAATATTCAGATTGAACATGCATGCGACATGAGTTGTGCTTGCACGACCTGTCATGTCATTGTCCATGAGGGATTTTCAAGCCTCAATGAAATGGAAGAGACTGAGGAGGACTTGCTCGACAGGGCATGGGGATTGCATCCTAATTCACGCCTAAGCTGCCAAGCCATCGTGGCTCAAAAAAATCTGGTGATTGAAATTCCTAAATACTCCATCAATCACGCCAAAGAAAACCACTGAAATGAGACTGATTGTTTTAGACACAGAGACTACCGGGTTGTCTGCTGAAAATGGTGACCGCATCATTGAAATTGGTTGCGTGGAGTTGCTCAACAGAAAAATAACGGGCAACCACTTTCATCACTACCTCAACCCTGAAAGAGATAGCCATGAAGATGCCCTCAAGGTGCATGGCATCAGCAACGAATTTTTGCGCGACAAACCAAAATTCGACGCCATCGCTGCTGCATTCTTGGACTTCATCTCTGGTGCTCAACTGATCATCCATAACGCAGCATTTGACGTTGGGTTTCTCAATAAGGAGTTGGAGCGCGCCAATCTGGGCCCCTTATCAGGTCATATCAGTGGCATCACCGACACTTTGTCAATGGCCAAAGAAATGTACCCAGGTAAGCGAAATTCGTTGGATGCCTTGTGTGATAGGCTGGGCGTGGACAATGCTTCTCGTACTCTTCATGGTGCTTTGCTAGACGCCGAATTATTGGCCGATGTTTATATCTGTTTGACCAGAGGGCAAAACGCTTTGCTCATTCAGGAAGATGCTGCTGACCCTACTCAACAAGTGCTTACTGATATTGACTTGTCTCAATTTGAATTGCCTGTTGTTTTTGCCAGCGAACAAGAGGCGCAGGCTCATTTGGTGGCAATGGATCATTTGTCCAAAGCCAGCGCTGACCAAACCGTCTGGAACAATCACGCTTGAGGTCGGCATTGGATTGAAAAAATTTAGTTGATCAAATTTTCAGACTTAATCTATGCCAAAATATGCAGTGCGGTTTATTAATTTGCGTGGTTAGCTCAGTGGTAGAGCATCGCCTTCACACGGCGGGGGTCGGGGGTTCGAAACCCTCACCACGCACCAAAAATTTCCCTTTACT
>RFXS01000121.1 GCA_009921465.1 Betaproteobacteria bacterium
TGCGTCGAAGAGGGGTTAGCCTGCACAGGCTGGGCTGCATCGGGGCGTGCCATGACCTGAATAAAGTGCAGCCAAGCCGGTTGATCGCAGCGTGCCCGCACCGATTGGCGGTTGCCAAAAGGCAGGTCAAATTGGATTTTTTGGGTGCAAGCTGGGATGTTCAGTCGCATGTCCAAAGGGGTCACTTGCAAAGATTCTGCAGGGGTGTTCTGTTGCGCTGCCACCCACAAACGGGCACCGTCTTGCAGTTGGGCGTGCCCCGCGCTCTGGGCGCCGGACAAGCCAGGCCACAGGCAGAGCAGTGCTGCCCAAGCCCGCCAATCCGCCCGATTCTTCGGGGGGACCAGAGGGGTAAAAGCATCAGTGCGGGTGGGTTTGGGTGGGCACAGCATTTGCAAGTATCTGGTTGAGGGTGTTGAAGTTTTGACAAATTGTTGAAGACAAAGCACCCGAATGCAATTTCGATGCCAGACAAAACCAACCCTTACCGAGCGCACCATGAACCCAGTGATTGATCCAAAAGCTCTCGTTAAAACGTCACACATCAATCTAAATCATCTGCAAACGCAATTGCGAGCCCAGTCCTATGGGCAGTCCACGGGCGTTGGGTTTCAGCGGGCATTGACCCAAGCCCAACAAATGGGTGCTGGCGGAAACTCGACAAGCATCCTGGGACCGCAAACCGCCAGTGTGTCTGTGCAGTCTGGCGACACCTTGAGCGGCATCGTGCGCCAGTTCATGGCCTCTTCTGGGAAAAACGTCAGCCAAACCGAATCGATGCGCTTGGCCCAAGAGGTGGCCCGTGGCAACAACTTGGCCAATGCCAACCTGATTTACCCTGGCCAGCGGATCAACCTCTCGGCCCTGCAACAGGCCTTGAACGCCAGCCCAGCAGATGTTCAAAACACGGCGGGCATGAGCAAGCCCGCGACCCCCAGCCCCAACCCGGCACAAACGGGGGTGGCCGCCACCGCGCAAGTCCAGCTGGAGGCGCGCGGCAATGTCAGTGCCCACCCCGTTTTGGACAAAACACTCGAGCGTGCGGTCACCAAGGGGTTTATTCCCCCACATGAAAAACAAGCCGTGATGGACAAAATCTTGCAACTGTCTAAAGAGCACAAGTTCAAGCCCGATGATTTTGCGCGCCTGACCCTGATGGAGAGCGATGGCATGAACCCGCGCTCCACCAACAACCGGTGCCACGGCATCATCCAGTTCTGTGATGGGCCTGACCGGGGCGCGGCCAGCGCAGGTTTTGGACAAAATCCGCGTGCCATCTTGGGCCACAGCGTGCTCCAGCAGTTGGACATGGTGAGCAAATACTTTGACGACACTGGTTTGAAGAACTTTGGCCCTGCAGGTCTGGACGACTTGTACCTCACCGTGCTCACACCGGCCGCGCGCAATGAACCCCGCACGGACGTCAGCCTCAATATTGCCGGCCCACAAGCCCCTTATTTACATGTCAACCGCGACACCAAGGCGCCCATCACCAGGGCGTCGATCTTGCAGGGCTTGCATCAAAACGCCAACGATAGGCTGGGTTTGAAGGCGGAGGGCAACCCCGCAGCAGCGGCCGCCCGTGCGCAAGCCATACGGGTCAGTGCATACCAAGCCAACAACGAAATCCGCTGATGCACGTGGCGGCAAAGCATTGCCGCCCCACAAGAAAAGCGGACAGGGCTTGCCGCCAAAACCCTGAAACAGGGCTTGGCCAGTGTCAAAACTCCATGGCACAACTCTTGCAAATATCGACCCGAGGTTCTCAAGCTTGAGGGCCGGGACCGCAAAAGCGGTGATGTGTTGGCAAAGGAATGGCGATGAATCTGTTTTCAAACGCATTTGGCATCCATGAAAAAGCCCTGCAAGTCAGGAGCCAGCGCATGGAGGTGTTGGCACGCAACATTGCCAACGCCGACACGCCCAATTTCAAAGCTGAAGATCTCGACTTCAAGGCCATGCTCAAAGAGGCTGGCAAAGAGTATCTGAACGCCACCCACGACAAGCATTACGCGGCCTTGGCCGAAGCGCCCGACAACGGCATGCGGTTTCGGGTGCCCTTCAACAGCTCGTTTGACGGCAACACGGTCGAGATCAACGTCGAGCAAGCCCAATACGGTAAAGCCGCCTCCGACTACCAAGCCACCTTGCAGTTTCTGGAAAACCGCATTGGCTCTATCCGCAAAGCCCTCAAAGGGGAGTGATAAACCATGAGAAGCCTTGACAGCGTATTTGGCATTGCCGGCACTGCACTGAACGCGCAGACCATTCGGCTCAACACCACGGCATCCAATTTGGCCAACGCCACCACCATGGCTGGCAGCGACGCCGATGCCTTTCGCGCCAAGCGCCCAGTATTCAAAGCATTGATCAGCGAAGAGATGACCAACCGTGCGTTTCCCAACCAGGGTGGCGTGAAGGTCGATCAAATCGTGGACGACCCCACCCCCATCCGCAGTTTGTACGACCCCAGCCACCCGATGGCCGACAAAAACGGTTTTGTTTACTTGTCCAACGTCAACGAGATGCAAGAGATGGTCGAAATGATGGCCGCATCGCGCTCGTACCAAAACAATGTTGAAGTGATCAACACCGCCCGCCAATTGATGATGCGCACCATTGACATCACCAAAGCGTAATTGACTTGAAAGACAAACACCATGGCCACCACATCCGCCGCCGCACTGCCCAATGGCATCGTCAGCTACTCTGATTACCAAGCCAAGCAAAAGGCCACGCCGGTCAAAGAGCAAATAGGTCAGCAGCAGTTCTTGACGCTGTTCACCACCCAGTTGAAAAACCAAAACCCATTGGATCCGGTGAAAAACGAGGCCTTTGTGGCCCAGTTGGCCCAGTTCTCACAGTTAGAGGCCACCACCGCCATGAAGACCAGCATGGACACCATGGTCTCCAATATGCAGGCCGACCGCATGATGTCGGGCGCTGCCCTGATCGGGCGCAAAGTGGCCGTACCAGACGGTTGGGCGGTCAATGCCAACGGCCAATCGGTCAACGCCACCATCACATTGCCAGCAGGTGCCGATGGCATTCAAGTTGACGTGCAGGACGACATGGGCCGCGTGGTCAGAACCATGTCCTATGGCCCGCAAACAGCTGGAGACGCTCAAATCAACTGGGACGGCACCGACAACGCCGGCGCCCCCTTGCCCGATGGCAAATACCGTTTTGCGGCCAAGGCCACCGCCTTCGGTAAAACCGGGCCAGTCACCGTCAACACCATGTCGGTGGTCACGGGCGTGAGCAACGCAGGCACCGGTGACAACACCTGGTTGCTGCAAGTTGCCGGTGGCAAAACCGTCAACTTGGTGGACGTCAAGCGCGTCGGCTATTGAACCCCTGAAGATATTTCAAGACATTTCGGAGAAAACACACCATGTCCTTTTTTACCGCCCTGACCGGTTTGAATGCCGCCACCGCACAACTTGGCGTGACCGCCAACAACATTGCCAACGCGGGCACCATTGGTTTCAAGCGCTCGCGCACGGACTTTGGCGATATTTTTGCCACCTCACCGTTGCAAAAAGCATCGTCTACGGTGGGCCAGGGTGTGTCGCTCAAGCGCGTGACCCAAGAGTTCAGCCAGGGCAACGTGAGTTTCTCGTCCAACACCTTGGATTTGGCCATTACCGGCGACGGTTTTTTCCCGCTCAAATCGGCCGACGGCTTTCAAGACATTTACACCCGCAACGGCGCGTTCATGATGAACGACCAGTACAACGTGGTCAACTCCGCTGGCCAACGTTTGATGGCGGCCTCGGTCGACAGCTCGGGCAAGGCCAACTTGAACGACCAAAACGTGTTGAGCATCCCGCAAAAAACA
>RFXS01000122.1 GCA_009921465.1 Betaproteobacteria bacterium
TGGGGTCCCGAAAGCACAACACAAAGGAAGCGGAGGCGCGAAACTGACCGATCACCCAAACCACTTTTGACTTATAAAAAGACAGAAGCAATCCCATTATGTGGCATAAGAGGATGTAAAGTGCAAACGATTTGTCTTAAAACCGTCAAGAAGCACCCAAAAAAACCACACAATGGGTAAAAACAATCACCAAGAGGCTTCGCGCTCTGGCGTAGCGCTGGTTTTGTGGATGGTCAAATCAGCCCCTTCATATTCTTCTTCTGGGCTCAAACGCAGGCCCATGGTCCATTTCAGCAAGCCATAAACCACAGTCCCGGCCACCACCGCCCAGGCAACACCCAACAAAGTGCCCACGGCTTGGGCCTGCCAGCTCACGCCGCCCACGCCACCCAAGGCGGGCAGGCCAAATATGCCTGCGGCCAATCCGCCCCAGGTGCCACACAGCCCGTGCAGTGGCCACACACCGAGCACGTCGTCAATTTTCCAGCGGTTTTGGGTCAAGGTGAACATGGCGACAAAAATCACACCCGCGATGGCGCCCACCACCAGCGCACCCATGGGGTGCATCACATCCGAGCCCGCGCAAACGGCGACCAAGCCAGCCAAGGGTCCATTGTGGACAAAACCAGGGTCATTTTTTCCCATCACCAAGGCAGCCAAGGTGCCACCGGCCATGGCCATCAAAGAGTTGACTGCCACCAGTCCTGAGATTTTGTCCAGGGTTTGCGCGCTCATCACGTTGAAGCCAAACCAGCCCACCATCAAAATCCAGGCACCCAAAGCCAAAAAAGGGATGCTCGAGGGTGGGTGCGCCGAAATCGCCCCATCTTTGCGGTACCGGTTGCTGCGCGCACCCAATAAAAGCACCGCAGGCAAAGCCAGCCAGCCGCCCATGGCGTGGACCACCACAGAACCGGCGAAGTCATGAAACTCTGCGCCGGTGTGGGCCAGCAACCAAGCTTGGATGCCAAACTGCTGGTTCCAGGCGATGCCCTCAAACAAAGGGTAGACAAAACCCACCAAAACGGCGGTGGCGATCAACTGAGGCCAAAACTTGGCCCGCTCGGCAATGCCGCCAGAGATGATGGCGGGAATGGCGGCTGCAAAAGTCAATAAAAAGAAAAACTTAACCAACTCGTAGCCGTTTTGTGCGACCAAACTGTCGGCGGACACCCAAAACCCAGTCCCATAGGCCACGCTGAACCCCAGCGCGAAATAGACCACGGCAGAAACTGAGAAATCAACCAGGATTTTGACCAAGGCATTGACTTGGTTTTTTTTGCGGACGGTGCCCAGCTCTAAAAACGCAAAACCCGCATGCATGGCCAAGACCATGATGGCACCCAAGAGAATAAACAGTGCATCTGCGCTCGTTTTTGGTGCGTCCATGTATAGACCCTTTCGGTTTTGCTTTATTTGGGTGCGCTTTTGGGCTTAAAAAGCGATTTGCACCAAAGGCAAGCAAATTTCACACCAAAATGGTGTGGCCAAGGTCAGCGCTCGGTCATGGCCCCTTGAAAGGCTTTGAAAATGGGTTTGATGAGGTATTGCAACACCGTGCGCTCGCCGGTGCGGATGTCCAGGCTGGTGGTCATGCCAGACTTGATCAAAATGTCCTGCGCGCGTGGGTTGTGCGATTGGTCCGCATCCATGCGCACTTGGATGCGGTAAAAAACACTGGTCTCGCCCTTGTTGCCTTGCTCGCTCAAGGTGTCGGGGCTGATATGGGTGAGTTTGCCCTTGAGGGTGCCGTAAATCGAATAGTCGAACGCATCCACACGAACCGTCACTGGCAAGCCCAGCTTGAGGCTGCCCACGTCGCTGGGTGAGACCCGCCCCTCTACAAAAAAGCCGCCATCGGTGGGGGCGATTTGCATCAACTCGTCGCCAGCGCGCAAAACGCCGCCGATGGTGTTTACGCGCAGGTACTTCACCACCCCGCCGACCGGTGAGACCAAGTCGGTGTGGTCCAAGATGCTTTGTCGCTCGTTGAGTTTTTGCTGCGTGGTGGCGAGCTCCTCTTCGGCTTTGCTGGCGTCTTGTCGGGCATCTTGCAAATAGCGGTTGCGGGTGGCGCTGATGCGACCGGCCAGATCGGTGACTTGGCGCTCAGAGCGCAACAGGTCCAGCCGGCTGGTGTCGCCGGTTTTCATGAGCTTTTGGTTCATCTCCAGCTCTTCTTTGGCGTTGGCCAGGGCCTCTTGCAGGTAGCCCATTTCTTCGTCCAAGGTCTTTTTGCGCTGCATGTACAGGCCGGCTTGCGCATTGGTGAACTCGGGAAAGGCGTTGCTTTGGCGGTTGAACACCAGCGGCTTTTGGTTGATTTCGGCCTGTGCCCGGTCCAAGATGGCGCGCAACGACGCCACCCGCGCCACCGTCTCTTTGAATCCGGCTTGGGCACGCTCTTTTTCTAAAACGGCCAGCGTCTCGCCAGACTTCACGGCTTGGCCCTCTTGCACCCGCAACTCAAACAGCACCCCGCCGTCGGCGGCTTGGATGACTTGCGTGCGCGCGTCGGGAATGACCTGACCCGTGGCGCGCACCAATTGGTCCAACTCGGATTGCGAGGCCCAAATGGCCAAAGCAGCAAAACCGGCCGACAAAATGGAGATCATGGGCCAGCGCGAATGTTGGTCGGCGTAGCTCATGGTGTGGCTCCTTGGGGGGCGGGGGTGCTGGTCTGCAAGCGCTTGAGCACCTCATCGCGTGGACCGTCCAAGGCAATCTTTTGCTGTGCCACGATGATCAAGCGCTGAACCAACACCAACAGCTCAGGCTTGTGGGTGACCAAAATCAAAGTGTCCGTGGGCTTGAGGGTTTCGGCCAGCATCTGGATGATGCGTTGCTCGGTGGCCTTGTCCACGTTGGAGGTCGGCTCATCGAGCAGCCAAATGGTGGGCTCGCGCAGGACGACGCGGGTCAAGTTCACCAATTGTTTTTGACCGCCCGATAGTCCCAAGCCACCCTCCGAAATTTTTTGTTGCAGCCCCTCTGGGTGCGATTGGATCACCGACTGGAGCAAACCCGTGCGCTCGGCAGCGGCCAGGATGCGCGAATCATCGGGCACCACCAGCCCCAAGGTGAGGTTCTCGCGCAAGCTGCCAGCAAACAGGCGGCCGTCTTGCTGCAAATAACCGATGGTCGAGATTATGATGAGTATGATTATCAGTCGATTATGCATTATTCTGCCTATGCGTTTTCTAAAAATCATCTACAAACGATTGTCCCTATTCAGCGAGATGTGGAAATTGGACAACGCCAATTTTTAAGTAGTAAAGATATTGCAGCTGCAAATGTCATGTGCCAGGATTAAAACTACTTTTTCCAGAAGCAGATTATTTTTCACATGAACCTGACTCGTTTTTTAATTTTATTGCAACCAAGCACTACACGAAACAAGAAAATCTACATTATACTGGTATAGAATATAATACAGATTGGTCAAAAATCAATAGTAGTAATTATAATACATTATTTATTGTAGTTCCTCTTGCAGACTATTTTGATCCATTAAATAAAGAGTTTGGTAATTCACTCATTCCAATGCGTAATCGTATAAAAGATATTATAGATAATAATGTATTCTCCAGTATATCACTCTTTGATATTTATGATTATGATTATGATCCAAGTACGATGAATACATTATGGTCTGTATCACACTATTTCAAGCGAAATTATAATAAGACTAAAACATACAATAGCAATGTACATCCATTTCCTTATATAATCTATACACCATCTCGCCGGCAGAACTTGCGTGCGGGTCGACCCAGTTGA
>RFXS01000123.1 GCA_009921465.1 Betaproteobacteria bacterium
CCTGTGTTTCAAGCCAGGTGCGAACGAAACCCCAACCCGTTGATCCTCAAGGAGATTGCCATGGAAGCCGCACTGAAAAACCAACCCAGCAACACCGAAAAATCCAAGGCGCTGCAAGCCGCATTGGCCCAAATTGAAAAACAATTTGGCAAAGGCACCATCATGCGCCTGGGCGAGGGCGAGGTGATTGAAGACATCCAAGTCGTCTCCACTGGCTCGCTGGGTTTGGACATTGCCCTGGGCGTGGGCGGCTTGCCACGCGGTCGGGTCATCGAAATTTACGGCCCCGAGTCGTCGGGCAAAACCACCCTCACCTTGCAAGTCATCGCCGAAATGCAAAAGCAAGCTGGCACCTGCGCCTTTGTCGACGCCGAGCATGCGCTGGATGTGCAGTACGCGCAAAAACTGGGTGTCAACCTGCAAGACCTGCTCATCAGCCAGCCCGACACCGGCGAGCAAGCGCTGGAAATTGTCGACAGCCTGGTGCGCTCTGGCGCGGTGGACCTGATCGTCATCGACTCGGTGGCGGCCCTCACGCCCAAGGCCGAGTTGGAAGGCGAAATGGGCGACTCCCTGCCCGGGTTGCAAGCCCGCCTCATGAGCCAAGCGCTGCGCAAGCTCACCGCGCACATCAAGAAAACCAATTGCATGGTCATCTTCATCAACCAAATCCGCATGAAGATCGGCGTCATGTTCGGCTCGCCTGAAACCACCACGGGTGGCAATGCGCTCAAGTTCTACGCCTCGGTGCGTTTGGACATTCGCCGCACGGGCACGATCAAAAAAGGCGAAGAGGCCATTGGCAACGAAACCAAGGTCAAGGTGGTCAAAAACAAAGTCGCCCCCCCCTTCAGAACCGCCGAGTTCGACATTTTGTTTGGCGAGGGCATCAGCCGCCACGGCGAGATCATCGACATGGGTGTAGAGGCGCGCATCATCGAAAAATCGGGCGCCTGGTACGCCTATCAAGGTGAAAAAATCGGACAAGGTCGCGACAACTCGCGTGAGTTTTTGCGCGAAAACCCTGACCTTGCCTTTGAGATCGAAAACAAGGTGCGCGAGTCCCTGGGCATCCCCTTGCTCGCCACCGATGTCGAACCCGCCAAGTTGCAAGCGGTCAAGTGAGGGAAGCCACCACATCCGCGCGCTGGCGGGTGATCGATGGAGGTCGTTCGCCCTTGCAGGCGAACGACGCGCCGGGCCGATCACACGCTGACGGGCCCACCCCTGACACGGGTGCGGGCGAGCAGCGTCCCTCGGCCCAAAGCCAAGCGGTGAAATGGCTGGCCCAGCGCGAATTGGCCCAGCAAGCCTTGCAAACCAAATTGCAGGCCCAAGGCTATGCCCCCGAAGAGGTTGAAACAGCGCTGGGACAGTTGAAGGCCAAAGGCTTGGTCAGCGATGAGCGGGTGGTCGAAACCCTGGTCAACCGCCGTGCCGGCAAGTTGGGGGCCAGTCGCTTGCGCCAAGAAATGCAAGCCAAAGGCGTGGACCCTGACTTGGTGGCCCAAACCATGGCCGATCTCCAAGACACCGAATTCGCACGTGCGCGCGCCGTTTGGGCCAAAAAATTTGGCCAAGTCGCCACCTCCAGCGCTGAGCGAGGCAAGCAAGCCCGGTTTTTGGCCACCCGCGGCTTTGCTGCAGACGTGGTGCGCCAAGTCGTGTCGGGTTTGCCCGATCCTGACGAAAATTAATCGGGGTCAGACTCCATTTCCCGCTGGCACCACAGGCCAGGGTCGGCCAGGGGTTTGGTTCGGCGCTAAACCCCGAGCATCAAGCGCAGGTTTTGAACCGCTGCCCCGCTGGCGCCTTTGCCCAAGTTGTCCAGCCGCGCCATGAGCACGGCATGGCCGTGTGTGTCGTTGGCAAACACGCGCAATTCCATGCGATTGGTGTCATTCAAAGCAGTGGCATCGAGCTTTAAATCGTCGGTTGGGGGCAGCACTGCGACACAAGGGTCGGCGGGGTCGTTGGTTTGGGCATAGTGCGCGGCCAGGGCATCGTGCAAATCTGTCGCTTTGACCTGACCGGGCAAACTGCTCAAGTGCAAGGGCAGTTGGACGATCATGCCTTGCTTGAAATTGCCCACGCTGGGCACAAACAGGGGGCGGCGTGACAAGCCCGTGCAGTGCATGATTTCGGGCACGTGTTTGTGCGAAAGACCCAGGGCGTAGGCTTCATACAGGGGCGCTTGGCCAGCCTCGTAGGCCTCGATCATGCTGCGCCCCCCGCCCGAATAACCGCTCACACTGGGCAAACACATGGGATGATCGGGCGGTATCAGGCCGGCATCGAGCAAGGGCTTGATCAGTGCAATCGCGCCCGTGGCGTAACAACCGGGGTTGGCCACCCGGTCGGCTTGCTTGACCAAAGCAGCTTGGCCGGCGGACAACTCTGGAAAACCATAAACCCAAGCCGCTTGGGTGCGGTGGGCGGTGGACGCGTCAATGATGCGGGGGCGAGGGCCCGCGATGGCGTCGATCATGGCCACCGATTCGCGTGCCGCTTCGTCGTGCAAACACAAGATCACCAGGTCCACGCCGGCCATCAAGGCGCGCTTGGCCTGGGGGTTTTTGCGCTGCGCCGGGTCGATGCTGACCAATTTGATGTGAGAGAGCAAAGCCAGCCGCTCGCGAATTTGCAATCCCGTGGTGCCCGCTTCGCCGTCAATGAAGACCGTTTTCATGGTGGAAGTAAAAAATGGATGGGACAAGGCCCAAAGCCTGCTGGGTCGTGTAAGCAAGCTAAAAGCTTGAGGTCGGTGGTGCATGATACATTTCTGGGCGTTGAAAGATCCGCGCGCCTGCACTCAGGGGCCCCATCTTTTGCGCGGCCCACACAGCTTCCAGTCCCCAGAGAGATCCCATGAAGATTCACGAATACCAAGGCAAAGAAATCCTGCGCCAGTTTGGCGTGCCCGTGCCCCGCGGGCATGCAGCATTCACGGTGCAAGAGGCGGTTGAAGCCGCGCAAAAACTCGGCGGCCCAGTCTGGGTGGTGAAAGCGCAAATTCACGCCGGTGGACGCGGCAAAGGCGGCGGTGTGAAAGTGGCCAAAAGCATTGACGACGTCAAGCGCTTGGCAGGCGAGATTTTGGGCATGCAACTCAAAACCCATCAAACCGGCCCTGGAGGCCAAAAAGTGCGTCGCCTCTACATCGAAGACGGCGCCGACATTCAAAAAGAATATTACGTCTCGCTGGTGACCGACCGTGCCACCCAAAAAGTGGCGTTCATCGCTTCCAGCGAAGGTGGCATGGACATCGAGGAAGTGGCGCACAGCACGCCTGAGAAAATCATCACCGAGTTCATCGATCCGCTCAGCGGTTTGGGTGACGCGCAAGCCACGAAAATCGCCAACGCGATTGGCCTGCCCGCCGACTCCACCGCCCAAGCCGTGGATGTGTTCCAAAAGCTCTACCAGTGCTACATGGACACCGATGCCTCCTTGGTGGAAATCAACCCACTGAACCGCGACAGCAAAGGCGGCATCATCGCTTTGGACGCCAAGTTCAACTTTGACGCCAACGCCTTGTTCCGCCACCCCGAGATCGTCGCCTACCGCGAC
>RFXS01000124.1 GCA_009921465.1 Betaproteobacteria bacterium
TTTAATATTTTTTTATTCTTGAAAAATTTGTTGCTTCTTAAATAATAGAGTCAACTTTTAGGAGCGTGACATGAATACCCGAATCCAATCATTGGCATTAATTGGCTGTGCCTTGCTGGCTTTGCTGGGGTGCGGCGGCGGCGGATCGACCGCTTCCAGCACCACCACCATCCAAGGCATCGCCACATCTTCTTCTGCCGCCGTGGTCAGTGCCACTGAGTAATGGGAGAACACAAAATGAAATTGCGCTTATTGACCGTTTCTGTTTTGGGTGGCTTGGTCTCTTTCACCCATGCTGCGCCGCCCACTGGCGGGGCTTATGCCAGTGACCCCCAGTCTGAGTACGTTCAGGATCAAACTTCAGAGGGCATCAGCCAAGCCAACAGCATCCTTTGCTACATGTCCAACACGCGGCCCGATGCCATGGTCAATTTGGGTCGGTATGTGGCATTCATTGATGAGTCCAAATGCAATTCGTCCAAGGCCGATGCGTCCAGCAGTTCGTCTGAAGGGGGCGGTTCTTCCACCTCTTACACCCGCATGAGCCTCACCTCAACCCGTGAGTCGGCCTCCAGTGCGCAAATTGGTAAAGGCCATGCAGCAGTGACCATGGGTGGTAGCACACCAGCATATGTTTACATCTACACATCCATCACCGGTGCGCCGACGTCCACCAACACCAATGGCGCGCTGACCATGAACTTGGCGGCCTTGCCAGTGGCCGGTGGCAGCAAAATCATGCGCGGGAAAATCACCACCAGCGCCAGTGGCATTCAGTTTTCCTGGATTTCCGCTGCCGGCGGTGGTGGCGGGGGCGGTGGCAGCAATTACAGGTTGTCTGTTTCGGGTAACGACACATCCGGCTCGGGTGTGATCAAGTACCCCGATAGCACCGGGACCGATACAACCCTCACCTTTGGTTATAACGCCAGCAAGTTTTGTCGCAACGATGGAACCAACACAACCTGTTTCAGCAGGTCCAAAACCGATGCGGCCACATCCGTATGGCGTTACGGTGTTTACACCGATGGGACAGGTGCCAGGTATGACCTGACACAACCCGGATTCCCAGTGAAGAACAGCACCACAGGTGAGTATGGTTACGCCAGTTATTGGGGCATTTGGTTGCCCACGGCCGTGACCGATGGGGCCACATTGGTGTCCTTGGATGCGACGCCAGTGAACTACACGGTCAACAAAACCGGCGGTCGTTTGACCAAATACAGCTTGGTGACCAAAACCTTGGACGATGTCAAAAAGGTGCCTTTCAATTTCATGCCCCAGACCACCACTGCGGTCACTGGCGGCAATTTGACTGCTTACACCCAGTATGAGATGTATTGGAGTGGTACTGCCTTTGTGGCCACCGCAAAAATGGATTGCTCTTCCGGCACGGGTTGTTATCGCCAGTTGCTGTCCACCAACTTGACCATCACACCCGCTCAACTGAATTCCGCCGCCTCCATGTCGGCGGGAGGCAATACCAACAAAACGGGTGTTAACGGTTGGTCACAGGCCTTGGGCGGCAATTTGATGATCCCCGCATCTACTTTAGAGGATGCCTCACCAGGCACCAAAACAGTCAAATACAACACCCAATCTGTGGTTTCACCCGGCGACACCACGGTGCCCGCCACCCTCAAATGCGCGCGCGATTGCCCCACAGTGGCATCGATTCAAACCCTGACCGCTGCCAATGCCACCAATAACAACACCAGCCCATACACCTCGGGCACCAAACAAAAGGGTGGCGGTACGCCCTCAGCCGATGTGGTCACCTATACCTGGGACAGCAGCAACTACACCTTGAAGCAAAACGGGGTTGCCACAGCCATCACCAACTCATTGCTCACGGGCGCAGGCATGTCGCTGTCTTCATATCCCAGGTACCAGGGCGGCATCCGCTCTGGCGCATTGGTCGATGCCACAGGCACCAATTGGAATTCTGGTGGGGCCATGGATTGTCAAGGTGCAAGTGGTACTGGGGCGTATTTTTGCGACTTCAAGTCCAATTCATTGACCACCTTTTATGTGTGGGAGAACGGCACCAGCGATTACCAAAGCGCAACATTCCTGAAAAAAGCCGACAACACCTTCTTGACATTCACGCCCCCACAGTCCGCCAGCTTCTTGGTGCCTGATGAAACCAAGTTCGGCGAGTTTGCGGGAGCCAATATGAACCTTCAATTCAATGGGTTTGGCAACTTGTTTGGCATCCCGGGCAAGTGCTTCCGTTTGTCTGACAATGCAGAGGCCAATTGCGACCGTACCACCCGCTACGTTCCCGCTTTCTCCATTCCCGAGAACACCAGCACCTCCGCATTGGGCAAGGTCACCATCAACGACGCCACCAAATGGATCAAATACCTGGACAGGGAAATTCGCTTCAAAAAAGACGGTGTTGTTGGTGTCTCCGGCTACACGCTGCCCACCGGAATTACCTTGGGTTCGGCCACTGATTTGCCTGCCGCCTTGGCCCTGAGCGGAGCAGATACCGAGGATCCCTCCAGCAGCAGCAACAGCAATTACGCGGGTTCCGTCCAGGCATCGGACTTTTTCAAGTCGCCCAGTGTGATCCATGGCGTTGTTCAGTAAATAAGTCTTTGCCATGAACAGCCAGCCCCGAGGTGTGGACAGCCTTGGGGCTTTTTTATGTCTCTCGCTGTTGGCGCATGCCGGTTTGCTGATGGCCCTTGGGTTGTTTGCCTTGCCCCTACCAACCCAATGGCTCGGTGCCATATTGGGGGCCAAGAAGTCGGGGGCTGAAGTTTTTTTGAGGCATGAGCAATTGCCCCTTGGCCACGGCCCAGCGGATGTTGGCAGACCCAAGCTCTTGCGTGCCCTAGGCGGCGAATGGTCAGTGGGCTCTGACAGCCCAAGCCATCCCTCCCCATACCAGGGGGATCAGCGCTCGCAAGCGGAGCCGGGGGAGTCTAAAAACCAAATCGGTTGGAACGAAGCACTGCTGTCGTCGATCTTTCCGTCGGGTCGCCAAAGCGGGTTTTTGGGCCAGTCCCTGCCTGCGGGCGACCCCATGGGCAAGCTGCCGCCTTCGTTCGAATGGGACATGCGCCGACAAAGTGTTCAATCCCTGTTGGTCGCCCAATTGGATTTCATGCGCACCGCGTTTCAAATGGAGGAGGGCATGACATGTGTGGTGGACAGGTCCAAAGTCAATTGCAGCACTGCGGATGCAGGCCTTTCTGCCTTTTTGTCTGCGCGTTTTGCCCAACTGCACCTGATTGACCCCAGCCTCAAATCAATGAAGTTCAACAGTCATGGGAGGGGTGATTGGACGGTTGACATCTATGACTAATCGCCAGCTGGGGTATTCGATAAATGTCAAATGTGATAGCTACCAAAATTTAAATTGGTTTTCAACGCGAGCCATCACCATCAAAAAAGAACGCCCTAGAGCGTCCTTTTTGCTGGGCGGCGTTGTGTCCGCTCAGATGGTGTCGATGAAGCTGCGCAGTTTGTCGCTGCGGCTGGGGTGCTTCAACTTGCGCAA
>RFXS01000125.1 GCA_009921465.1 Betaproteobacteria bacterium
CATGGCCAAACTGCAAGCCGAACGCAAAGCCAACGCCGAGCAAATGATGGCGCTCATCAAAGCCAAGTCGGCTGCCAAATGATCGGCCCTTTTAGAACATCCCCATAGAAAGAACACCATGAAAATTCTGATGTTGCACGGCATCAACCACGACATGTTTGGCAAGCGCGACCCCAAGCAATACGGCACCATCACCCTCGATGAGATCAACGCCCAATTGCAGGCCTTGGGCCAGCAACTCGGCGCCAGCGTCGAGTGCTACCAAACCAACCACGAAGGGGCGATGTGCGAGCGCATCCACCAAGGCTTTTTGGACGGCGTGGATGCGGTGCTCATCAATGCCGGTGCCTGGACCCATTACAGCTACGGCATCCGTGACGCATTGGCCATCTTGACCTGCCCCATCGTGGAGCTGCACATGTCCAACATCCACGCGCGGGAGCCGTTTCGCCATGTGTCGGTGTTTGCCGAGATCGTCAAAGGCCAAATTTGCGGTTTTGGGGTGGACAGCTATTTGTTGGCCTTGCGTGCGGCCGTGTCCGCCGCCAAGTCGGCCTGAGCGCCATGACCTCCATCGCCGACATGCGCAAAAGCTACGAGCGTGCAGCGCTCGACGAAAGCGCCTCCGAAGCCGACCCGCTGAAACAGTTTGAGCGCTGGTTGCAAGAAGCCATCAGCGGCGAATTGCCCGAACCCACGGCCATGACCTTGGCCACCGTGGGCAGCGATCTGCGGCCCAGCACCCGGGTGGTGCTGCTCAAAGGCGTGACCGCCCAAGGCCTGGCCTGGTACACCAACTACAAAAGCCGCAAAGGCCAAGAGCTGTCGGGCAACCCCCATGCGGCCTTGCAGTTCCATTGGGTAGAACTTGAGCGCGTGGTTCGCATCGAGGGCTTGGTTGAAAAAGTCAGTGATGCCGACAGCGACAGCTACTACCAAAGCCGCCCGCTGGACTCGCGCATTGGGGCCTGGGCCAGCCCACAAAGCGAGGTGATTGCATCGCGCACCCAACTGGTCACCGCAGCGGCCAAATTTGGTGCAAAGTTTTTGCTTCAACCGCCCCGCCCCGAGCATTGGGGCGGCTACCGGCTGGTGCCCGACCGCTGGGAGTTTTGGCAAGGGCGCCCCAGCCGTCTGCATGACAGGCTGCGCTACCGGCTGGACCAAGGGATTTGGCGGCGCGAGCGCTTGGCCCCCTGACCGGCACCAGCAAGGTTTGCTCAAGCAGGCCCAACAACCAGCTGCCGGCGGTTGACTCACCCCCAAACTCCCGGTTCAGCGGGAAGGTATGACGCATTTCCAATATGTGTCATGCCAACCGTCATCCAAATCAATCGTCACGCATGACAAGGGGGCATCATGCGGCCTGTTCGAGTCCCCGAAACCATGGAGCGTGATTTGACGCAGTATTGCGCGGTTCGCAATCTGACCAAATCGCAAGTGGTGCAAGAAACCCTGGCCGAGTACCTGGTCGCGGCGCAAACGCCATCACCGAGCAAGCCAGCACCAGTACCGGATCTGTCGTTTCTGGCGCCTACCACCCAAGCAATACTGGATCCAGCGCGTCCATGGTTTAAATCATTGAGCAGGGGTTTCGGGGTCGGTTTTCAACGCACAGGTGCTGAAACCAAACAATTTGTATGGCATGCAAATGCCCACGACACCGGTGGCCAAGACGACAACGCCCAGCCACGCCCAAGGGCCAAGCATGCCAGTAGCCGCCAAGATGATCAGCGCCAAACCAGCCACGATGCGAAGAGCGCGGTCAATACCGCCCACGTTTTGAGTCATGATGTTTCCTAGAAGGGTTGTGGGTCGTCTCAAGCCTTGAGCAAAGCAGCGCTGACCCAACGCGCCAAATCGGGGGCCGACATCGCCCCAGGCTGTCTGGCAATTTCACGGCCACCCGTAAAAACCGCCAAAGTCGGAATGCTTCGGATGTTGTACTTGCCAGCCAAGCTTTGTTCATCCTCGGTGTTGACCTTCACAAAGCGGGCGCGACCATGCATGTCTTGGCTGACCTTTTCATAGGCAGGTGCCATCATGCGGCAGGGTCCACACCAAGGAGCCCAAAAGTCCACCACCAAGGGCAAATCGCTCTTGGTCAATTGGGCGTTGAAAGCAGCCTCACCCAGGTTGTCTGGGTGCATGGCCAGCAAAGGCGCGTGGCACTTGCCGCAATTCAACTCGGCTTGCAGCTTGTCTGCAGCCACCCGGTTGGTGGTGTTGCAGTGGGGGCAGACCAAATGGACGGGCTTCATGGTCAAAGTGCGTTCAAAGGAATCTTGGCGTAAGCAATGCCATTGTCTTCCTTGGGTGGCAACTCACCGGCACGGATGTTGATTTGCACTGCTGGCAAGATGAGCACCGGCATTTCCAAGGTGGCGTCGCGCTGGGTGCGCATCGCCACAAACTGGGCTTCGGTGATGCCGTCATGCACATGGATGTTTTTGGCGCGTTGCTCTGCGACCGTGGTCACGAAGTTCACAGGGCGGTCATTGGGCGGGTAGTCGTGGCACATGAACAAACGGGTTTCAGCGGGCAGGCTCAGAATCTTGCGGGTCGAGGCGTACAAGGTTTTGGCATCTCCTCCTGGAAAGTCGCAGCGGGCCGTGCCGACATCGGGCATGAACATGGTGTCACCGACAAACACCGCGTCGCCAAACTGGTAGGCCACGCAAGCGGGTGTGTGACCGGGTACATACATGGTGTGGCCACTGATGCCGCCGACTTGAATGGACTCGCCGTCAGCGAACAAATGGTCAAACTGTGAGCCATCTTGCTTGAAACTGGCTTCCATGTTGAAGATGCCTTTAAAGACTTTTTGCACGCCACCGATGTGGTCGCCGATGGCGGTTTTGCCACCCAAGTGTTGCTTCAAATAAGGCGCTGCGGTCAGGTGGTCGGCATGGGCATGGGTTTCCAAAATCCACTCCACCTTCAGATTAGTGGCTTTGACAAATTCGATGACTTTGTCCGCAGACTTGTGGCTGGTGCGGCCCGACTTGGGGTCGTAGTCCAACACCGAGTCGATGATGGCGCAAGCAGCGCCTGGTTTTCCGTAAACCACATAGGTGACGGTCCAGGTGGCGGGGTCAAAAATGCCATGGACTTGGGGGTTGACAGCAGCGGTGTTCATCGAAAACTCCTTTTTCAATTGCAATGTCGATAGTATATTGACAAATAAATTGTTTGTCAATATACTATCTCCAACTTAACTGAGAAAGGCCTTTGAGACATGAACCCAGTTCAACTCGATTTGGAAAAAATGAGGACTTCAGCCGACAAAGCCTGCCGCATGATGAAGGTCTTGTCCAACCCCGACCGCATGTTGTTGTTGTGCCAACTGGCGCAGGGTGAAAAGCGGGTGGGCGAACTGGAAGAAATCTTGGGCATCGTTCAACCCACTTTGTCGCAACAACTCACGGTTTTGCGCGACGAGGGGCTGGTCGTCACCCGGCGCGAAGGCAAAAACATTT
>RFXS01000126.1 GCA_009921465.1 Betaproteobacteria bacterium
AGTGCTGCATGATGGGGTGAAAGTGAAAGCCAATGAAGCCCAACTCTTGCACTGCTTTTTGGGCTTGGCGAATGGCGATTTCTCCTTTGGCAGGCTCCACCGCCCCCCAACACTGGATGACACGATCAGGATGGCGCTTCCACATGCCGTGCACATACTCGTTGGTGCATGGCGGCGTGGCCACCGTGGTCTCCAAGTCCAGCGCCACCAAACATGCATCTACACCTGCGCCGGTGAACTCTGCAATCACCTCGTCTTCGGTTTTGGCCACCCAATCGCGTTTCCAATAAGTGGCCAAGGCCTCGGGGTATGGGCCTTGCGAGTCGATCCAGGTTTGGGTGCCTGGGTAGCAGTGCAAATCAATCACGCGCATTTTTTATTCCTTCACAGCTTTGCAGCGAGTTTGGCCGCAACCATCTCGCCCAGGGATTTTTTAGACACCTTGCCAAAGGTGGACACCGGAAAATCGGGCAATATTTCCAATCGTTCAGGCAACTTGAATTTGGCTATTTCTTGCTCAGCCAAAAACGCCACCAACTCGGCCAAGCTGAGTGAATGCCTTGCCTTCAAGATGACGCAAGCACACATTTTTTCACCCATGGCGGGGTCGGGCATGGGCACGCAGGCCACGTTTTGCACCGCCGGGTGCATCAGGATGAGGTTTTCAATTTCTTCGGCGCTGATTTTTTCGCCACCACGGTTGATCAGGTCTTTCTTGCGCCCTTCCACCACGTAATTGCCACTGGGGTGCTTGCGCATCAAATCGCCCGAGCGGTAAAAACCATCGATGGTGAATTGACGGGCGTTGTATTCGGGCACACCGTAGTAACCCCGCAAGGTGTAGGGGCCACGGCAAGCCAACTCCCCCACCTCGCCATCGGGCACCTCGCGGCCCTCGTCATCAATGAGCATCACCTCATCGTCGGCGCACACCGGTCGACCACAGGTTTCGAGCAAAACTTCTTCGGGGTCGCCTGCACGGACAAACATCAACAGGCCTTCGCTCATGCCAAAGTTCTCTTGCACAAAGGCATTGCGAAACAGTTGGCGCGTGCGCAACCGCACCTCGGGCTGCATGCGCTGACCACCGCTTTGGATGAGCTGCACCGAGTCCAACTTGTGATCGGTGATCGACGCGTCGTTGATCAGTCGAATCAGCAAGGCCGGCACCACCTTGATGTGGGTCACCCCATGGCGTTCGATGAGGGCAAACATTTCACCTGGGCGGGTGTTGCCATGCAAGACCACGGTCGCCCCTTGGAACATAAAGCCTTGAATTCCAGGGCAAGCCAAAGGCAGGTTGTGGGCAATGGGGAGGACCAGCAGCAACACCGAATTGGGGCCCACTTGCACAACCTCAGATGCCACTTTGGAGTTGTAGGCATAGTCGTTGTTGGTTCGGGGAATCAGCTTGGGTATGCCAGTGGTGCCACCAGAGAGTTGAAAAATACACGGATCGGTGGGCGCAATGGCAATGCGGCGCCAATCATCGGCGGGGCGCTTGGCGGGGGTTTGGATCAAAGCACGCAAATCGTGCTCGCCAGGGCCGGCCTGGCCCAGCACCAGGCGCAAGTGCAGGCACGGGTTGGCCGCTTGCACCCGATCGATCATGGGGCCAAAGGCAAAGTCACCCGCACGGTCGGGGTAAACACAGCAACGGGCCTGCGACAGTTGGGTGAATTGGCTGATTTCAGCAAATCGGTGCGTGACCAGTGCCGCAATCGGGATGCAACCTATTTTTTGCAACGCAAAGTACAAGATCACAAACTCAGCCACATTGGGCAACGTCGGCACGATGCGGTCCAGGGGGTTGAGGCCCAAGTCCATCAGGTTGAGCGCCAAATTGCTGCTCAAGCGATCGACGTCGCTGTAGGTGTATTGGCGCTCACCGTCGATCAATGCGACGCGGTTTGCATGGGCGCGAAACACGTCATCGAACTCATCGCGCAATGCGCGGTCTTGCCAATAACCCTTGGTGCGGTATTTTTCCGCGTATTCAGGCGGAAACGCAACGAAACCTTCTAGCATGTTTACCCCCTCAAGTTGAGCTGGTGAAGCCACCATCGATGACGATGATTTCACCGGTCACGAATCGGTTGCCTTGGATGAGGCTCATCATGGTCTCGGCCACATCGTCAGCGGTCACACAACGCTTGAGCGGGGTGAGCTTGGCGCGCTTGCCCATCATGTCCTCGTACTTATCGCCCAGCATGCGCTGCATCCAGTCGCCCTCCATCCAACCCGGGGCCACCGCATTGACCCGAATTTCGGGGCCCAGGTTCCATGCCAACGTTTTCGTCATGTTCACGACCGCCGCCTTGCTGGCCGCATAAGGCAAGGGCTGAGGACCGGGGCGCAGGCCCACGATGCTGGCTGTGTTGACGATGCTGGGGTTGGTGCCCTTGCGCAGCAGGGGAACGGCCGCCCGTGTGACCTGAAACAAACCACGCACATTGACCGCAAAGGTGCGGTCCCATTCGGCCATGTCCAAACTCTCCAAGTCTTTCACCTTCCACTTGGCCGTGGTTCCGGCGTTGTTGACCAACGCATCCAAATGACCGAACTCGGCTTCGACCTTGGCCAGCATGGAACGCACCGCCGCCTCGTCGCTGACATCACATGGCAGCAGCATGGTTTTGGCACCGGCTAGTTGGGCCAAAGTGGCCAACGCCTGCGCAGCTTTTGCGCTGGACGCGTAATTGATGGCCACATCGTATCCAGCATGGGCCAATGCCAACACCGCACTGCGGCCAATGCCCGTGGCACCACCGGTGACCAGGGCTTTTTTTCGATCGTTCATGGGGAAATTACTCAGGGAAGAAGTTAAAAAAACGCTTCAAATGGCATCCAATGTCTGGGCCGCCGGCAACTGTATCAGAGCTGCAAAGCGCCTGTGGTCAAATCCCATCGATCAAAAAGTGCACCGCTTCTGGCCATCAAATTCACCCGAAAGAACCCTGTGAGCAGCGTCAAAATCGATATTTACAACCACGTCATGCCACCGGCCTACGTGGACCTGGTCAAAACCCATGGCAAAGAGCCTGGCATGGTCAAGCGCATGAGCCAGTTGCGCATGCTGTGGGACATGCCCGCACGGGTGGCCATGCTGGACCAATTTCCGGATGTCCAACAAATCATCTCGCTGGCGGTGCCCTCGCCTGACATGCTCGGCGGGCCCGATGTGTCGCCTGGCTATGCGCGTGTGGCCAATGAAGGCATGGCAGACATTTGCCGCCAATGGCCGCACAAGTTTCCAGGCTTTGTGGCCTCCTTGCCCATGAACAACCCCAAAGCCGCTTTGCAAGAGATGGACTACGCCATCGACAAGTTAGGGGCCAAGGGGGTGCAAATTCTCACCAGCGTCAATGGACGGGCCATGGACAGCGCAGAGTTTTTGCCGGTTTTTGAGCGCATCACGCA
>RFXS01000127.1 GCA_009921465.1 Betaproteobacteria bacterium
CGTCAAGGCGTTGGCTCATGGCGCGAGTTTGCGCCAAGATAAGTGCATGGTCGGCTTTGGCCAGGTCGACCCGGTTGAGTACTTTTTCGGCCGCCTCGCCTGTGAGCCGGGAGATGTAGGACAGACGGCTCTTGGCATCGGGCATTTCGCCCGCCAGGCCCTTGAACTTGTCGGTCAAGCCCAGTGCCTGCAAGGCGTTGTGCAACTGGCGTGTGAGCGCCCCAATGCTGTGGTGGATGTCCGGGTTCACGCCAGCTGCGGCGTCCTGGGTGGCGTATTGAATGGCGTATTGCGTGGCGTTAGGGTCGGCTTCAGCGGCCGGGTCAACAGTCTGCATGGTCCGCCTTACTTCATGCCGTATTTGGTCAAAATCAGATTGATTTTGTCCTCAAGTGTCGCCTTCGTGAAAGGCTTGACGATAAAGCCGGCAGCACCTTTTTGAGCTGCCAGCACAATGTCTTCCTTGCGCGCTTCCGCAGTCACCATCAGCACGGGCAACCGTTTGAGCTTGTCGATTTTCTGGATCTCGGACAGCAACTGAAAACCATTCATGTTGGGCATGTTGATGTCGCTGATGACAAAGTCGAAATTGCTGTTTTGCAGCTTCTGCAATGCCACCCCCCCATCCTCGGCTTCTTCCGAATTGGTGAAGCCGATCTCCTTGAGCAGGTTACGGACAATGCGGCGCATGGTGGAGAAATCGTCCACCACCAAAAAACGGAGATCAGAGGCCATGAAGGACCCTTTCAGTGAAGCGGTGAAGGGGCCCGGGTGTCATGTCTCCGGCCCAAAAGTGGTGGATTGTCAATTGAATCATGGCTTCACCCGCGCTGCTGCTGCCGGTGTGGCCTTAGGCGTCAGGGGCGTGCGTCCTGCGCCAGACAGGCGGGCCTCGGCCTCGCGCGACATGACCAGAATGCTGATGCGGCGGTTGATCGGGCTGAACGGGTTGTCTTCCTCGAGCAAATTGCTTGAGGCCAGCCCCATGATGCGCCCCATGCGCTCTTCGGGCAGACCCGCCAGGCTCAGTTCGCGCCGAGAGGCGTTGGCCCGGTCCGCCGACAGTTCCCAGTTGCTGTAACCGCGATCGCCACCGCCAAAGGGCGTACGGTCGGTGTGCCCATCGAGCCCGATTTTGTTGTCCACCCCGTTCAGGGCGCCACCGATTTCACGCAGGATATCGCGCATATAGGGCTTGACGACCGCGCTGCCGCTGTCAAACATGGGGCGCTTCTGGTCGTCAACAATCTGGATTTGCAGCCCATCGGGCGTGCTGTCGATTCGGATCTGTGAACTGAACTCGGATAATTTCGGGTTGCTGGCAATCAATGCACTGATCTTTTCGCTCAAAGAGTCCAGTTTTTTGGCGTCCTGCTTGGCAATCTCTGCCTTGATGGCCTCGATAGCCGCTTTTTTCTCGATCGGGTTGTTGCTGTCGGCGCGCGAGGTCTGACCAACCTGCTGCGTCAGGTCCTTGCCGCCACCGGTGATCACGCTGTTGCTCTGGCCGGCACCGGCACCGCCCATCATGGCCACCTTGAGTGGCGAGGCAAAGTAATCGGACAGGCCTTTTTTGTCGCCCTCTGAGGTGGAGCCCAGCAGCCACATCAGCAGGAAAAACGCCATCATGGCGGTCACGAAGTCAGCGTAGGCAATCTTCCAGGCACCGCCGTGCACCCCGTGGCCGCCTTTTTTGATCTTCTTGACGATGATCGGCTGTAGCTTGGCTGGATCGGTCGCCATATCAGCTCGCCCCTGACCTATTTCTTGCGAACATGGTTTTCAAGCTCAAGAAACGTGGGGCGTTCGGTCGAAAACAGCACCTTGCGGCCGAATTCGATGGCGGTGGACGGGTTGTACCCTTGCATGCTGGCCAGCAGTGTGGATTTGATGCACTGCAGCTCCTTGGCGCTGTCTTCAGACTTTTGCTCCAGCAGGCCGCCCAGAGGCTCCACCACGCCGTAGGCCAGCAAGATGCCTAGAAAGGTGCCCACAAGGGCCGAGGCGATCATGCCGCCCAGCACAGAAGGGGGTTGCCCCACCGAGCCCATGGTGTTCACCACCCCCAACACCGCCGCCACAATGCCAAAAGCGGGCAGGGCGCCCGCCAGCCGCGCAATAGCCGCCACCGGGGCGTGAGCCTCGGCGTGGTGGGTGTCGATCTCGCTGTCCATAAGGCTCTCGATCTCATGCGAGTTCAGGTTGCCAGAGACCATCATGCGCAGGTAATCGGTGATGAACTCCACCACATGGTGGTCATGCCCCACATTGGGGTATTTGTTGAAAATGGCCGACTCGTGGGGCTCTTCCACGTCTTTTTCGATCGCCATCAGACCCTCTTTGCGCGCCTTTTGCAAAATGTCATAGAGCAGCGCCAGCAACTCCATAAAGCGCGCCTTGGTGTACTTTGACCCTTTGAGCGCCTGCGGGATCAGCTTGATGGTGGCCTTGAGCACCTTGGGCTGGTTGTTGACCGCAAAGGCGCCCAGTGCGCCGCCAAAAATGGTGATCAGCTCAAACGGCAGGGCTTCCAGAATGACCTTGATGTTGCCGCCGTGGAACACATACACGCCAAAGATGCAGCCCATGGACACCACGTAACCAACAATAACGATCATGAACGTGGGAACCCGAGGTGAAGCATGGTGGCGAGACGTCGATGGGATAAATTGGCACTATAACGCGCGATACTTTATTTTAGAGATCAGCAGCCAGCCCGTTAATGAAAAAAGGCCCCCGAAGGAGCCTCATTTGCAGGCTTGCGCCGCAACGCCTGCTCAATGCAGCAGGATGCCGCCGTTGCCGGCGCCCTTGCCCGCGCGGGCCGGTGGCGTGCACAGGCCGCACTCGTAATGGCGGGCATTTTCATAGGCTTCGGTCACAAAGTGGCCGCCGCATTTGCTGCATTTGGTGGTGCCCAGCATGTTGTTGTCAATAAACTTCACGAGGCGCCAGGCGCGGGTGATCGACAGCAGAGGCTCTACCCCGCACACCGCGATCTGCTCGCTGTACAGTTTGTAGGCCTTCATGATGGCATCGATGTCCTCCAGCGCGCTCACCTTGCTCAGGTATTCATAGATGTTCAGAAACAGTGAAGCGTGAATATTCGGCTGCCAGGTCAGAAACCAGTCGGTGGAGAAGGGCAACTGGCCTTTGGAGGGCGAGCGGCCGGCCACCTCTTTGTACAGCCGCAAAAGGCGCTCGTAGGACAGGTCTGTTTCGCTCTCCAGCACCTGCAGGCGGGCACCAAGCTGGATCAGAGCCACCGCGCGGCTCACCTGGTTTGAATCGTTCAATACGCTTTTGCTGGCCATGATGAGGCTCCTTAGATAGCTTCAGAGTAACGGCCGGCCATCAAAATGCTGGCGTGCAGTTTGGTGGTGCCGTCGTTGTCGACCTTGCTCACCGTGTGGTT
>RFXS01000128.1 GCA_009921465.1 Betaproteobacteria bacterium
GCCTTGTTTGAAAACAATGTGTTTTTGGTCGGGCAGCACATGCTGCAATACGCCATCACCGGCCAAGCGGCGTCGCCCATGCCCGATCGCATTTCGGCTTGGGCGGTCTACGACGTGTTCACCGTCAAAGATGGCGAGCAAATCTTTTTAGCTGCGGTGAGTGACGCGCAGTGGAAGGTGTTTTGCGAAAAGTTGGGCTTTGTGGATTTGCTGGCAAAGACCGAATACGCCACCAACAACGACCGCGTGCGACTGCGTTCGCAACTGCTGCCTGACTTGCGCACACGCTTGATGCACTGGAGCGCGAAAGATCTGTCCGACCTGTTTGAGTCGGCTGGCTTGCCTTACGCACCCATTGCCAAACCAGAAGACTTGTTTGACGACGCGCATTTGCAGGCCACCGGTGGCCTGGCCGATGTGCGCTTGAGCGATGGCCCCAGGGCCGGACAAATGGCGCGTGCGGCTTTGTTGCCCTTGACCATGAACGGTCAACGCCTGGGTGTGCGCCAGCACCCGCCGATACAAGGCGAGCACACCGACGAGGTATTGGCTGCTTTGGGCTTGTCTGCGCAAGAGGTGGCGCGACTCAAAAGCCAAGGTGCAGTGGCCTGACGTGTGGCAACGCGCGAAACCCCGAAAGAATCCTTTGATGAAACTCCACATCGCCAATAAGAACTACTCGTCATGGTCTTTGCGTCCTTGGGTGCTGATGACCAGTTTGGGGCTGCCATTTGAAGAAAGCCTGCACACTTTCCCCATGAACGGTGAACCGTCGGGTTTTGACGCGTTCTCCCCCACCGGCAAGGTGCCGGTGTTGGTCGATGGCTCACACACTGTGTGGGACACCTTGGCGATTGCCGAATACCTGGCCGAGCAACACCCCTCGGTGTGGCCTGCCGATAAAGCGGCACGCGCTTGGGCGCGCAGCGCCGCCGCTGAAATGCATTCGGGCTTTGGTGCGCTGCGCAACATCTGCGGCATGAGCTGTGGGGTGCGCGTGGCTTTACATCAACCTTTAACCAACGGCTTGTTGCAAGACTTACAACGATTGCAAGCGCTGTGGCGCGATGGATTGCAGCGCTTTGGCGGACCATTTTTGGCAGGTGCCCAGTTCACTGCGGTGGATGCGTTTTTTTGTCCGGTGGCATTTCGGGTGCAAACCTATGGCCTGCCACTTTCACCAGAGTGCATGGCCTATGTGCAAACCCTGCTGACTTTGCCTGCCATGCAGGCTTGGTATGTCGCCGCTCTCAAAGAAGCTTGGATCGATCCTTTGCATGATGCAGAGGTGCTGGCATTTGGACGGCTGTTACAGGACTTGAGGGCGCCATGACAGCCAGGGGGTTGACCAACCATCAGCCCCGTGCAAGGTGTGAAGATATGGGGATGATGGGCTGGTTCAGCTGGGAAAGTACCAAGCGCCTTGTGCGGCAGTCCACATAAAGCCATGGCCTTTGAGCCACATGACCAAATCGGGATTGCCTTGCCCATGCGCTTGCTGAACATGGATCCACAACAAACCCTCGGGCTGGCTGCGCAAGTCTTCAATGCGTGCATGCGAAAACTTGCGAATGGTTTCTACCAAGTGGCGATAGCTTAAATTGGCAGAGACATCTTTGCCCAGCGGTGCATCGGGTTTTTTGGCGGCGCTCGGTAAAGGCGCTTTGGTGCGCGGCTCGGGCACAGCCGGGGCACCGCCCAGCACTTGAACCAACAAGTCAACGGCCTGAGGGCAAAACACTGTTCCACGATTGTTGATGATGTTGCGCATCGCGACCGAATGGCTGCATGTCTTGCCGTCGTAATCGCCAGACATGAGTTCTTCGTAGACCTCAACCACAGCCAAGTACCTTGCGCCCACAGGGATGGCGGTACCAGACAATCGATCTGGGTAGCCACTGCCGTCAAAATTTTCATGGTGCGAGCGAATCATTTGCGATACCGCATCCATGCCCTCTAAGCCCTTGAGACATGTGGCCCCCATCGCGGGATGGGATTCGAGCAAAACAAAATCGCTTTGCGGCAGGTTATCGATATAGGTGCTCAACACCCGGTCGCTCAGGCCGATCTTGCCCAAATCATGCAGTAGACCAGCTATGAAAATGTCTTGCGCCATGGCGTGATCATGGCCGGCCAATTGGGCCATCTTCATGGCCGTGCTGGCCACACGCTTGGAGTGATCCAGCAGCTTGGCGCTGCGCAAACCCAGCAAGCCGGAAAAAGCTTTGATGGAGGCTGTATATGCTTGGCGCAATGAAGCCGTGCGAACCTGAACCTTTTCTTCCAAGGTCTCGACCATGTCCTCAAGTGCTGCATTTTGCGCTTGTGTGAGTTCGATCAAGCGTTGTCGCTCTTTGGCAAGATTGGCAAAAGCAACTGCGCCTTTGACGATGCCCAGCAGTTCGTCATCATTCCAGGGTTTGGATACGTAACGGTAAATTTCACCTTGATTGATGCCTGCCACCGCATTGGCCAGGTCGGCGGTACCGGTGAGCAAAATGCGCATGGTGTGGGGCCACTGCAGACGCACTTGCTCCAGCAACTGCGCTCCATTCATCTCAGGCATTTGCATGTCAGAGATGATCACATCAAAGGTTTCGCTGGCCATGGCTTGCAAAGCGGCGCCGCCACCGTCTGCAATGGTGATGGCGCATCCTTCCAGCGTGAACATGCGCCGAAGGGCTGACAGCACGTTGGGTTCATCATCAACGCACAAAATTTTCACGGTTGATGGATCCCAGACGGCTGATGAATCTGCAGTGTCCAGATTGGAAGGGGTGGTCTCGTTCATGCGTTCACTCCGGCAGGGTTTGTTTCGACATGCGGTTGTCGCATGGGCAATTCGATTTTGAATGTGGTCCCAACACTTGGCGTGCTGCGCACGGTGATTTGACCGCCATGGCGCTTCACAATCCCCAATGAGACCGACAGGCCCAAGCCGGTGCCAGTGCCCACGTCTTTGGTGGTGAAAAATGGATCAAAAATCCGCGCGATGGTGACCTCATCCATGCCAACGCCATTGTCTTCAAATTCAAACCAAACCTTGTCTGCTGCCACACCTGAGCGGATGGTGATCTTGCCCCTTTGATCATCGGGCATGGCCTGTGCGGCATTGACAACCATGTTCAAAAACACTTGATTGATTTGCGAGGGCACACATTCGACGTCTGGCAATGGGGTCAATTGCAAATCCAGATCTGCACGGTATTTGACTTCGCCGCCCACTATGTTGAGGGTGGAGCGAAGCCCCAGGTGCAAATCAGCCAGGATGAAGTGCTGCACTGCATTTGAGCGCGAAAAATCCTTTAAGTCCTGGATGATGTTTTTGACACGGGTGATGCCTTCTTGTGTTTCACGCAA
>RFXS01000129.1 GCA_009921465.1 Betaproteobacteria bacterium
TGCCTGAAGTTTTTCACCAGGCAAGGCAAGGCCAATCTGGGCTGACCAGATTTGGGGATTGGTGCCGAACGGTGCAGCAGCAAAGAGTGAAATACCACGGCATCGCCCAGCGCCAGGTCAGATGGCGCCTCTGCATGGCCGGCCGGCAAGGCCAATGGCTCCCGATTTCTGTGAGGGATATGGCCCCACAGGTGCGAGCCTTTGATGAACACGATGCCATGGGCCGTGCTTTGTTGGAACAAGGGTGTCCAAAATTGCAGGGTGTTGACACTGGCGCCCGACCAGACCTCCTGGTGAAAACCCTTGAACAAATAATTTTGTTGCGAGCTGGCCACCCCCGGCAGGTTCAAAGTCAAGGAGGGGTCATCCTGGTAGCAGAGGTCTTTGCCCAGCACGTTGCAAATGAAGCTGTAAATGGCGGGCTGCAGAAAAAGATCATTGAGCAAGTCTTGCCGAATCAGATTTTTCCAAACTGGTTTGAGCAACTCGTACCCACTGTGCTGGGTGGCCAGATGCTTCACCGCTTTTTTGAAATAAGCCGGATCAGTCCAGTCAGTGGTTTGCCCCAATACGGAGCTCGCCAATTCATGCAGACTGCGGTTGACGCTTTGCTGAATGGTCAGGAGCAGCTGCGGCGATATGGCGTTACGAATGATGGTGTAGCCATCTTCCACCAAATTTCCGTCCAGACGTGGCTCAGTCAATGCAAGCCCGTTTGCAGGCTTTAAAGACGCCGTACTCATAACAGCTGTAAAGACCGTGTCGCTGATGGCGGCCCGTCCACTTCACCGACATGCTCAACCGTTTGAGTGGAGAGTGTCTGCCGAGCGCACCAGTCACGCCAAAGTGCTAGATAAGTCTGCTCTGCTATACCGACGTAGGCAGCGGTATCGCCCAACACCGAAGCATCAAACCGCGCGCGCAATCCCGCTCTGGTACTCGCCAGCTTCTCCAGGTCTTGCGCCATGCGCACCGCTATTGCCACATATTCATCGGTATCGTTTGCAATCCAATCCGTCATCCCCAGAACCGACAGGATGGAGGACGACAATCGCCCTGCGACGGTCGGCCAGTTCATCGCGACGACCGGCGCGCCCATTTTGAGCCCCTCAAAAGTCGAAATGCCACCGCCATGTGGGAAGGGATCTAGCAGGATATCGACTTGATTGAATGCAACCATGTGCTCAGCCCACGTTGTGCCGCCCTGCAAAATAATTCGATGGGCAGAAATGCCGAGGGCTTCGAAACGAAGTAACAGCTCCTGCTGGACCGGCTCGCTTTTTATATCACCTGTCTTAATGATGAGCCGGCTACTCGGCAGAGCCCTGAGAATCGCGCCCCATGCCTGCCATGTTGCATCACTGACTTTGCACAGGCGGTTAAAGTTTCCGAAAGTAATGCCCTGCCCAGACTGTGCTGGCAAAGGCCCAACTTCCGGGAAAGGCTCACGATTGAAATACGGAATAACGCATGGTAAATACTGTATTTTTTCGACATACAGGTGCTGTTCATCTGGCGGAACAATGACGGCATCTGTAAAGTAGTAATCCATTGCCTTCATGCCCGTGCTCGCTGCATAACCCCAGGCTGTGACCTGGATTGGCGCTGGCCGCATGGCAAACACCGCCAGACGACCACCCGATGTGAATCCAGACAAATCCACAAGTATGTCTATTTGGTGGCTGCGAATGAGGTCGGCCAGCGCGTGGTCGGACAAGTCAACCGTCGGAAACCAAGCAGTGACTGCATCTTTAAAGAACGCACTGGTGCTGTCAAATTCCGGACTATTGTGGTACGCGTACACATCAAATTTAGTCGCATCAAATTTTGACAACATACCGCCAAAACCCTTAGGTGCGGAATGCTCTCTGAAGTCGCCAGAAACGTAGCCCACCCGCAATCGACGATCAGCATCAACTAGGTTTTTGTGAGGCTTTTGCTCAAGGGCTAGTGGCGCAAAATGCAAGCGATCGAGCTCTCTTCTCTCTTTTTGCAATGCCACGATGTCGAAGCTCGGATCGAGCTCCATAGCAAATAAAAGAGCTGTATGGGTTGCTTGCTCGCGGGGGTTGATTGCCAATGAAGCCCTGTAATAGCGGATCGCTTCGGAGTTCTTGGTACCCAGGCCCTGCAATGCCGCACCCATGCCGGTCAAACTAACATCGTCGTTGGCCTTGAGTTTCAAAGCTCGGTGAAAGCACTCGATGGCTTCGGCCGGCCGTTGAAGTGCAGTCAGCGCCACGCCGAGATTAGAGTGAGCACTTCGCAAATGTGGCTGTAGATCCCTGGCACAGGTATAGGCTTCAACGGCTGCCTCTTTGTAACGAAGCTCTTTGAACGCCGAGCCCAAATTGGTCCATGCCAGCCCATAATCCGGCTTCAGGTCGACGGCATTCTTGTATTGCAGCGCGGCGGCCTTCCAATCTTTCTGTGCGCCCAGGGCTACAGCCAAGTTGTAGTGCATTTCAGGGGTGGGCGATAGCGCAATGGCGCGTTTGATCCACTCCACTGCAGCCACCTGGTCATCCTGCTGTTGCGCCAGAACACCGATCATGTGCAAGGCATGTGCATGCTCAGGATGCAGTTGCAGTACTTGCTTGTAGGCGGCAGTCGCCTGAATCAACTGTTCGGCGCGATGCAAGGAAGTGGCAGTGGCCAATAAAGCCTCAAGATCCGATGGAGCAACTGACGTCCCCTGCAAACCCAATTGCTTGCCCGCGCAGCAGTGCTTGAACTTGCGCTGACTGCCACAGGGGCAGATTTGGTTCCTACCAACGCTGCTTTTTTGAGGGGTGCTCATATTTGACATCTGGCCACTGAAAGCAGGTTGCCCGCTCACTTCATTAGGGTCGAAATGTACTTTGCCAAGGGTACTGAGCCGATCGACTCGCGGTTGCCGACCACCTGTACGTCCAAAGCAGCGGCCACGCTGCCAATGAAGCCGGTGATCTCGGCTGGCAGGCCTTTGGCGGCACACAAGGCCGCTAGCGAGAGAAAGGCGTCGCCCGCACCCACCCGGTCGATGACCTTGGTGGCCAGCGCAGGAACGGGGTGGAAATTTTTGGCCACGCAGTCGTGCACCAAGACACCTTTGGTACCGCGCGTGATCGCCACCTTTTGCGTGCCCATCCGGCCGCAGACTGACTCAATGACCTGTTCCAGGGGGGCATGACGGTTGTGCGCGGCCATGCGCAATTCCGGTTCGTTCAAGGAAACGAAGTCCGCATGCGGATAACGGTGGATCACATGGTAGCCACGGTTGCCGCTGTTGATCTGGGTGTTGACCGCCAAAAATTTAGACTTGGCCGACAGCAGTTGCACCATGCGCC
>RFXS01000130.1 GCA_009921465.1 Betaproteobacteria bacterium
GGCATCGTCGACGATGCCGCCGCGCGCGATGTTGGTCAAGGTGGCGGTGGGCTTCATGCACGCGATCTCAGCCGCGCCGATGGTGTGGTGGGCCTCTTTGGAATAGGGCACCACCAACACCAGGTGATCGGCGTTTTGCAGCAGCTCGTCTTTGCCCACATAGCGGGCCCCACAAGCGGCTTGCACCTCGGGGCTCAAACGGCTGCGGTTGTGATAAATGACCTGCATGCCAAAGCCATGTGCGCCACGGCGGGCGATGGCCTGGCCAATGCGGCCCATGCCCATGATGCCCAGGGTGCTGCCGTGCACCTCGGCACCCGCAAACAAGTCGTAGCGCCATTGCTTCCACTGCCCGCCACGCAAAAAGTGCTCACTCTCGGTCACTCGCCTTGCGGCGGCCATCATCAGGGCAAAGCCAAAGTCGGCGGTGGTCTCGGTCAGCACATCGGGTGCGTTGGTGGCCAGCACGCCGTGCAGGGTCATGGCGGGCACATCCAAATTGTTATAGCCCACCGACATGTTGGCGCAAATCTTCAGTTGCGGGCAGGCTTTCAGCACTTCTTCGTCCACCGGGTCAATGCCCATGCTGAAAGCACCGGCGTGTTGTCTCAAGCGCTCGGTCCACTCGGCCTTGCTCCAGGCCACATCGGCTTGGTTGTCGGTGACTTCAAAGTGCTGGCGCAATCGGGCCACCACTTCAGGGAAAACGGTGCGGGCGATGATGATTTTGGGTTTCATGGTTATACAGATCAATCAAACGGTGCGGCATGCGCTTTCAGCGGGTGTGCGTCAATGGGTGAGTTGGTATTGCAAGATGTACAAGCCCGCGCCCGCCAGGTAACCGAGCAAGGCGTACAAACTGATTTTGCGCATGTACCACAGGAAGTCGATGCGCTCCAAACCCATGGCGGCCACACCAGCGGCCGAGCCAATGATGAGGATAGAACCGCCCGTGCCCGCACAGTAGGCCATGAACTCCCACAAAAAGCTGTCCGGTGGGTACTGCGTCAGGCTGTACATGCCCATGGACGCGGCCACCAAAGGCACGTTGTCCACCACCGCACTGACCAAGCCAATGAGCATGACGATGACATCCAAACGCCCCACGGTGTCGTCCAACCACTGTGCAATGCCCGACAGCACATGGGTGTGCTCCAAGGTGGCCACCGCCAACAAAATGCCAATGAAAAACGTGATGGAGCCCATGTCAATGCGCGAGAGTGCGCGCACCAGGGTCAGGTGTTCTTTGTCCTCGTCTTCTTTTTCGCGGTGCACCAAGTCGCCCACCAACCACAGCAAGCCCAAGCCCAACAATATGCCCATATAGGGTGGCAAGTGGGTCCAGGTTTTGAATGCTGGTACGGCCACCAAGACCCCCAGGCCCAAGAAGAACATCAAATTGCGCTCAAATGCAGTGGTCGATGGCAAATCACCCTCACCCGCGTTGCGCGGTGGGGCCACCACCATTTGGCCACGCAACACATACGCGATCACGCACAGGGGCACCAGCAAATTGGCCATGGAGGGAATGAACACCGCCTTCATGATGGCCACGGTGGTGATTTGGCCACCAATCCACAGCATGGTGGTGGTCACGTCGCCAATGGGCGTCCACGCGCCCCCGGCGTTGGCGGCAATCACGATGATGCCGGCAAAGAACAAGCGGTCTTCGCGTTGACCCAAGAGTTTTTTCATCAACGAGACCATGACGATGGCGGTGGTCAGGTTGTCCAAAATGGAGCTCAGGAAAAAGGTGACAAAACCCACCAACCACATCAGGCTGGACAAACGGGTGGTGCGGATGCGATCGGTGATGACGGCAAAGCCGTTGTGCGCGTCCACCACTTCCACGATGGTCATGGCCCCAATCAGAAAAAACACAATTTGCGCCGTGCCCAGCAAGGACTCGCCCAACTCCTGGGCCACTGCGTCGGGGTTGCCCGCGCTCAAGGCGTACAGCGTCCACAACAATCCCGCCCCCAACAAAGCCGATGCCGATTTGTTGACTTTGAGCGGATGCTCCAAGGCAATGGCGGCATAGCACAGCACAAATATCACCAGCAAAGCAGTCAACATGGCAGGACTTTCAAAGGTTGGGACACACAGGTCGGAGGGCGGTTTTGCTTCAAGCGGGTTGCTCAATGTCAAACACCTGGCGCAAGTAGGCCAGGTATTTTTCGTCTTCGCACATGTTTTTCGATGGCGTGTCCGACAGCTTGGCCACGGGCTGGCCATTGCAACGCGTCATCTTGATGACGATTTGCAGCGGCTCGTAGCCCAAGTCGTTGGTCAAATTGGTGCCAATGCCAAAGGCGAGTTGACAGCGCCCCCGAAAACGCTGGTACAACTCAATGGTGCGTGGCACGGTCAACCCATCGCTGAAGATCAAAATTTTGGTCAGCGGGTCGACACGGTTGTTTTTGTAATGCTCGATCATGCGCTCTCCCCACATGAAGGGGTCGCCACTGTCGTGGCGCGCGCCATCAAACAATTTGCAAAAGTACATGTCAAAGTCGCGCAAAAATGGCTCAATGCCGTAGACATCGCTCAACGCTATCCCGAGGTCACCCCGGTATTCGCGCGCCCAGGTCTCAAACCCAAACACCTGGCTGTCGCGCAGGCGTGGGCCCAGGGCTTGGCAGGCTTGCAGGTATTCGTGCGCCATGGTTCCCAAGGGAGTCAAGCCCAGTTTCATGGCGAACAAGGCATTGCTGGTGCCGGCAAACTGACCTGCTGGCCCCGTGCCCAAGCGGTCGGCCAGCACACGCAACACCTCCTCGTGCCAGGCCTTGGAAAAACGCCTGCGGGTGCCGTAGTCGGCGATCTTGAGTTCGCGCAAACCTTCGGCTTGGAGCTGACCAATTTTTTGGTCCAACCGCTGGCGTCCTTGCAAAAAATCGGGCACCCGTTGGGTGTGTCGAAAGTAGACCTCGTTGACAATGGCCAGCACCGGAATTTCAAACAAGATGGTGTGCAACCAAGGGCCTCGGATCGAAATCTCAATTTCGCCCGTCGGCAAGGCTTCGATCTCGATGTATTTTTCGTTGAGCTTGAACAGGCCCAAAAAGTCCACAAAGTCGCTTTTGATGAAGCGCAGGCTGCGCAACCACAGCAACTCGGGGTCTTGAAACTTCAGGCTGCACAAAGAGCGCACCTCGGTGCGGATTTCGTGCACCAAAGGCGCCAACTGCACGCCCGGGTTGCGGCACTTGAACCGGTACTCGACCTGCGCCCCCGGAAACTGATGCAGCACCGCCTGCAT